>URYG01000394.1 GCA_900551985.1 uncultured Prevotella sp. | reverse complement strand
CCTCGGGACTTTGACACATCCTTGATTTAAAATTTTTGTAAATATTTGATAGAGTTTCTGATGAAACTCTTTTTTTTGTCAAATTTTGTTTGTATATTTGTAGCTATATACAGCTATACGATATGAAATTGACCATCAGTAAATCTAAAAACGCCACTCTTTACTATATCCAGAAGTCCTATAGGACTGATTCTGGCAAGAGTTCGACACGAACCGTAGAACGTTTGGGTACTATTGAGGAGGTAAAAGCACGTTTTGGTGAAGAGAACACTATGGATGCCGTTAAGGAATACATCAAAGAACTCACTCTAGCGGACAAGGGGCAGCGTAGGGATGTCGTGGTTAAACTGTCTCAAAATAAGATGATAAAACAGAATGAGCAGAACAGCTACAACGGAGGCTATCTGTTTCTTCAGAAAGTCTATTATGAACTCGGTCTTGACAAGATCTGCAATAAAATCGAGAAAAGGCATAAGAATGAATATGGCCTGAATAGTATCCTGTCAATGTTGCTCTACACGAGGATACTTTATCCCGGGTCAAAGTTATCTTCACTTGAGGATGCGAAAAACTTTATTGAGCAACCGAAGGTGGATATTCATCAGGTATATAGAGCCCTGTCGCTATTGTCAAAAGAAAGTGATGGCATACAGGCAGCCGTATATAAAAACAGTCTTAAACTTGGTGCCCGACATGACAAAGTCATTTATTATGACTGCACAAATTATTACTTCGAATCTGAGGAGGAAAACGGATTGCGCCAATACGGACGTTCAAAGGAGAATCGTCCTAATCCTATAGTGCAAATGGGGCTATTTACTGATATGGACGGCATTCCTCTTGCCTTCTGTATTAATCCAGGAAACACAGCTGAGACCACCACGCTCAAACCCCTGGAAGACAAACTTAAAGAGGACTTCGGCCTATCGAAGGTCGTTGTTTGTACGGATGGAGGACTTGCATCATATGAAAACAGAAAGAACGATCATGTGGGAGAACGCGCTTTCATAACTGTGCAGTCGCTAAAAAAACTTGAGAAAAGTCTGCAAGACTGGTCAATGGAGACAACCGGATGGAAGATTGCGGAGTTCAAGGACACTAACGAGACCCAAAAAGCGGACATGGACAAACAGCATGACAAAGAGTACGATTTGTCGAAGCTCGACCCAAAGGAGTACGCAAACATGTTGTTCTATAAAGAAAGATGGATAAAGGTTGGCAAGAAGAATGACCAATTGGAGCAAAGACTCATTGTTACATTCTCTTTCAAATATAAGGAATATCTGCAACACATTAGAGAGAAGCAGATTGCAAGAGCGCAGAGTATTATCGAGCGAGGCGTTGTCGAGAAGTGTGGAAAAGGTCAGAATGACCCGAAGCGCTTCATAAAAAGGGATAGTTGCACAGTCGATGGAGAATTGGCCGAATATACAAGCTACTCACTCAATCAAGAAATGATAGATCAGGAAGCACGCTTTGACGGCTTCTATGGGATCTGTACCGATCTGGAAGACAAGGCGACAGATATTATTAAGACAAATGGTGGGCGCTGGATTATAGAGGATTGCTTCCGCATAACCAAGACAGAGTTTGAAGCAAGACCGGTATACTTACAACGAGACGATCGCATTAAGGCACACTTCCTCACCTGCTTCCTCGCGCTTATCCTCTATAAATATCTCGCGAAGAAGATCAATAGAGCGGGATGTCACTTTAGCGCAAATAACATCATATCAACCCTTAAGGATATGAACTTCGTAAGCGTTGCTGGCGAGGGGTATATTCCAACATATACCCGAACAGACCTCACCAACAACCTGCATGGCTCTGCTGGCTTTAGGACCGACACGCAGATTGTCTCCAAGCAGAGAATGAAAAGTATAATATCAGAGAGTAAAAAAACTTCAAAAAAGGAAAACATCCAGTAAATATAGCCACAAAGTTCACAAAAAACCACGTCCCTAAATCGCCTTTACAGCGGTCTAGGGACGCGATATCTTAATATTGATGTGTCAAAGATGAGAAT
>URYG01000393.1 GCA_900551985.1 uncultured Prevotella sp. | reverse complement strand
GTGTTACTTTATAGAGAGGACACAAAAATGTACCAAGTTATTTTTTAATCATTACAAAGCAGAAATCACATAAACTAATAATGTCCATTCCTATTACAACATCATAATCTTCACTCAACGTTAACATCGCTTCTACGTTTAACGCTGTTGTTCCTGTCGGTAAGCCTAAATGAACCAAAAACGTTTCACGTTTCTCTGTTGTTGTATTATCTGAGACCAAGCATACACCATAAGGCTTTAGCCCCAAATCATCAACTACCTTTTGAGATATAAGCGTATTAGTCGCCCCTGTATCCCACATGCAATTAGAAGAGCGAAATATCTTAGGCACAACAATACTCTCATTCATTTCTACAGCCTCACAGACTGCTATTGGCGTCAGAATGGCATCTACCAATCCTTTGCTTTCAAAATTATATGCTGCCATTCAAAACCTCCAACAAATCGCCCTCATACACTTGTGGTCTAGTATGCTTCTTATCATCCATAAAACGAACCACACGTACATAGCCAGAGCGACAAACCTTCGACTTTTCCTTCTTGGAACAATCAAAAGCGTTCTTAAAATCTATATTAATCTGCTCCATAATTATTTGGACTTTAAATTAAACATCTATTTCAACAGTGCAAAAATACGAAAAAGATTCGAAACTAACAAATATTCTGAGAGATATTTGCATTTACTCTTTTCTCTTTACCCAAACCTTGTGGCTGCCACGGCCCATCGAACCTATCGGTGAAGTCTTGTCATCGGTTAGCTCCTTCAGCTCCATAGAGGCGGCGGTGCGGCTCAGGTTGTTGATGTAGGCATAATCAGAGAGGGTGATGAGACCATTGGCTTCTATCACCTCCAGAGCTCGGGCGATGCGCTCTTCCTTGGAATAGAGCTGCTTGCGAATCACCTTTACGCCACCCATATCACGCTCCAGGTCACGATCGGTTTCTCGCTTCACCTCCCTGATAAACTCAGGAGACGCCTTGAAGTTGATGTCCTTCACTCCCACCTTGCGATAGGTCATCTTATCATCTGCACTCTGCATCTCCGTAGGCTTATCGTCCTCGAAACCGAGGGAGAGGGAGAAGGTGCCGATGCCTTCCAGATTCACATTGTAGCCCATGGAGAGCATTTCTACCAGCATATCAGCCACATCTATCAATACTGCCTCCGTGGCACTTTCCGAAATGCCACGATGGTAGCCCTGCATCATCTTGATGAACTCTTTTCTGGATAGTGTCCGATTGATCACCATCTTGGGATAAACTCTGCGCTTGCCTTCATCACGCATATCAGTCAACTCCTGCAACTTGTACTTAGCCATATCAGTTTCCTTTCTTATTAAGCTTGTTATCACTCCTTATTGCAGCGGTCTTTGCATTCTACAGTATTTATTATCATACCTAAGAAGAAAAGACCACAACCCTAGGAAGAAAAGTATTTAATCCTAGGAGAAATCTACGTTCACCGACGTTGAATGTCGGTTCAACGTCGGTGAACGAAACTTTCTACTATGCAAAGATACAACTTTATCCTATATTAAACAAGACTTTTCCTGAATATCTTCACTTTTCCATTCATAATTCTTTGTTTTTTCACCCTATTTCTTTGCGTATCACAAATAATTGTGTTAACTTTGTAGTCAGATTGCAAACCAAAGGCCAAAGGATTGCAAGCCAAAGGTCAAAGGATTGCAAGCCAAAGACAAAACAAAAGACTAAGATTAGACATCCTTATGAGTATGAAGATATTAGCAACCAGCGACTGGCACCTGGGCAACTTGTTTCACGGCAACGACCGTCTGCCTGAACATAAGCATTTCCTGAAATGGCTCCTGGAACAGATCGCTGAACAAAAGCCCGATGCTCTCCTCATCGCAGGAGACATCTTTGATAACGGAAATCCATCGGCAGCGGCACAGACCGTTTATTACGAGTTTCTTGCCGATGCTACCCAACTGTGCCCGAGCATGCAGGTCATCATCACCGCCGGCAACCACGATTCCGCCAGCCGAAACTCGTTGACTCCCTGCGAG
>URYG01000392.1 GCA_900551985.1 uncultured Prevotella sp. | reverse complement strand
CCCCCCCAGACCGTCTGAAAACCCTGTTTTTCTGCTGTTTATCACTATTTTGAGGGCATATAACGTCCTCTAAGCTAGTCTGGGGACCAGCTCTAAAATTTCGATTTCTAATAAAATTCATAATTGATGTGCTCAAATCGAGCGAAAATAAGTGATGGGAGGTCTAAAAATTAAGTTGTGGGGACCTCCTTCTTCCCCTTACGCCATCTTTGCGATCAATTGTGGAACGCCAAGCATAGAGATGGCTCTACGCATATTATAGGAGAGGCAGATGAGGGCCATTTCGGCCTCCACCTTAACCTTCGTTTTCAATAAAAAATAATACGCCCCTAAGGTTCTCTTCATTGTCCCAAAAGGATGTTCTGAGAGACACATTCTTTGCGCCATCTTCTTCTTGTCTAAATGAAGCTTGTATGTCACAATCTTGTGTTCTTTAACCTCTCGTTTCATCTTCGTTTTAGGAGGTTGCTGTTCTTCCTGATGATTGCTGGAGTCTACCTTGTAATTCTGAGCTTTCATCACGAGAGTATCCTTGTTGAAGTCTGCTTCTTTAAATGCAGCTTTAGTACACTTATGCGAGCATTTCTTGCAAGCCAACTTATTGCAATAACGGATACGGCCATCCTTCTTTAATGACTTCTGACGTAATGTAGAACCCTGCGGACAATACACTAAATTATTAGCAGCATCTCTAACAAAGTAGCCCTGCAGCGCGAGCTGTTTGAGTTCCTCGTCAGACATTTCCTTTATATTGCTTGGTGCCGTACATTCGTAGAATTTACGAACACCGATTTGAGGAGTGTCAATGATGCCGGTATAGGCTGTCGGTATTTTGCCAGCCTTAAGACATCTTTCGAGATCTTCGGGCTTTTTACTGTTAAGCATCTCATCTGTCACGGCAGCTTCTACATATTCAAACTCTACTTCAGCAACATCATTGCCATCTCGCTGTATTACATTAGGGATGATTCCCGCAGCCAAGGCGTTTGCCATGTCTTTTGGATCTTGGTAACCCTTGTCGGCAACAACTTCTACTATCTCATGTTCCAAATCATTCTTGGCCTCAGTCAGAGTTTCTGTAATTTCGCCATGATCAGTAGGATTGGTGGTAACATTGTAGGTGGCTATCAGATGACTGTCTGCCTCGACGGCTGTCTGTATATTATAGCCAACATTAAAACCATCATTGAACTTCATCAACTTAGAATCAGGATCTGTGAGTGAAAGTTGTTTCTCTCCACTTTCCTCTAGTTGATCACGATATTCTTTGTAAGTTGCCTGACGGTCCTGAACATCCTTCAGATTACGCTCGGTCTCATCCTTGCCTAACTTACGTTCTTCATCGAAGTCGTTCTTCTCCAAATCCTCCAAGTACTGACGCTCATGCGCTTCAAGACGGGCAATACGATCATCAAGCTTATTGAGAGTAAAGTTGTTATCCTTTGAATTTACAGCCTTGAACTTACTACCATCAATAGATAAGTAAGAATGGCTGAAGAGTCCAAAGGAATCCAACTGCTTGTTCAATGATTTAAAAACTTTCTTGATAGGCTTCAAATTATCCTTTCGGAAATCTGAAACAGTACGAAAGTCTGGGGTTACCTTGCTTAAAAGCCACATAACCTCGATATTGATAATGCACTCTTTGGCCAACTTCCGAGAAGAACGGATAGAATTGAAATACCCATAAACGAGCAACTTCAATATGTCCGAAGGGTCATAAGAAGGTCGACCACCGTTTTCTGGAGCCTCACGCTTAGTATGATTAAAGTCGAGTTCTTCTAAATCCAGGCTATCAACAAACGCATCAATATAGCGGACAGGATTATCCTGCTCGATGTACTCATCCAGGCAAGCCGGAAATAACACGTATTGTCTTCTATCTTCACCTTTAATGTACTTCATAAGCGATAAGTATTTGACAGTTACAAAGTTACGAAAATATTTCGAGAAAACCAAAGATAATGTGTTAACAATATAGAATATTAGGAGACATTTTGGCTGCTATGAGTTTTCAGACAATCTCCCCCA
>URYG01000391.1 GCA_900551985.1 uncultured Prevotella sp. | reverse complement strand
GTTAGGTGCAAATCTGCTTAGCATTTTTGTACCAAGTTATTTTTTAACTGTTACTTAATATTGTTTATTCTTTTTTGTTGTGAAGAAATAAAGCGATTTGAGAAATCGTTTTTTCCTTTTCACGCTGCAAAGATAGAACGATTTTGCAGGAAAAACAAGAAAAAAAACGATTGTTTTTTCGCAACCGTTCCCGCAACCGTTCCCATTTTCCGCAACCGTTCCCAAAAAGATTTCTCTGTTTTTTGTTGTAGCTTTCATAGAAAATAAGTATCTTTGCAAGCACATTCACCAAGAAACGAAAAAGAGATATGGCAAAATATGTAACCATCATGGATATTGCAAGGGAATTGGGGATTTCCAAGTCCACCGTTTCGCGTGCCCTGTCGGGAGACACGGGTAATGTGAAGGCGGAAACCTTGCAGAAAATATTGGAAACTGCCGAGCGGATGGGCTATCATCGCAACGAACTGGCTGTGAACTTTCGCCAGCAGAGTACTCACAACATCGGCATCATCATTCCCGAAATCGTCACCACTTTCTATATGACCTTCATCAATGAAGCACAAACTATCTTGCGCAAGCAGGGGTATAAGGTGATGATTGCCATCTCGAACGAGAATCCTGATCAGGAGAGGGAGAACATTCTGATGATGGAGCAGCTGCGTGTGGACGGTATTCTGATGAGTGCCTGCGACAAGGAGCATAATGTGGACCTATATAATAAGGTGATAGGAAGGGGCATTCCTATCGTGTTTTTCGATAGAACGGTAGAGAAGGTAAAGGCTTCACAGGTACATATGGATGATTACATTATGTCGTTTTTCGTGGTGGAAGCTTTGTTGCGCAAGGGGTATAAGCATATAGTTCATATCCCGGGACCTGGCTATATCCGAAACAGTTATGAACGAATGAGGGGCTATCGGGATGCGCTGGATAAGTTTCATATAGAGTATCAGGCTCAAGATGTCTTGTTGCCAGCCTTATCGGCTGAAGAGGGCAGTTGGGTGATGGAACGGTTCTTGGAGAAGAATGTGCCTTTTGATGCGGTCTTTGGCTTTACTGAGACTGCCGTGTTGGGAGCCAAGAGTGCTATCCAGAAGCGTGGCTTGCGTATTCCGGAGGATGTGGCACTATGCTGCATGTCGGGCACAGCTTTGGCTACTCTTGTTCATCCTCAGTTGACGGCAGTGGAGCAACCCATAGAGAAAATGGCGATGGAAAGTTGCCGACTGCTATTGGAACATCTTGCCGATGGTAATAAGAAGGTTGAGGAAATCGCATTGAGAGGCGAAACCGTGATAAGGGAATCTACATAAAGGAAATGGTTCCAAAAGAATCTACATAAAAAGCGGGTGTGTCATCCAAATACAATGACACACCCGCTTCTATTCTCTTTTATCTCTTTTTTTCTCACTCTCTTCTCTAAGGATAAAGAGTTTAATCTTCTTCATTCTCCAGCAAGTCGGTGCCGAGGTGAGTGGTCTGCTCACGTTTCAAGCGGTCGCGCACCTCCTTTGGCTTGGTAGCGTAGGTAATCATTCGGATGGAATCGTTGTAGCTCACGTACTTCCAGAGCCAGTTGAGCAATACCATCATCTTGTTCTTTACGCCGAGGATGGAGCGGAGGTGAACCACCAGCCACAATACCCAGGCAAAGAAGCCCTGACTGTGGAACTTGCCAAGCTCTACTACCGCCTTGTTTCTACCCACGGTTGCCATCGAACCTAAGTTCTTATAGCGGAAAGGCTTGAGTTGCGAATCTGCTGCTCCCTCTGCAATCTTCTGGATATTCTTGGCCAGAAGCGCTGCCTGCTGAATGGCTACCTGAGCCAACTGTGGATGACCGCCAGGATAAGCAGGATCTGTGGTCTGAAGACACTGGTCGCCGATGGCAAAGAGGCCATCCATGCCAGGGATGCGGTTGAACTCATCTACCACGATTCGGAAACCGCGACCCAGTTTGTCGCCGTCGATACCCGTGATAGGTTGCGCCTTTACTCCTGATACCCAGAGGAAGGTGCGGGTAGGAATCT
>URYG01000390.1 GCA_900551985.1 uncultured Prevotella sp. | reverse complement strand
AGCCAAAGGGAGCTCCACCTCTAACCAAGCCTTCCTCCTCAGGAGGAAGGATGTAGCTGGCTCTGCTATAGCGCCGCCAGAGTTTTGGTCAGCCAGCGGAGCCTGTGCCCTAAAGGGCTGGCTGGAGTGCTTACGCAATAAAATTGCGATTATTAGACGCAACAGAGTTGCGATTGTTTGTCGCCTGCCGGAAGACTTTAAGGGGAATCCAAAAATCTGCGTCATCTGCGAGATCTGCGTGACTTTCTCATCTCCTCGACCGAACAGGTCGCAAAGAAATCTGTGTTAATCTGTGAAATCTGTGGGACTTTCTCATCTCCTCGACCGAACAGGTCGAAAATCTGTGGGATATACAATGAAAACAGTGGGAACACCTTATTATAATATGATTATTCACGGGAAAAAATATGGGGAAAAATTTGGGGAATTCAGTTTTTATTGCTATCTTTGTGGGCAAATTTACTAGAGATCTATAATTCTAAGAAAAGAAATAGAAAAAAATAAATTACATACAACATCTTATGGAGAAAAATATATACAAAGGTAACATACTGATTAGAAGGTTAGTGGTATTCGCTGACTTCATCATCCTCAATTGCTTGCTATTGGGCCTGATTAACATCGACTTTCTTCAAGTTCCCGCCTACCTAGATCTGAAAACAAAGATTACATTCTTTATAGCAAACGTAGCTCTCGCCATCGGCGAATACAACTATAGTACTATCATCCATGTAAGACGAATCGGTTTCCAGCAAGTACTTAAACGTACTTTCTTCCTGGCGCTTTGCACCACCGTCTGTTTCATGCTCTTCCTGAAATTCTTCAGTCATGGAGGAGAAATATTTACGTTCGGATTCTACTTCGGCATTCCTTTCTATATTGTTCTGATCATCAGTCGAATCATCGAGCTCAAGGTTCTGAAATATCACCGTGCCAGAGGTAGAAACAGTCGTACCGTGATCTTCGTGGGTAGTGATCCTGCCGTAAGAGATATGTACATTACCATGACCGAAGACCCTTCTGCGGGCTATATCGTGAAAGGCTATTATGCCGATGATGACATCGCCGGAGCGCCTCAGGAACTGAAAAAACTGGGTACCATGCAGGACCTTAACAAAATTTTAGACTCCAAGCTGAACGATACCATCAATGGTTCATCTTATGGTCTGGATGAGATTTTCTGCAGCTTGTCGCATCAGGAATCCGAGCAGATTGTGAAGATCATGCGTTTCTGTGACAAGAACGTGGTGCATTTCTATTATCTGCCTCGTCTGTTCGGCGAATATAAGCTGCACCTGGATTCCATTCACTTTATGGGCAAGACGGTTTACACGAACCATAGTGAGCCGCTGTCTTCTATCTCGAACCGTATTCTCAAGCGTGCCTTCGATATTGCCGTGAGTGGTGTGATCTGTCTCTGTTTCTTGCCTTTCATCCCAATCATCGCGCTGATTATCAAGATTCAGAGTCCGGGTCCTATCTTCTTCCGTCAGGCAAGAACGGGTCTGAATGGTGATACCTTCATGTGTCTGAAGTTCCGTTCGATGCATGTGAACAAGGATTCAGACAAGGCTCAGGCTACGAAGAATGACCCAAGAAAGTTTGCGTTCGGCAACTTCATGAGAAAGACGAATATTGATGAGTTCCCTCAATTTATTAATGTATTGAAGGGCGACATGAGTATCGTGGGTCCTAGACCTCACATGTTGTATCATACTGAGGTATATGGTAGTTTGATTGATAAGTATATGGTTCGCCACTTCTCGAAGCCTGGCATTACCGGTTGGGCCCAGGTAACGGGTTTCCGTGGTGAGACGAAGGAGCTCTGGCAGATGGAAGAGCGCATCAAGCGAGATATCTGGTATATCGAGAACTGGTCGTTCTGGCTTGACATCCGTATTATCTTCCTGACAGCTAAGAGTATTATCTGCCCGGATAAAAACGCTTATTAAATTTTTCGACACCCCTGTCCCCCTCTTGCGAAGAGGAGTTTTTCGACACCCCTGTCAAGAAAGTCACGCAGATTTCGCAGATGAC
>URYG01000389.1 GCA_900551985.1 uncultured Prevotella sp. | reverse complement strand
CCATAAGCGGATTGTGGATAAAGGTTTTTGTCAAAGCCCTGCCTAATACAGCTGACTCACCACCACTGTTGGAAATCATTCTATAAACTCTCTGATTTGCGGAAGGAGCGACATGGCTTTTTCCACTCCTGCTTCGTACACCCTTCTCATCTTGTCCTCCTTGAGGCTGAGTCTGCCGATGTTGAGCTTTTCGTCGGGACAGATGAGGAAGGTGTCGCCTTTCTGAAGTTCAGAGTGGATGTAGTCCAGTTCGTCGTTATACATAATATGTCGCCTTGCCATCAGCTGCGCCACCTTGGGATATTGCTTCAGAAACATCTTCATGGCGAGTCCTACATGCGCCTTTTTCTTCTTGAAGTCTAACGGCTGAGTAAGGATTACGACATTCTTTCTGTAGCCTTTTCCTTGAATGAACTTCAACGGAATGCTGTCCGTTATTCCTCCGTCCAGGTAATGCCGACCGTCTATCTCCACCGGCTTTGCGAACACCGGCATCGAAGCCGAAGCCTGCATCCATCTCAGTCCAATGCCGTCAGCATCGTCAATCTCATGATATACCGGACATCCTTCTTCTATGTCCGTACACACGGCGTAGAATCTCATAGGGTTCTCTCTGTATGCACCGAAGTCCAGCGGGTCGTAAACGTGCGGCAGCAGGTGGTAGGAGAAGCGCTCGTTGACGTAGTTGCCGGTTCTGAACAGCGACTTCCAGCTCATATATTCCGGATTGTCCTTGAATCTTATGTTGTATCTTAAGGCTCTGCCAGGTTGGTTCGACTTGTAGTTGCAGCCGAACAGCACGCCAGCCGAAACGCCGACAGTGGCGTCAAATCTGATGTCGTTCTGCATGAATACGTCCAGTACGCCGCTTGTGAACATCGCTCTAAAGCCTCCTCCTTCAAGGACGAGGCCGGTGGGCGATTGCGGGGATTGTGTTGCGCTATGTTCCTTTGTCATCTTCATCCGGATAATTTTTTGTTTTCGATTAAGACGGTAAAGTTAGCAATAGAATTTGGAATGACGTGCGAAATAAATGTTAAAGTCTTGGAGTTGTTTGGACAATATAGATATTTTGTCTATTTTTACACTATAAAACATTAAAAATCAGATACGTTATGCCTGAAATAGTTAGATTTTATGGAATAATAATAAAGATGTTCTTTAAACCGAAAGAACATGAGCCTTCGCATATTCATGCTATATACAATGAGTGTGTCGGTTTATTCAATATCAAGACATTTGAAATGTTTGAAGGAGATCTTCCTAACAAGGCTCAAGAGTTAGTTAAAGAATGGCTCTCACTGCATTCTGATGAACTTCAGGAGATGTGGGACAAACAAATAATAACAAAACTTCCACCATTATGATACCAAGGATTAAGAAAATATCAGTTCTCGATGATTATGTCCTCTTCGTTGAATTTGATGATGGATATAAAGTTTTTTACGATGTGAAAGATGACATTAAGACGCTTCCTTCATTTCGTGCATTGATGGATGTCTATGGACTCTTCAAGCAAGCACGTTTAGACTCAAGTCGTACGTGTGTATATTGGAATGACGAAATCGACCTTGCCAGCGATAGCATTTATGAATACGGCAAGGCTGCATAAATTGCTGTTTAGCGGTTCCGCTGAAGACAATATTTGCATTTCTGATGCTCAATACTATGAGTTCAGCGCACGAAGAAATCTTTGGTGCGAAATTCTTGAGCTTTGAGCGTGCAGCGACAATGTGCTGATACTCTGTAGATTACGCTACTATGAAGAGAAGTGTGCAATGAATGACGAAGCTAAACATATATCAAAGGGTTGCAATAGTGCCACTTTTACACTCCAATAGTGCCACTATTGGCATGCAAAAGTGCCACTATTGTACTCTAATAGGGCTACTATTGGAGTGCAAAAGTGGCTGTATTGATAAATCAGGGTGTCACAAACGCAACAAAACAGCAGAAAAACGGCTCGCAAAATCTCTAAAACCGATTTTTATTTTGTAACAGGTTTTTACTCTTTAGACGATATTTGCATAGCATTCCTCCGCCA
>URYG01000388.1 GCA_900551985.1 uncultured Prevotella sp. | reverse complement strand
GCTAAGCTCACTGTAGAGGGCGCAATCCAAAATGGGGGGGGGGTAAAATAGCATCGGAATATTATGTGCTGCAAGAAAAATCTGCAATGGAACTACATATTGCTATATATGTTTTGTTGCATGAGGTAGGCATTATTTCAAATGATGCAAAAGTCAAGGTTAGTAACGTAGTTTGCTCTTGCAAGAAACTGTCAGATAGCTTTCTTGCAAGTGGCAGACTTGATGCAGAATACTATCAGCCGAAATACGACTTACTTTTTGAGAAGTTAAAAGGTTTCCCGACTGCCACAATCAAAGAGGTTGCGACCATACAAAAGTCCATAGAACCAGGTAGTGATGCGTATCAAGAGGAAGGCATTCCTTTTATAAGAGTAGCGAACCTCTCCAAATTCGGCTTGTCTAATTCTGATGTCAAATTAGACACGACACAATTTGCAGACACAATCCGCCCACAAAAGGATACTATATTGTTATCCAAGGATGGAAGTGTGGGTATCGCATACAAAATGGAAGAAACACAAGATGTCATAACTTCAAGTGCTTGCAGGTAACAACACCGAATGTTTTGCCAGACTATCTGACTTTGGTGCTCAATTCTATAGTAGTGAAGTTGCAAGCAGAACGTGATGCAGGAGGCTCGATAATACAGCATTGGAAGCCATCGGAAATAGAGCATGTTATTATTCCTATTCTCCCAATGAATGAACAGCAAATGATAGCTAATAAGGTTAAGCAAAGTTTCAAAATGCGAGAAGATGCACAAGACTTATTGCTACAAGCAAAATGCATTATAGAAACTGCCATTGAAAAATAAAGAAAGATGCCAAGATAATCACTTTTTTAGGGTATTTATCTTGGCATCTTTTTACAATTTGAAACGCCTATTCACGGTCTTTTTAAGAATATGACATTGCTCCTTGAACCATTCTACCATAGGCTGTCTATTGATATACAATAACAGTTGGTTCGGCTTGGTAGAATCAGAGAACATTTTAATTTCTGCATTTTCCACATTGAACTTTCTTCTGTGCTCCTCGGAATAGAGTGAACCGCTAAAGTTGACTGCCTTTCCTGTAAGAAGCACTCCGATTTGCTCAACGGTGAGACCAATCTTCCTGCACAGGTCTTCCATTTGCAAGTGTGCCTCCAACATCGGAAACCAACGCTTGGCTCTGCGGATGATGTTGTAGAGCATCGTTACTTCCGTGGAGTGTTTGCTCTCCAAATTCGCAACCTCCGATTGGTGCTTCCGCTGCATCTCGTCAAGCTGTTTGCAGTGACTGTCCTCTATTCGCTGCACCTTCTCATGGAGTTCGTCAATGTATTGCTCTCGGTCTGCCACAAGCTCGCACAACTTTCGGTTGTGTTGCTCCACCTCCTTCAATTTTCCACTGCCCAAAAGAGAACCAATCTTCGACACAAGCGCAGTCTTAGCTTCCGTCTTGGCTGCCTGTAGTTTCTCCGTGTTGATTTCACTCTTGGTCTGTTTGAGCAGTCGCTCCGCTTCCTCCACATCGGATTGCAGCAGTTTCATGCAGTTTTGAAGTCTCTCCGTCTCTCGCTTGATGTTGCGGTAATACTGTGCCGTGGTGGTATGCCTCGCATCCGATCCACGGACACCTCGCTTCAAGCCATACTTGCCCATGGCTTCCGCATAGCTGTCGTGATAGCCAACCATCTTGTCACGGTTGAGCACATCATCGGCACACAGCCTCACGGCATTGGCTTTCTTGCGGTATGTCCGCTTGCCTTCTTCCGCTGTCTTGTTCTTCGCCTTTCTCCGCTCGCCTGTCACTATCGGAACGATGGAGGCGTGGAGGTGAGGCGTGTGCTCGTCCATGTGGAGAACCACCGAAACGACATTCTCCTTGCCGAATGTGTCCTGCAACCACTTCAAGCTGTCGTTGCACCAATCGTCAAGCTGACCATTGGCTGCGATGTTCATCATGTCCTCGTGCGTTCCAGACAGCACGGTTCTAATCACCCTCACCTGGTCATTGGTTATCTTGCGCTTGATGCCTGCCGTCTTGATGCGGTGGGCGATGGCTTCGT
>URYG01000387.1 GCA_900551985.1 uncultured Prevotella sp. | reverse complement strand
AAATCCCATACGGCATGGTATGTTTATCTGGATCACCCACTTCATTGAGCAGTGGCACGAATTTACTTCCAATAATAGCACCGGCTGCATTGTCCTGCGCACTGGTCAGAGTCTGCTTATTACTGATTCCGAAACCAATCATGCGAGGGTTGCGGAGATTCATACTGTTGATATGATTGAAATAAGCAAGTTTGGCATCACCAAAACTACTCTGTGCTCCTGTGATGCTGGCTGAACTGACCATATAGATGAACCCATCGGTATGCTCATCGATGAATCGGATGCGCTCCTCGCTGGTCTCCGGTGTAATCATCATGATGACACGGATGTCATACTTGTCGGCAATCGGCTTCACCACTTTCAGATAGTCATCGAAAGGAAGGTCTGGAATGATGGTGCCACTCACACCGCTCTCCACACAACTCTGGAAGAAAGCCTCGATGCCATAGTGCATGATAGGGTTGAGATAACCCATCAGAACCAATGGCAATTGCACTTCATCCTTGATGGCCTTGAGCTGCCCGAAGAGCGCCTTCACGGTCATTCCGTTCTTCAAGGCTTTGGTACCTGCACTCTGGATGACTGGTCCGTCAGCCAAAGGGTCGCTGAAAGGAATGCCCACCTCAATCATATCGATGCCATGGCGTTCCATGGATTTGATGACAGCACCTGTGCCCTCGAAGGTTGGACAACCGGCACAGAAATACAAGCTCAAAAGCTTGCGGTCTTTATTGTTTGCAAATAATGCATTTATCTTATTCATTTTTTGTTTTTTACTTTTTTACCTTTAAGAGCAAGAATGCTCTTTTTACCTTTTTACTTTTTTACCTTTTTACCTTTAAAAGGAATTTCCTGAGTTTCTCTACATCTTTCAGAGCAGGTTCGATTTCAAATTTCGAATTCAAATCGATACCGATACACTTCGGGTGCAGGAAGGCTTTCAGCCGTTCTACATCTTCCGGTCCGATACCGCCACTCAGGAGGAATGGGGGCTCGCCGTCGTACTGCTGCAGAACTTGCCAATCAAACTGCTCACCACTTCCACCGACCGTCTTACATTTGGTGTCGAAAAGGAAGAGGTCAACAGCGCCTGCATACTCCTTATATTTCTGGATATCCTCGGCTGAACTTACGCTGATAGCCTTGATGATCCTGATATTGGGTTTGATGTCGGGATCGATGGTAGCACGGAGATTCTCGATGGTTTCACGAGGTTCATTACCATGCAACTGGATGTAGTCGAGACGGTAATTATAGACACGTGTCACGATGTTCTGGGGCATATCATCCACAAAGACTCCCACCCTTGCCGGTTGCTTTTGAGTCTCAGCAGTCTTACGCGCCATCGCAAGTTCGATACGCTCTTCCGAGTAGTCTGGTATAATGCCAGCCTTGCTGCTGATCATCTGCACAAACCGCGGTGACTTCGGATAGAAGATGAATCCTATCATATCAACCCCGAGTTGGGATACTTCGCGAATGTTATCGGCATCACGCATACCACACACCTTAACCAACATTTTATCTGTATTCATTTCTCTTTCTTTTTTCTCGTTAGTATTTTCATCTGAACTCACCATTGATTTCCAGTTGCTTCAGAAAATCCGCAAGTCCTTGTCCCGGGTCAGCCTGTTTCATAAACTGCTCTCCCATCAGGAAGCCACGGAAACCGCCTTCCTCACGGAGCCTTTTGACAACTTCCGGATTGGAGATACCGCTTTCGCTGACTCTGCACACATCCTTCGGCAACTGCTCTGCCAGGCGGAAACTGTTTTCCACATCGGTAACAAACGTACCGAGATTGCGATTGTTGATGCCATACATATCAGGTTCGAGTTCTGCATATTCGAAATCCCGGTCGTTGTGCATCTCCAAGAGCACTTCCATTCCGAGTTGGTGCGCCATATCAAGAAGACGCTTACATTCCTCTTTCGTCAGACAGGCAGCTATCAGAAGTACGGCAGAAGCACCGCAATATCTCGCCTGCAGGAGTTGGTATTCCTCGATAACGAAGTTCTTATATAATATAGGTATATGACCCCCCACGTGGCGAGCCTC
>URYG01000386.1 GCA_900551985.1 uncultured Prevotella sp. | reverse complement strand
TCAATCTTTGCATCAATGATGATGATGATGTGCCTTCCGATGATGGCACAGAAGAATGGTAGCAAGGCACAGGTAAAACCTGATCCGAACTTCCAGATTTATCTTTGTTTCGGACAGTCGAATATGGAGGGTAATGCAGCCATCGAAGACATCGACCGAACTGGGGTGAACCCCCGGTTCCAGGCGATGTATGCGGTGGATGATGAGAAGGCTGGATGGAAAAAGGGACAGTGGCATACCGCTGTCCCTCCCCAGGCTCGTCCTAGTACTGGTCTTACTCCTGTAGATTATTTCGGCAGAAAGATGGTGGATAATCTGCCTGACAGCATCAAGGTGGGAACCATCACCGTGGCTGTGGGCGGTGCCAGCATCGACCTCTTCGACAAGCGCACCTATAAGGCTTACCTGAAGAAGCAGCCCGACTGGATGAAGAACTTTGCATCGCAGTATAACGGCAATCCATACGCCCGACTCATCGAGCTGGCTAAGATTGCCCAGAAGCAGGGTGTCATCAAGGGTATCCTCCTGCATCAGGGTGAAACCAACAATGGTGATGCCAACTGGCCTAACAGGGTGAAGACTGTATATAACGACATTCTCAAGGATCTGAACCTGAAGGCAGAGGATGTGCCTCTGCTGGTAGGCGAGACCGTACAGAAAGACCAGGGCGGAATCTGCTGGCAGCATATAGCCGTAGTGGATGATATTGCCAAGACCATTCCTACCGCCCACGTCATCTCTTCCAAGGGATGTCCGCAGCGTGGCGACGGTCTGCATTTCATCGCCGAGAGCTATCGCACCATGGGTAAGCGTTATGCCAACATGATGCTCTCGCTGCTCGGAATCATTCCGGATGCCAACTATCCACGTGTGGATAAAGACCGCCGTGCATACGTCAAGCTCCACGCACCGGAGGCAAAGCAGGTCATCTTTGATATCTGCGGAAAGAAATATCCGATGAAGAAGGATCTGGATGGCGACTGGTATGGTGTTTCAGACCCATTGGTAGTAGGTTTCCACTATTATTTCCTGAATGTGGATGGAGTGCAGGTGGTAGATCCTGCCAGCGAAACCTATTTCGGCTGCTGCCGTGAGGCGGGTGGTCTGGAGGTTCCTGAGGGAGCCGAAGGCAACTACTATCGTCCTCAGCAGGGAGTAGCGCAGGGTCAGGTCCGCTCGGTATCTTACTATGCAGCTTCGCAGGGCAAGTTCCGCAGAGCTATGGTTTATACGCCTGCAGAATACGAAACCAATCTCACCAAGCGTTATCCTGTGCTCTATCTGCAGCACGGTATGGGCGAGGATGAGACGGGCTGGAGCCATCAGGGCTATATGCAGCACATCATGGACAACCTCATTGCCGAAGGTAAGGCGGTGCCTATGATTGTGGTGATGGAGAGCGGCGATGTAAAGCAGCCTTTCGTGCCACGTCCGGGCAAGGATGTGGATGAGGAGCGCAAGCTCTATGGTGCTTCCTTCTATGATGTCATCATCAAGGACCTGATTCCGATGGTAGATCAGAAGTTCCGCACTTATACAGATAGAGACCATCGTGCGATGGCTGGTCTTTCCTGGGGCGGTTGCCAGACTTTCAACACCGTGTTGCCGAACTTGGATAAGTTCTCGGCTTTGGGAACCTTCAGCGGTGCACTTTTCGGTGTGGATGTCAAGACCTGCTTCAACGGCGTCTTTGCAGATGCAGCAAAGTACAACAGCCAGATTCACTATATGTTCATGGGCTGCGGTTCTGAAGAGAACTTCGGCACGGAGAAGATGGCGAAGGAGTTGAAAGACCTGGGCATCAAGCTGGATGTCTATGTTTCACCAGGTACTCATCACGAGTGGCTCACCTGGCGCAGATGTCTGAAGGAATTCGTTCCTCATCTGTTCAAGTAACAGGACTTACTAAAAAATCCTATAATTATATATGAGTCCACTTGAATTAGTGGGTTCTATTTGAATCAAACAAATGTCTTAGTCGGGTACTATTCCGACATTGACGATAACTAACACGGACTATCAGTCTGCCTCAAAAGTTGTCAAACCAACACAGAAAGG
>URYG01000385.1 GCA_900551985.1 uncultured Prevotella sp. | reverse complement strand
GATAACGCAAATATAATGGATAATATTGTGCGAGATTAGCCGTAATTTTGCACCCACAAATAAAAAAATAGAATAGAAACAAATAAAAAGAAGAGAGAAAATGTTAGAAACTTTATCCGTTTTTCAATGGTCAATCCTGGCACTGGCTGCATTGTGCATAGGAATGTCAAAAACCGGTGTGCAGGGAATGATGCTCCTCATCGTGCCCTACATGGCAATGGCGTTTGGAGCCAAGGAATCAACAGGCGTTATCCTGCCGATGCTCTGCATGGCCGACATCATGGCTGTGGCTTACTACAAGCGCATAGCCGATTGGAAGGTAGTAGCAAAACTTTTGCCTACTGCTATCCTCGGCTTCCTCGTAGCACTCTTTGTTGACAAACTCATCCCGGCACAGGGATTCCGCCAACTGATGGGTTGGACGCTCGCCCTGGCGATGGCGGTGATGATTTGGAGCGAAATATTCGGAAAGGAAAACAGATGGATGCATAAATGGTGGTATTCTGCCCTCTTCGGATTGCTCGGCGGTTTCACCACGATGATTGGCAATGCTGCCGGACCGGTAATGTCTGTTTATCTGCTCTCGATGCGAAAGGAGAAGATGGAATACATCGGCATTAACGCCTGGTTCTTCCTGGTTGTCAATCTACTGAAAGTTCCTTTCCAAATCTTTGCCTGGGACAACATCACCTGGGGTTCGTTCTCGCAGAACCTCCTGATGCTTCCGGTAATAGGAATCGGAGCCTTGCTCGGAATCCGTCTGGTAAAACTTTTCCCAGAAAAAGCCTTCCGAAGATTCATTCAGATTGTCACAATACTCTCTGTAGCAATGATGCTCGTATAGGTCATTGAGAAATAGCTCATTTTTGTTAAAATCCGCATGTTTATACCCTTTTTTTGCTGCTACGCAAAAAGATTTCGCACTATTTTTGTATCTTTGCAGAAAATTAGCTGCATTCGGCAATTTGAAAACAAGTTTTCATTGCGCTCATTTGCATAATTTTTGCACCCAAATTAGACAAATAAAGAAGTAAAATACAATAAAAATCCTATACGGAAATAATTTTAAATATGCACATAACATCACAATCATTCGTTCAGAGCTATCGACGCTTTGAGCGGAATAGTTATGTACATACATCAAGTACATCAGATACAGCCGGTATAGGATTTCCACATCATTATTCGCATAGTTATTTCTATCGGGTATCGTAATAGCGTGCCCCACAGAGAACAAAGATAATATTGAAGAGTTGGAGTTTCCTTGCCGGGAGAATCCAACTTTTTCTTTTTAGCCAAATGCTTGCATCTGCTCTGACATGGCGAGAAAAAGCTGGATGAAATCCAACCATTTTTTTACGCTTAAAATGAAAGAACTATGCCAGCAAATAAGAATGCCTTAATAAGGTACAAAACTATAGACAACTGTTTAAGAAACAGATACAGAAGATGGACTCTCGATGATCTCGTGGAGGCATGTAGCGATGCTCTCTACGACATGGAGGGAATCACCAAAGGAGTATGCGCCAGAACTGTTCAGATGGACATACAGATTATGAGATCTGACAAACTGGGCTACAATGCTCCTATCGAAGTTTATGATAGAATATACTACAGATACGCTGATCCAGACTATTCTATCACTGAAATGCCTTTATCCATAGAGGACTGCAAGCTGATAAAGAAGGCTATCATTCTTCTTGAAAACAAGAAGGATAAGAATAACGAAGACACCATCCAGGTGCTCAACAAGGTACAGGATAGACTCAAATCTATTCTGAACTTTGTGTAGGAGGAGAAAATATGAATGAACATCAACGAAACATCGTCTTACAAGAAAGCTAAAAGGCTTCTTTTCAAGCAAAACTGCCTGAAGAGAAGCCTTTCTTATGTAGAGCTTCAAGTAGGATTCGGACCTACGACCTGCTCATTACAAGGGAGCTGCACTACCACTGTGCTATTGAAGCATTTGGGAGTTTGATGGGGATCGAACCCATGACCACCAGAGCCACAACCTGGCACTCTACCAACTGAGCTACAAACTCCATATAAACTCCAGATGGATT
>URYG01000384.1 GCA_900551985.1 uncultured Prevotella sp. | reverse complement strand
AAATACTGGGTATTACTGAATGAGGAAGAAAGAAGACGGTCGTGGGTATAGACTATCTGCGAAGACAAATCCGTATTTTTGCCTAACACCCAGAGATTATTGGTTGTGAAAACATGAGTCTGGTTCTTGCGAACCCGACTGTCTGAAATATCCGTCAGCAGGTCGGGCGTAACATTCACGTAATCTTTCAAATGATAAGAATTTCCCATCACTCCAGTGCCATCATCCGAAAAGAGGAGATTGCCCTCACCGGTTACATCCGTACCTATATTATTACTCTTGAAGGTATTGAGCGACTGGGCTTTCTTGGCAAAGCGCATCAACGACATCTCGCCTTCCCAGACATTCAGCTTACCAAACTTCTCCCCTTTCTTCTGCTCCATACCGCCACCAGCTTTCAGCGTTCCTACCAGACGACTCTTGGCAGATTCCTTCAGTTTGATATTGATGGCAGGATCTTGTGAGAACGACATATCTTCCAAAGCCTTGATAGGTTGATGATTGGTCATCACCTCTACCGAACCTACATCCTTCTGATGGATATTGTTGGTGGCGATGGAATAGCGGCCGCCGAGCATATCATGTCCTTCGATATAAAACTTATTGATAGCCTTGCCGTTATATTTGATTTCTCCCTTGTCCGACACCTCCATTCCCGGCATCTTCTTCAAGACATCAGCCAGACTCTTGTCGTTGGCATCGGCAAAGCTTGCCACATTGTAGGAGATGGTATCGCCCCGCTGTCGGATGCTTGGAGCCTTCACCACAACATCCTTCAGCTTTGTAGCCTGCTCCGTCAGGAGCACATGATAAACAGTAGTATCCTTCGACAAAGGAATGGTTTTCACAGCATATCCCATCATCGAGAAATGCAGCACGTTACGACCTTCCGGAATAGCATTGAGCGACAGCAGGAAACTTCCATCTGCCTGCGTCTTGGTAAACTTCAGGATTCTATTGCCGGCAGCAGGTCGGATGGTAACCATCACTCCCTGCAACCCGTTGCCCGTATAGGCATCTTCCACCTTACCCGACAAGGTGACTTGCTGGGCATAGGTCAAAGTGCTCATACAGATAAACCACAGATATAAAAACAGTTGCTTCATAAATTATCTTCTTGAGAAACCAATCCGTTCTCTCTTTACGTTGATACTTATTCTTTTTCTATCAGATCATATTTCAGAGCCTCATCCGAGCCACCCAGAGATATTCCCGTTGAAGCCTCGTTGATACTGTTCTGATTTTTCAGATACTTATATTTTGATTGCAGTAAATCCTTTCTTGTCGTTTTCTGAAAGCGCTTGAATTCCTTGTCCAGTACACCAAAAGTAATAGGTTTTGCACTAACCTGCTGCATTCCATTGATACAGAAATAGTATTGCCTTCCCCTATCATACACTTCCATAATCAAGCCAGGGAGTCCGCAGAACTTCCAGGGACCGTCACTTACAGGAACATCCAGGGCAAACCAGGCTGTCCATTGTCTTCCCCGGAAGCTGCAGGTAGCCTTTTGGCATTCATGACCGAGCACCATCTTCGTGCTGTCATTTTCCATATTCCACTCCTGCACATTCAGGGAATCTCCATAAAGATAATATTGTCCCAACAGGAAATCAGTAATGGTCATTTCCCCTTGCGGATAATTCTTATAAATGGTAGCAGTCATTCTGCGATGTGGTATGGCATTGTGTAATTGCTTCCCTTTCAGTCCTTTTCCTATCGCTTCCGTCAAGAAGCTATCCCATAGTTTATCGCCATTAGGAGCAGCCATCAGAGAATCACACTGATAAGTATAATAGCTATAGCATTTAGAGCACTCCGTTCCAATCTGCAGATAGAGCAAATCTTCCTTGCGCTGTTGTTCTCCAGACAGCGTATCCGTAAGATATTCATATACATAGCTACACAGCATATTAGCCGTATCTATCTTCTTATTTTGGGCTAGTCCAAACAGACTAAAGACGGAAAACAGAAAAACAAAATAAACTCTCTTCATAAATCTTACTTGTTGAGTAGTGATAGACTAATTTCTTTCTATCAAGTCATAGTTACGTTTATCGTCGGGCAGACCTAAGGATATACCTGACGTAG
>URYG01000383.1 GCA_900551985.1 uncultured Prevotella sp. | reverse complement strand
TATTGACAAGAAAACTTGGTATGTGTATAATTAAAATATGCAAAGAAAACTTGGTATGGAGGTGTTTTTATGAAAAAGGACGAAATCTTAAATGCAAGCAGAAAAGAACATCGCAATAAGGACTTGGCTGAAATGGAAGTGGTATATCAAGCCGGAAGTCACGCAAGCAGAGTTGGTACTTTAGTGTGTTGTTTGCTTTCGCTGTTATCTTCTGTGCTTGCTCATACTATGATTTACAGTCCGTGGGTTATATACTTCAGCATTATTGCAACACAATGGTTAGTTCGTTTTA
This sequence comes from uncultured Prevotella sp., assembly GCA_900551985.1. Lineage (GTDB taxonomy): Bacteria > Bacteroidota > Bacteroidia > Bacteroidales > Bacteroidaceae > Prevotella. Next base: position 1,806 of record URYG01000383.1, on the reverse strand, counting down.
TCAAAATGAAGCGAAAGAGCGATTTGGTCTTGACTGTTCTGTTTTTTGTGCTTTCCATTTTGGCATTTGTTGGATTTGTTAGCCATCTTTTAGAGGTGAGAATATGAAAGAACAATTACAACTGAAAAATCACTTAAAGGAAGTTCGCACAGAAGCAAATCTTTCTCAAGCTCAGCTTGCAGAAATGGTAGGGGTATCAAGAAATACCATTAGTTCTATTGAAACAGGACAGTTTAATCCAACTGCAAAATTGGCTCTAATTCTTTGTATTGCATTGGACAAAAAATTTGAGGAACTATTCTATTTTTAGGAGGTCATTATGGAAAATATTATAATGTTGATTTTGGGAGTGTTCATATCTGTTGTGGGAATTGTAAATATCAAAGGCAATATCAGCACAATTCACTCTTATAATAGGCGAAAAGTAAAGGAAGAAGATATACCAAAGTATGGAAAAACAGTCGGCACAGGAACGCTGATTATAGGAATATCTCTTGTATTAGGTTTTATTGTTTCGTTTTGGAGTGAAATAATTATAGATTATATCATTCTTCCAGCAGTTATTGTCGGATTAGGCTTTATATTGTATGGACAGTTCAAATACAATAAAGGAATTTTTTGAGAATCAGGGAGGTATAAAGATGGAATTGAACACAATATCAGGTCTGGCGATAGCGGGAGTTATCTGCTCCGTTGTCCTCTCGATGGGGGTACCGATTGCTTTGTTCATTGCAGGAAGGGTGAAGCTTAAGGCAAGGATTTCCTCGTTCTTTATCGGAGCAGGAACCTATCTGCTGTTTGCCATGCTGTTGGAGCAGCTGCTGCATGTTCTTGTCATTCAGTTCTGCGGACTGAACGCACAGAGCAGGCCATGGTTTTACTATGTGTACGCGGCTTTGGCTGCAGCGGTTTTTGAAGAGACCGGAAGACTGATTGCCATGAAGTTCTGGATGAAGAAATGGCTGGATTTTCCAAATGCACTGATGTATGGAATCGGGCATGGCGGTGTGGAGGCCATTCTGCTCGGAGGACTCTCCGGAATCAGCAATCTTGTGTCCATGCTGATGATCAACAGCGGAGCCATGCAGAATACGCTGGCGGCACTTCCTGCTGAGTCTGCAAACCAGACCGTGTCACAGCTGTCGGCCCTATGGACAACACCGGCACCACTCTTTTTTGTAAGCGGAATCGAAAGAATCAGTGCCATCATTCTGCATATCGGGTTGTCACTGCTGATCTACCGGGCGGTAAAGGCAGGCAAATGCAGGACAGCGGCTTTTACAGCGGGTCTTGCATATGGGATTCATTTTATTGTGGACTTCTTTGCCGTGGCAGGTCCGGCGCTTCTTCCCATCTATGTGATTGAAATTGGTGTCTTTGTGATGGCAGCCGGAACTCTTGTTATGGCGCTGAAGATGGGAAGGATGGAAGAACTGTGAATTCCAGTTTTCTGCTATCATAAAACAGAATATATCTGACAGAACGCACCGTAGAAATACGGTGTTTTTTGTTACCCAATAGGAATACTTTCAGAAAGTGCCAAAGGTTGGAAAAAAGAATTGAATATGATTTCATGGAATGGAGCTGCAGAAAAATATAATATTCGTGACTGGGCACCAGAACATGAAAAAATGGGAAAAGGAATTACTTTATCTCAAGAAGAGGCAGAAGCTCTGTATGAGTTACTGGGTAAAACTCTAAAAAAATAGTTGTAATTAAATAAGCCAAAGACGTTTGATTGGGTGAACAGTTAAATGTCTTTGGCTTTCTTCGTAGAAATATAAATTTAATCCAACTCTGCCCCTA
>URYG01000382.1 GCA_900551985.1 uncultured Prevotella sp. | reverse complement strand
ACGGGAGACCAACGGGGGACAGGGCTCCTGAAGGAACGGAGGGAGACTGGGCTCCTGAAGGAACGGAGGGAGACTGGGCTCCTGAAAGCAAAACCTAAATGCTATAGCTTAACATTAAAAGTATGAGAAAAAATAAAATGATAAAAAACAGCCGCCTCCTGCTGCTCGCCATGGCACTCGGAGGCTTTACTAATCCTACACTGGCGGCACCGATAGAACACATCGGCGACCGCTACATTATGCACGTATCTGAGATGGATCTCACGGGCGAGGAATCGCTCCTCGATGTGCTGATGATGTGCCCCGAAGTCCTTACGATGGACGGCAACAACATCATCGGCGGTGATCCTTTCGCCAATCTCTACGGCCAGTTCGTCATCCGCATCGACAACCAGGAATATGGTCTCGACTACGCTACCCTGCTCCATCATTTCAAGGCGAGGGAGATAGAGAGCATCAAGGTTTGCCAGAACTCTGAGGTGATGAAGGGATGCAGCAGTCTGAAAAAGGTGATTGACATCACCCTGCGCAAGGGTGAAAACGGAGTGAGCGGAAGAGTAGGTCTCTTCGGCGACACCTATGGCGGAGGAAAGGGCATCGTGAGCGTATTGAGCCAGCAGGACAAGCTGCGCATCCTGAGCCACGTAGAGGGCAACATGCAGCGCACTTCCAACAACGACCTGGGTTCCTATGCCGGTGATGGCTCAAGCCTCATCAATCACTATTCGCACGAGGGAGCCAAGCTGAACATCCTCTGGACTCCTACCGAGAAGGACATGCTGGAAGTGGATGCAATGCAGACCTACACCCGAAACCATTTTACCGGTACGCCAGCCGACTATGTGCGCGCCTACCATCTCCAGGCAGACTATACCCGCCTGCTGGGCGACAAGGGAGCGAGCATCCTCTTTACCCTGGGTGCCGAGAATATCAGCGACAACGGCGGAAATGCGGCAGATGCCAGCGCGGCACCTTATCGCAACCACGCCACCTATCCGTTTATGGTGGTGGAATATGCCACTCCGGTGATTTCAGAGAATCTCTGGTTTACAGCCGGTTTCGAGGGCGGACTGTCTATCGAGAAGAACAGTGTGGCTGATTACATCAACCACTCCAACTATCAGGATCTGTATGCGCAGCTGGATTATACCATCGGCAAATGGGGCTTCATGGTGGGCGACCGATTCCGCACCATCAATTTCCGTCCGAAGCAGATTGCTACAGAAAAGAACTGGAAGCACAGTACCCACAACCATAGCTACACGGTGAGCGTATATCACAACTTTGCACCGGGCCACACCCTGCAGGGCACATTCTGCCGAAGAATCTTCAATGCAGATTTTGGCGATTTCGTTACAGCAGGCGATATGGAGGGAGCTTGGCGCCCATACTACACCAAGGACATCAGCGAGCGCCTCGCCTACGTGGCTGAGCTGAAGCATACCTACAGCAAGCCGAATCTCGTGGTTAGCAGTTCTATCAAGAATATCCATCAGGATCTTCCGGGTGTAGATCGCGACAATACACTGGGCATCGGAACTACTGCCTTCTGGCATAAGGGAATGCTGAGAATCACCGCCGGAGTGAATTACTTCTGGGAAAAAGCTGAGATTTTCGGAGGCGAAGAAGGAATGAACGGAGTGAATGCTGCAGAGGCTGCATTATCAGGAGATACAGTAGAAGCAAGAGATGCAGCGCAGAACAAGACCAGCAAATACAGCAATTTTGCGATATTCAAGCTGGCTCCGCAGCTTTCGTTGCCTGCAGGCTGGCGCCTGGCATCCAATATGATCTGGTGTACCCGCCGCCATACGCTTACACCAGCCTATACGCCCGCCAATCTCTATGCCGAGGTGGGCGTATATAAGAACATTGGTAAGCATCTTACCCTGGAGGGCAGATTCCACGATATCGCCGGTCAGCATTTCGGCAACCGTGCTGCCACCATGGGTTTCACCTATTACTTCTAGTTTTTCCGGAAACAATTCGAAAAAAATCGAACTGTATGGTTGAAACGGGCTGAAGGCCCAAAAGCTCCTAGCCCAGGGCATCGCCCTGGGGAATTATGGATGCAAGCCTGCCGCCGATATAGTTGAGAGAGATTGTCAACATAAGATTGTAAGA
>URYG01000381.1 GCA_900551985.1 uncultured Prevotella sp. | reverse complement strand
GTTCATGCCATATACCGTGCCTGAAAGTTTTACGCCAGGCTGATTGGTCAGGTTCATGGTTACACGATTGCCCACCTTGATCTTCGCCAAATCCTTTTCAAAGACATTGAGGTCGCATTCCAACGCTTGGGTGTTTCTAATCTTCATCAGGGGAGTCTGCATATCAGCATAGCTACCCAGACTTGCTGTCATCTCACTGACGATTCCGGCAATAGGAGCACGCAAAGGAAAGGCAGTAGTAAACTTACCTTTCGCTACGGCTGCTGTAGAGATACCCATCTGGCTGAGCTGTCTGCCAATACCCAAAAGATTGGCATGAGCCACCTGGTAATCTTTCTGGCTCTGCTGTAAGGTGCGCTTCACGCCAGCTCCCTGCTTACTGAGCAGAAGTTGTCGTTCCATATCTGCTTTGGCAAGTTCACACTCCTTGGCAGCAGAGTAATACTCACGCTGAAGGCTTACCACATCTGTATTTTCAACGGTAGCAACAACCTGTCCTTTATGAACAAGCTGCCCTTCTTTTACAAAAATAGATTTCACGATACCGCCCATCAAAGAGGCAACATCACCCATTGCCTGCGGACGAAGCACAAGCGATCCTTTCGCCTCAATTGTAGCATCCATCTCAAGTTTCACGGCTTCACCCATCTTCAAATCAACGGTGCTAACCTGCTTGGCTGTTAACGGAATATGATCAAAATCTACCTCTTCGTGCTCATGTTCCTCGTGTGCATGAGCTTCTGAGCCAGTCTGCTTTCCGAAAAAGGCAAAGCCAGCCCAGGCAATTGCCGTAACGGCAACTATTAAAATAATTCTTTTCATGTTGTTTCTTCTATTTTACAATTCTACTTTTTTATCATTTTACCCTACGATTCCACACAACGGATCTTATTAAAAATCCGTTGGCAAAAGTACACAGAATCCCTTGCAACTCAGTTGCATTTGAATCTTTAAATCGATTTTTGCAACCAAGTGGCAAACTTGTAAAATCATAAAATAAAAGGAGGCCCCCGCCTACTATAGCCAGCCGCCAACCCCTCAACAAGCGGAGAAGCTGCAACATGTTGCCATCTCACAGAAATGAGTGAGAGACGAGGGAGGATCAAAAGAGAAGAACAAGACAGAACCACAAACAGATGGCTTTCATCCATCAGCAACTTGCGGATGCCCTTCACCACCTTGGCATTGGTTACAAAGTGGTGCATCTGACGAACACTACAGTTCTCACGGTCGGTGTTACTTTTCTGGTCATGATGTTCTGTATGCTCATCATTGATGTTGCCATCCTGCTCGCATTGCTCCTGAATCATACAGATACGACCCATGTGGTGATGATGTGTCATCACCGTAGATAGCAATATACTCAATGTAGCTATCCATAGACCAAATATGTATAATCTTCTTTTTCTCATTCGCAATTTGGCTACAAAAATACAGAATTTTTGTTATATTACCAAGAAAGAGAGATGATTTTATAGCATTTTTTCTAAAAAAAACTAAAAGACAAGTACCCAATTCCGATAATGGCCGTATTTTAAATAAAATTTAGTATCTTTGCAATCAAAATTAGTACACAAATAGAAATGAAAAAGTTTATTGCAGTTTTACAGTTACTCTTAGTAGTAATGTTGGCTCATGCGCAGATGATGAACCCTGTGAAGTTCTCTACCTCGCTCAAGACCAATGGAACCGCTGTAGCGGAAATCGTATTTAAAGGAAAAATCCAACCGGGATGGCATGTCTATTCTACAGGTTTGGGCGCAGACGGACCTATTTCAGCCACTTTTAACGTAAACAAGCTTGACGGTGTTGAACTCGTAGGCAAGTTGCAGGCTCGTGGCCATGAAATTTCAAAGTTCGACCCTCTCTTTGAGATGAAGTTACGCTTCTTTGAGGGTAGCGCTACTTTCGTACAGAAAGTGAAGTTTACCAAGCCTAACTATCTTATTGATGCTTATCTGGAGTATGGCGCTTGCAGCGACCAGAATTGTCTCCCTCCTAGCGAGGCAAGCTTCAAGCATAGTGGTAAATCTCCAGCTGTAGATGGCAAGGATGCTGTCAGCCCTGAAGATGCGAAAGCTAACGAAAAGACTGAAGATCCAGCAGCTATCGCTAAGGGTGCTAGGACCTGC
>URYG01000380.1 GCA_900551985.1 uncultured Prevotella sp. | reverse complement strand
CATCAACAGTGATGACTTGGAAATCTTGGAAAGATACAATGCTGAAATAAGAGGTTCTTCTGTAATTTAGTTGAAAAGGACTCTTTCTTGTGAATAACATACTATTAGTTCATTCAGTCCTGCAGGAATATATAGGCAATAGAAATCAGAAGATAGAAAGCCGCATCATTATCTGTTTCGTGTTAAAGATAAATATTAAGAATAATATTTTAATTTGTTAGTAATTAGTGTTATAGACATAATAAATATTAGGATATTTGACAGATTTTTCTTATCTTTATATCGCCAAACATAAAGCAAAAAATCTATGTCAAAATATCCTAATGGGGGCAAAATTACAACAAATAACTCAGAATCCAGCAAGGGAAACGAAGCAAATACGCTTTGGAATGAAGGGATATCGCAAATCTACCTCTCATCCGAGCTGGTAATACATGAGACTGTTCATGACAACAACGTTTTTCATCTATATGCATCATCCTCTTTGGATTATGGCAGCTGCCCCTATTGCGGTCATGTTAGCAGCCAGGTACACAGCAGGTACTTCAGGACGTTACAGGATATGTCCATCCTTGGCGAGAGAGTTGTCCTACACCTCGAAGCGCGTAAATTCTTTTGTCACAATACAGATTGTCAGAAGAAGACCTTTGCAGAGCAGCCAGGCGATGAGGTGTTCCGCTACCGAAGACGCACCTGTAGATGCGAAAGGACGGTAGCACGTCATGGAATATCCGTATCGTCTGGCTCTGCCAGCCACTTGCTTGCCCACATGGGCATATCCGTCAGCCCTTCCACAATCTTACGCGACCTGCATAGGATAAGCACGCCGGAGTATGGCAATGTAGAGGTGGTTGGCGTTGACGACTGGGCATGGCGAAAGGGCGTCACATACGGAAGCATTCTCATAGACTATGCAAACGGACGGCCGATAGACCTGCTTGGCGACAGAGGAGCGGAAAGTTTCCATGGATGGTTGGAACGGCATGAGAAGGTGCGTATGGTCAGCCGCGACAGGTCGACGGATTACAGTTCCGCCATAGCATCCACGGGGCGTCATATAACTGAGGTAGCCGACAAGTTCCATCTTGTGAAGAATATAACTGACCGGATGAAAAAGCTTGTTGCAGAGAACTATGCCGACTACAGAAAAGCTGCAAGATGCGGAGAGAATGAACTTGCCTATACTGTAGTGACAGCAGACAGTCCATCGCCCATAGGGCATTCCTCCAAAAAATCAGATCCGAGGAAAGTGACTTTCAAAGAGGTAAAAGAACTGCAGCGGAAAGGCTTCAAGCCTGCGTTGATTGCCAAGAAACTGGGGGTGTCAAGGCAGACGGCCACAAAATACTGCAAGATGGATTCGTTGCCGGAAAGGAACAGCAAACTGAGAAACGAGTACTACAAATACGATGCATATGTGGAACGGGAAGCTGCAAGCGGTAAGGCTCTCAGCACCATTCATCAAGAGATATGCCAAATGGGGTTCTCCGGCAGCCGGACACCGTTCTATGATCACTACAAATACCTCTGTGACGGGCATAGAGGCTATAGGTCCAAGAACTGGAAGCCTGATCCTAAGAAAGCCAAGCCGCAGGATGACCGTTCCAAACTTCTTCCGGTGAAAAGCATTGCGTCAGTCATTGACAAAGCGATGAAAGCAAGGGACCTGGACGAACTGTCTCAGAAGACTTTAAACACGCTGATGTCCTTGGATTGGTTCAGGGAGATGTATGAGGCCATGGAAAACTTCTGCAAAATCATCAAGGGCAACGAGACAGTGGGACTCGTCAAATGGATGAAAAGATACTGGAAAACCAACATCCCGTCTCTGAAGACATTCATTATAGGTATCAAGAGAGACTACCAGGCTGTAAGGAACACCATCAGGCTCAATATCACTAACGGCATTACGGAAGGATTCGTAAACAAACTGAAGGTTGTTAAGAGGAGCATGTATGGAAGGGCTGGGCTCGAATTGATGAAGAACAAACTTGTGTTAGAACATGTCCTCTTCAACTAAATTACAGAAGAACCACCTATATCAGTATAAGACATTCATTTCTTCCCTGTTTTTTCTGAATAAATTATAGCTATTCGGTAATTAGGTTTGTATAGCTTACCTTCTGCGTTTTCTGTT
>URYG01000379.1 GCA_900551985.1 uncultured Prevotella sp. | reverse complement strand
TCGAGGAGTGTCAACGGTCCTGTTGTCTTCACTACCAACTGCATCGTTCCGCCATCGCCATCGGCAGGCTACAGGAACCGCGTCTTCACCACCAACTCTACCGGTTTCCCTGGCTGGAAGCATATCCAGGCGGGTGCCGACGGCCACAAGGACTTCTCCGAGGTGATTGCGCTTGCCAAGACCTGCCAGCCAAAGATAGTAGAAGCTGTGAAGAGCGGAGCCATCCGCAAGTTTGTGGTGATGAGTGGCTGCGATGGCAGAATGAAGAGCCGCAACTACTACGAGGAGTTTGCCAAGGCGCTGCCTCAGGATGTAGTGATACTCACCAGCGGCTGTGCCAAGTTCAAGTACAACAAGCTCAATCTGGGCGACATCAACGGCATTCCTCGTGTGCTGGATGCAGGTCAGTGCAACGACTCCTATTCCTGGGCGGTTGTGGCATTGAAGCTGAAGGAGATCTTTGGAGCCAGCGACATCAACGAACTTCCTATCTTCTTCAATATTGCCTGGTACGAGCAGAAGGCAGTCATCGTACTTCTTGCCCTGCTGCATCTGGGCGTAAAGAACATCCATCTGGGTCCTACGCTCCCAGCCTTCTGTTCAATCCATCTGGGTCCTACGCTCCCAGCCTTCTGTTCACCAGCCGTACTGAAGGTACTGGTAGATACCTTTGGCATTGCCGGAAACGGAACGGTAGAAGAGGACATCAAAAAATATATAGGATAAGAACAGCAGCTACTGAGTTAAGGGAGAATCTGTAAAACTCGGGGAAAAAATCAAAAGATAAGTTTTCATGTTTAAAAGGCACTTTGCAATAACACTCTCGATAGTGTTGCAAAGTGCCTTATTTTTTGAGCGAACAATAAATCGGGGGAAAATGCGTTATTGAATATAAAACTTAAAAGTATGAAAGAATCAATATTCGTTACCTTGCAGAAATGCACAGTGTTTGAGGGGTTTACTCCAGAGGAAATCAGAGAGGCACTGTCGATGGTAAGCTACCGGATGGTGGAGCTTGCTGCCAGGGAAACCTATGTGCTGGCAGGAATGCCCTGCAGATATGCCGACATCATTGTCGAGGGGGAGATGATAGCCCGCATGTCGGGATTGTCGGGCAAGCAGGCTCAGATAGAGCGGTTGGGTGAATCGATGTTGATAGCCCCTGCCTATATCTTCGCACATAATAACGAGATGCCCGTAAGCGTGGAGACAAGCAAGAAGACCACCCTCCTGCGCATGAGGCCTTCGGAACTGAAACTGCTAATAGATACTGATGAGCGCATACGCTGGAACTTCATCCAGCACCTGTCAAGGATAGATATCTTCCTTTCGCAGAAAATGCGCATGCTCTCCCTTTTCTCCGTCAAGGAGAAGGTGGCGCAATACCTCATCAAGATGGCTACCGAACAGCAGAGCAGAACCATCCGGCTGGATGTCAGCCGACAGGAAATGGCAGATATCTTCGGCATCCAGAAGTTCTCGCTCCTCCGCTGCCTCTCCGAATTCGAGGAGAAGGGTGCCATCAGGATTGAGGGCAAGACCATCACCATACTCAACTCGGATGAAATGAAATAAGCTGTTTCTCGCCGAGATGGTAGCATAAAAACCACCCACTCCCCGAGAGTGTAGCAACGCCAGGAAAGATGGTTTCTGATATCGGCATATAGGGTGCTTGCAGGAGGCATATTGGGCAAAAAACTTATACTGGTTTGATACTTGGGAGACAACAGGCTATGGTCGCGAAGATAATAATCCTGCTTATCGAAACAATAATCGCCATATCGTGCTTGTTCCTTCTGGATTCAAAGGTTTTGAACTTCCCGACCATTCAGTACTGACAACAGATACTTCACGTTTCTGGGCAGCTCCCCAAAATTAGTAACTGCCATTTACTAGATCTACCCCAGGAACAAATACAATAGGCTTCGATGGCAAATGAAGCCTATTTCATTGGCTAACGAAAGTAGTTTCATGAGCATATGAAACTACTTTCGTTTTTATTGCTTCTTCTACTATATTTTATACCATAAAGACAGAGTGCCAAAGACTATAGCGCGCTTCAGGGTTCAATTGCTCCAAATGCCGGAAGACGGCTTGCATATCCGAACGGCGGGGAGTTGGTGCGAATGCTGGCGCAGC
>URYG01000378.1 GCA_900551985.1 uncultured Prevotella sp. | reverse complement strand
CCACACCCCCAGTGTTTATCGGGGTTTCAGCCTGTTTTGTGAAGAGTGAAGAGTAAAAGCGAGAGTAGTATTTTTACGAGCAAATCGCCCCTGATTATAGGCCAAGAGGAGTGGTCGAACCGAAGTGACAGTCCTGAGGAAATCTATCTCCCGACGTATCGTTTCTTGCCTGGCAATGGCACAAAGTTGCCCTGGCAAGGGGCAATATCTTGCCATAACCAGGCAAGAAATGATAGAAGCATACTTTCAACCTGCCAGAACCATCATGACGACCTATCACTGACGTCTTGACACATCGCAAGTAACGATAGTAGCTACGCATTGATACGTAAAATAACGGAATAAATGTTAATAATGAGCAGATATAATGGCAGATTCAAGAAATGGCATTATCTTTGCACCCGTTATATTGTGGCATAATCTGCTTTGCCATCAAGAAACAATAAAAAATCAACTAAATTAGAAATTAGAATTATGACAGAAAAAGAAATGTACAATCTGATAAATAGTCAGAACGGACAGTCAAGCAACGGCTTCGCTGTCAACGAGAAAGAGCGTGGACTAAGCGGTGTATTCTCCGCACTGATGCGCAAGGTTTATACTTGGATGACATTGGCACTCGTCATTACCGGTGTTACTGCTTACGGCGTTGCCAGCAGTCCTACCCTATTGATGACTCTGATGACAAGCCGCGGTTTACTCTTCGGTCTTATCATTGCAGAACTCGCTTTGGTATTCATCATCACCGGAGCCTTGAACCGCCTGTCGCTGAGTACAGCCACTCTGCTCTTCATCATCTACTCGGTACTGAATGGAGCGATGCTATCTTCGGTATTTGCAGTATATACAATGACCAGCATTGCCAAAGTCTTCTTCATCACCGCCGGCACATTCGGAGCGATGGCCTTCTACGGATACACCACCAAGAAGGATCTCACCTCTCTCGGCAAAATTCTCTTTATGGCGCTGATTGGTCTGATTATTGCCACCGTAGTCAATATGTTCCTGAAGAGTTCCGGATTTGAATACATCTTGAGCTATGCGGGTGTAGCCATCTTCGTGGGTCTGACAGCATGGGACAGCCAGAAGATCAAGATGATGCTCCAGACACAGTACGATATGAGCGAGGGTGCTCAGAAGCTGGCTCTCATCGGAGCCTTGACATTGTATCTCGACTTCATCAACCTCTTCCTCTACCTGCTGCGTATTTTCGGAAGCAACAAGGAATAAGAAAAACATCACTTAAAACGCAAAAAAAGAATTTTAAGAGCATCATAAACAAAAGAAAGGTTGGCTTGCCCTCTTCGGGTTAGCCAACCTTTTTTGATTTGTGTCCATCAAAAGCAAATGATAAGTAAACCTAATCTAGAAAATTCTGCTACAAAGATACAACTTTTCCCGAAACCTCGGGTATCATTGGGTAAAAAACATAGGTTCAAAAGAACAAAATCTTCCCTCACACCCCGACTCTCCAAAGAGTCATTGCGTAAAATCCGGAGAGTCATTACATCAATTCTCCTGATTAGCTTACACTTACATTTGCGCACGATATTCATTAGGCGAACATTCGTGTGCAGCAACAAAAGCCCTGCGAAAAGTAGAAACAGAATTGAATCCAGACTTTTCAGCCACTTCCAACACCGTATAGGAAGATGTGCGAAGCAGCTGGGTAGCATGTTCCACCCGATAATTATTCACGAAATCATAGAAAGTCTGCCCATTCTCCTCATTAAAGAAGCGGCTCAGATAAGTACGATTCGTACCTACCATACGCGCCACATCCGACAGCTTAAGCTTAGGATTGAGATAGATCTTCTCCTCTTCGAAAAGCTGCCGCACTGTCGCCGCCAGTCCTTGAGCCACATTTCCATCGTCCAAGCCATCATCAATAGGTCCGGTATCAGAATCTGTCAATTCATCAATAACCGACTCATGCTTATAGACAAAATAGCATATAAACATCCATATAGTCAGAGACAACACCATATAGAGATCATCAAAATCTACATTGATGACAAAGCAGCTCATCGTCCAGATAATCAATATCAGGAAACAACTGCTCAGGATAGCCAGAAGCCAGTTGAGATTGATGTTCTCCTGATAAGAAAACCGCTCCTTCAGCTGGCGATGATAGCGCCTG
>URYG01000377.1 GCA_900551985.1 uncultured Prevotella sp. | reverse complement strand
ACGCTCAGCGAGTTTCACCTGCAACTTGTTGATGACAGAGTTGGAATAGAAACCCAGGTTGTTCAACTGGTTGGTGAGCATCTCCACATAGTGAGGATGGCAATGACCGATGCTGATAACGGCATGACCGCCATAGAGGTCGAGATATTCCTGACCCTTGTCGTCCCATACCTTGCAGCCCTGTCCTTTTACAATATTAATATCGAAAAGAGGATATACGTCGTAAAGTTTCATGTTAAATCTATGTTTTAAGAAAGACAACTCATAGAGTTATCTTATTACAAACTATTTTTTATGATAGAAGAACGAATGATTTTTCATCCGTTCTTCCGAATTCTTTTATCTAAAATGCTGATGGCTTGAGTTTCAAACCTGCTGTCTGGTCGAGACCAAACATGATGTTCATGTTCTGAACAGCCTGACCCACAGCGCCCTTCAAGAGGTTGTCGATGCAGGAAGTGATAAGGAGCTTATCGCCATACTTATCTACATGAACCAGGCACTTGTTGGTATTCACTACCTGCTTCAGGTCGATTGCCTTATCCACATAGTGGGTAAACTTGGCATCCTTGTAGAACTCCTTGTAACCTGCTACGATTTCCTCGATAGGCTTGTCGGTCTTCACAACTTCCGTGGCGAAGATGCCACGGGCGAAGTCGCCACGGTAAGGGATGAAGTCGATGGCTGCATCGAGATAACCCTGTGTCTGCTTCAGACTTTCACGAATCTCTGGTACGTGCTGATGGTTGAATGCCTTGTAGATGCTCATGTTGTTGTTGCGCCATGAGAAATGGGTAGTGGCACCTGGTTTCTGACCAGCGCCGGTGCTACCTGTAATGGCATTAACAGAAACATCGCTGTTGATGAGGCCCATCTTAGCAGCAGGCAACAAACCAAGTTGAATGCAGGTTGCAAAACAACCTGGGTTTGCCACGTGCTGAGCTACGGCTATTTTTGATTCATTTATTTCTGGAAGACCATATACAAAATCGTGAGCGGCAGGGGTTGGCTGCTGGGTAGCAACCACAGTCTCAGGGGCAAGACGGAAGTCCTGTGCCAGGTCGATAATCTTCACGTTCTCCGGAACATTGTGCTCCTTCAGGAACGCCTCGCTCTTGCCGTGACCGAAGCAGAAGAAGATGACATCTACCTGGTCGAAAGGCATCTCGGCGGTAAACTTCAAATCAGTCTCGCCATACAATCCCTCGTGAACCTCAGCCACCAGGTTGCCGGCGTTACTCTCGCTGTTGGCGAATACAATCTCTGCCTCTGGATGGTTGATAAGGAGGCGAATCAGCTCACCTCCTGTATAACCAGCTGCTCCTAAAATACCTACTTTTACCATAATTTATCTTTCCTCGTTAGGGTGCATACCATAATAAACACGGAGTGGGGTAGAGCTAACCTTGATGAAGCCCTTCGCATCCTCTGCTGTCCAACCGTGCTGCATCTCGCCATACTCACCGAGCTTAGACTTGGTCAAATCGTCTGGTGAATCGATACCTACAGTCTGGAAACTGTATGGACGAAGCTTCAGGATAGCAGTACCGTTGACGTTGCGCTGAGAAGAAGTCAGCATAGCCTCGATATCCGGCATCACTGGCTCCAGGTACTGGCTCTCGTGGAGGAACATTCCGTACCAGTTGCCTACCTGATCCTTCCAATACTGCTGCCACTTGCTCAATGTGCTCTTCTCCAACAGGCGGTGAGCCTCGATGATGAGCTTAGGAGCTGCAGCCTCGAAACCTACACGACCCTTGATACCGATGATGGTGTCACCCACGTTGCAGTCGCGACCGATGGCGTAAGAAGCACCAATCTCCTCAATCTTCTGGATGGCAGCTACCTTGTCATCAAACTTCTCGCCGTTGACAGCCACAATCTCACCCTTCTCGAAGGTAATCTTCAGCTCAGCCTCTTCTTCCTTGGCAGTAACGTGCTTCAGATAAGCCTCCTCTGGGAGACCCTGGGTTGGGTCGAGAATCTCACCACCGCAGATACTGGTTCCCCAGATACCTACGTTATAAGAATACTTCAACTTGGTGAAGTCTGCATAGAAGCCGTGTTCGTTCAGGTAGTCAACCTCCTCCTTACGAGAAAGCGCCTTGTCACGGGTCAATGTGATGATCTCTACACCAGGAGCCA
>URYG01000376.1 GCA_900551985.1 uncultured Prevotella sp. | reverse complement strand
ACAACGCAGGTGTTGAGACCGAGTTTGATGACTTTAAGTTGAACATTCTCGTAGAAAAGAATTAAATAGTTTAGGAGTTAGAAGTTAGGAGTTAGGAGTTTTCCCAAACTACTCGCTTCTAACTTCTATTCCTTAAACCTCTAGTCTAATAATAACTTTTATAACAAAACAACGTCTATGGCTAACGAAAAGGCACGTTATAGCGATGCAGAACTCGAGGAGTTCCGCGCTATCATTGAAGAGAAATTAAAGGTGGCAAAGCAGACCTACCGTGACTGTATGGCTCAGCTCAACCACTCAGATAGTAATGATGTGGTAGATACATCACCAACCTACAAGGCTCTTGAGGAGGGCAGCGAGGCACAGAGCAAGGAGGAAATCATCCAGATGGCTCAGCGCCAGCAGAAGTTCATCAAGGGTCTGGAGGCTGCGCTGGTCCGCATTCAGAACAAAACCTATGGCATCGACCGCGAGACCGGCGAGTTGATTCCTAAGGAGCGTTTGCGTGCAGTACCTCATGCCACATTGAGTGTAGCTTCCAAGGAGGCTAGAAAGAAATAATAAATGGAGAAAAAAAGGAATTTACATATCGGCTGGCTCGTCACGGCTATGGTGGTTGTGCTGCTTATCATCGACCAATGGATTAAGCTGTACATCAAGACCCACTTTTGCC
Source organism: uncultured Prevotella sp. (assembly GCA_900551985.1). Lineage (GTDB taxonomy): Bacteria > Bacteroidota > Bacteroidia > Bacteroidales > Bacteroidaceae > Prevotella. Next base: position 1,478 of record URYG01000376.1, on the reverse strand, counting down.
TTGGCGAGTCTGTTCGTGTTACAGATTGGTTTTTTATCGATTTCATTGAGAACAACGGAATGGCGTGGGGCATGTCGTTTATCGGCAAGTTCTGGCTCAGCCTGCTGCGCTCTGTTGCCATCGTCGCTCTCATCGTCTATCTCTATCGCATCATCAAGAGGGGTACGCATCGTCTGCTCTACATCATCCTCGTAGCCCTGGTACTTGCGGGTGCCATCGGCAATATGATCGATTCGATGTTCTATGGTCTGATGTTCACAGCATCCTCGCCTTATTACGTATCCTATATGGTACCGTTCGGCGACGGATATGCACCTTTCTTTATGGGTAAGGTTGTGGATATGTTCCGCTTCCCGTTCTTCAGCTATACGTGGCCGGAGTGGGTACCTTTCTGGGGTGGTCAGCAGGGAACATTCTTCGATCCTGTATTCAATTTTGCCGATGCCTGCGTCAGCGTGGGTATCATCTCCATGCTGCTCTTCTGCCGCAAGGAACTGGAGCAGCTCGGAGGAAGTGATAAGAAGAAAGGGGAGAAGAAGGAGACTTCTGCTAACAAGGAAGATAACAAGGAAGATAAGAATTAAAAAAGGAGGCATGAGAATGAAGAAGTTAATGATTTGTCTTGTGGCAGTGATGGCATTGCTTTTCAGCGTTTCATCCTGCAAGCCCTCCCTGCCTGGCGGCGTCTTGTCGAAGGGCAAGATGACGGATATTCTTTATGATTATCACCTGGCTCTGGCGATGGCACACATGGATGATAACGGCGACAAGGGACAGAGCCTGGCTTACCGCGAGGCAGTGCTCAGGAAGCACGATGTCACCTCTGCCGAGTTCGATTCTTCCATGGTTTATTATATGCGTCATACCGAACTGCTGGAGGATGTGTATAAGGACCTGACCGACCGTTACAACAACGAGATAACAGCCATGGGCGGTAATGCCAGTGCGGGAGGAGAGTTTGCTAATCTCTCAGCCACCGGCGATACGGCTAATGTATGGAATCTCGCTACATCGATGGTGTTCATGCCTGTGAAGCCGTTCAATAGTACCAGCTTCGATATCCAGGTGGATTCTACCTTCCATAAGGGCGACCGCCTGATGCTCGATTTCGATGCGCAGTTCATCTACCAGGATGGTATGCGCAATGGTGTTGCGATGCTCGCAGTGCAGTTTGGTAACGACAGTATTGCCCAGCGTACCATTATGATTCAGAGTACCCAGCATTATTCGGTGGAACTCTCTGATGCAGATTCACTTGGCATCAAGAGCGTGAAGGGATACTTCATGCTGATGAATGGTGATAACGGCACGGGTGTTTCTTCCCAGACCACCTTGAAGCTGATGTTCCTGGAGCATATCAAGCTGATTCGCATGCATCCGCAGAAGCCTGTGGCTGCACCGGCAGGAAGCTCTCCATCGGTATCATCCGATAGTCTCCGCATCACGCTCTACCCTGATTTCTCCGCCCAGCCATTCGG
>URYG01000375.1 GCA_900551985.1 uncultured Prevotella sp. | reverse complement strand
AGGCAAGCGTTATGGCTCCGGAAGATATATCTACTATTTTGAATACCATACTTTCTTCCATATCTTATCTTGTGTAAGTTTCATTTCACAAAGATATATATTATTTTTCACCACGCCAAATATTACAACGATAGGATTTATCTATTAATGTATAGCTGATATCTTTTATGTATCTATAATAAAAGCATTATCTTTGTAGCCTAAATCAAAACAACGCTTCTGAATTTCTGGAAGAAATCCTGGAAAAGGAAGGTAAATATGCCATCACAGATGATGAATGAAGGAGTCCGTAAATACGGGATAAGACTGTAAAGACAATGCGTGGCTAAAAAAATTACCTATTTTTTAGGATGCTTTGAATTTGGAGCTTTTTCTTATGATTACTATTTTTGCACTCGGAATAAGAAACCGTATTTATGCGACACGATGTTGTGTTCATGCGGTTTTGAATATAGTTTTATAAAGTTAAAAGTATTATTGTATTATGATTATTGAAAAAGTTCATGCAAGAGAAATCTTGGATTCTCGTGGCAATCCTACAGTAGAGGTTGAGGTGTCATTAAAGTCTGGCGTTGTAGGCCGTGCATCAGTTCCGTCTGGAGCCTCAACAGGTGAGAACGAGGCTTTGGAGCTTCGTGATGGCGACAAGAGCCGCTATTGTGGCAAGGGGGTATTAAAGGCCGTAGAGAATGTGAATAACGTAATTGCACCGGCTTTGGTTGGATTCTCAGCCTTGGAGCAGCGTGCTATCGACCATAAGATGTTGGAGCTGGATGGCACCAAGACAAAATCAAACTTGGGTGCGAATGCCATTCTTGGCGTATCGCTTGCAGTGGCTCATGCTGCTGCCGAGTATCTCCGCATCCCGTTGTATCGCTACATCGGTGGCTGCAACACTTACACACTTCCCGTTCCTATGATGAACATCATCAATGGTGGTGCTCACTCTGATGCGCCGATTGCTTTCCAGGAGTTCATGATTCGTCCGGTGGGGACCCCTACAGAGAAGGAGCCCTTCCGTATGGGTGCCGAAGTGTTCCATGCCTTGGCAAAGCTCCTGAAGAGCCGCGGACTTTCCACAGCTGTCGGCGACGAGGGTGGTTTCGCCCCTGCACTCAACGGCATAGAGGATGCGCTTGAGAGCATCTGTCAGGCAATCAAGGATGCCGGTTATGAGCCGGGAAAGGATGTGAAGATTGCAATGGACTGCGCTGCCAGCGAGTTTGCTGTTCAGGAGAATGGCGAGTGGTATTACGATTATCGCCAGCTGAAGGATGGCAAGAAGAAGGATCCTAACGGCAAGAAACTCACAGCTGAAGAGCAAATAAAGTTCTTGGAAGAACTGATCACCAAATATCCTATCGATTCCATCGAGGACGGTCTTGACGAGAACGATTGGGACAACTGGGTGAAGCTTACAGCTGCCATCGGTGACCGTTGCCAGCTGGTTGGCGACGACCTCTTTGTTACGAACGTGAAGTTCCTGGAGAAGGGCATCAAGATGGGAGCGGCTAACTCTATCCTTATCAAGGTGAACCAGATTGGTTCGCTCACCGAGACGTTGGATGCTATAGAGATGGCTCATCGTCATGGTTACACAACCGTTACTTCACATCGTTCCGGTGAAACCGAGGATACCACAATCGCTGACATCGCTGTGGCAACCAACTCTGGTCAGATCAAGACAGGTTCTATGAGCCGTACCGACCGTATGGCAAAGTACAATCAGCTTATCCGCATCGAAGAGCAGTTGGGCGATAATGCATCCTACGGCTATCAGAAACTGAAATAAGAAACGAGGAAACAGTCTTTTTTTTGAATAAATCACAATCGGATAAGATGGGCATTGACAGGTCGTGACGGCTTGTCAATGCCTTTGTTTTTTTATTTGCTCTTCGCTTAAGTCATTTATGCCATCGCAGATGATGAATGAAGGCGTCCAAAAGTTATCCAATGATATTTTAGAGGGGTAGGGTTGAAACGACTTCCCTTAAAGGATGTGATTGCCAATCATCCCCTTTCCTCTATAAGAATCAATAGAAATGTAGCCTATCATACTGTTTTACCACATTTTTATACTTCTTAAACGCAGTTTTTTCATTGGTTATGCCGTGTTTCGAGATAAAAACGCTATCTTTACGATGTAAAATATGATACCAATATCAAAAATAGTA
>URYG01000374.1 GCA_900551985.1 uncultured Prevotella sp. | reverse complement strand
GGTAAGTATTCGGTATCACCTCACATTACCGATAAGCATATGAGGTTTAGCCCTCCACCAGCTAATGCCAGTGGAGGTTATACCTTGATTTGACTAAATTTTAATTTCATTTTTATTGTTCTTCATCTTCCCAAAACTCAGGAAGAAGAGTATAAAGTTTATCCTTTGGCGTTGTCTTTATGTTTGTCAATACATAACAGAGCCAACGCTCTGGATTTTTACCCAACACCTTGCAAGCTCCAAACAACGAGTACATCATTGCTGCCCTCTTGCAGGCATCCAAATCACGGCAGAACAAATAAGCCTTCTTGCCCATCACCATATCACGAATCAACCTCTCTGTATCCGTGTTGTCTATCGGCATCTCTGGAATGTCCAAGTAATGGGTCAATTCGTCATAATTGCTAATCAAGTAATTCAACGCCTTGAAGATAAGACTATCCCTTGGCACTTCAAGAATCGCATTAGCCGCCCAAAGTTTGAAAGTTTCCCATAAAGGACCAGCTTGCTCTTGTCTAAACTTAGTCTTTTCTACTCCTGTCAATCCTTTCTTCTTTATTATCTCTTCTACCAGATAGGCATCTTGATAGAAGAGTAATGCAATCTGAGCCAACGTTGGATTTTCCTTCAAAGCCCGTTCTGCCGCTCGACGAGCATGAGCCACACATCTACATAGGATAAGACCTTCTATCTTCTTCATCCAATCATATCCTGCGTAAGCATCACACATAAAGACATTGCCAGTCATCCACCGTGGCTGGAGCCATCGGAAGACCATCCTGTTTCATCTTCTTTATCTGTCGATTGAACGGCTGATGGAGCACAAACTTTCCTGTTTCTATCTTAGCAATCAACTCTGGAGTGGCATAACTCTTCCAAAAGAGACCTTCACAGCAATCCGCCTGTTCTGTCGGACCATCCGGATCATCCTTTCTCCTCACAATCGGACGAACGACCGGTTGGACAACATATGGTGCAGGAGCGGGCAGTACAAACTCCTGTACATCTTTTCCCACCACGTCATATTCATCCTCATGTCCTTCATAACAATCAGGCCAAATCACTTGTTCCACTAAGCGAGGCAAGCTGGCCGGAAGTTTATTTCTGCCATGCCCTTTCTTCTGACCATCGCTCTTCAACAGTTTAAGGGCTTCCTGCTTTTGCCTGTAATCGCGGCAATAGTCACGACATCTCTCAAACTCCTTCTTGGTTTCCGGAGTGAGATTCAAAGATTGCATTGCTCGCTCATACAAACTTTCACGTTGCTCTGGGGTAAAGACTATACGCTCACGTTTTTGAGTAAACAACATCCGCACAAGCGAGGCTACCTGATCTGTCTTAGCCTTGTTCTTGGCTTCTGCCTTTGCAAGTTTATCCTTAATTTCTTCCTTTAGAAGCGTTTGCGTTTCCTCGGCAGCCTGCCGATATTTAGCAAGCAATTCCTGACCTTTTGCCGAATCCTTGTCCATCACAGCTATAAAAGCTTGAAGGAAGGTCTCAAACATGTCTGCCAATCTTGTCAATGCAGTTTTCTCTGTTCTTGCTCGAAGTTCCGCTATACGTTTGTTTGCACGCTCCTCTATATTCTGTACTATGGTGTCTGCCTTCTTGACGATCTCCTTCTCACGGGAATCAAGTTCCAGCTTACGAGATTCCAAAGCTTTCTTTTGCTCTGCAAGTTCTGCTTCCACCTCTAGTCTGATACGTTCTTTTGCAGCAGCAACCTGACGAGCCACTTCTTCGTCAATCAACTGCTGACGAGAAGCACGCTCGGCATCCAATGCGTGTTCTGCGAGATCAGCTCTTTCCACAGCAGTGGCAACCTGACCTCGCACATTGGCATACTTCTCTGCCAAAGACGCACTTTTCCCTGTATTTTGTTGCTGTTCAAACATATCGTTTACCTTATTGTTTACCATACATTTTTCCTCGCATATCGACTGGCTCCATGCACAAGTAGTACTTCAGGTCATCCGTCAACTGACAAACTCTAGCCATAAGCCTACACAGTTATACTAATGTAAGCCCGAAGCTGTTCGATACTGATGTCAGCAGGGAGAATTAGTGTCACACCATTGGGATAGCTTAATTTTAAATAAGGATTGCGACGGTTGCGAGCATTTGCAGACTCACGCATCTCCTTCGCCTCATTGTCACCGATTACAACCTCGGCAAACTTTGGCTTGCTGTTTAATTGTTTCTTGCCTTGTACCATAATTTGAATAATT
>URYG01000373.1 GCA_900551985.1 uncultured Prevotella sp. | reverse complement strand
CCACCATTCGGTTGGTACTTCACGTGGCGCAGGTGCATGGAGCCTTTACCACCCTTACCAGAGCGGCAGTTGATCTTTACATAATCTACGAAATTGGATTCAGCCATTGATTTTTCTTTTTATATTTAACGAATAAATCTTCCCCGCAGCCTTGCGGGGAAGATTATTATATCTTGATTACAAGTTGTCGATTACATTGCAAACACGAGCGAAGATCTCATCTACAGTTCCGAGACCCTCGATGTGGTGGTGAATGCCTTCCTTCTCATACCAGTCGATGAGAGGAGCAGTCTGTGTATGATATACGTTGAGACGCTTCTTGATAGTCTCCTCGTTGTCATCAGAACGGCCACTCAACTTACCGCGGTTGAGCAGACGAGCCATCAACTCATCCTCTGGAACGGCAAGCTCGATCATGGCAGCAATCTTGTGACCACGCTCAGAGAGCATCTTCTTCAAAGCCTCAGCCTGTGGAGTGGTACGTGGGAAACCGTCGAAGATCACACCTGCGTGATCCTTGCCGAAGCTGTCATATACACTTGCGAGGATGTCGATCATCAACTCGTCTGGAATCAACTGACCATTGTCGATATAACCCTTGGCAGTCTTACCGAGCTCTGTACCATTCTTGATTTCGTTACGAAGAACGTCACCTGTAGAAATGTGACCGAGACCATACTTCTCAATCATCTTGTCGCTCTGTGTACCCTTACCTGCACCTGGAGCGCCGAAAATTACGATATTTTTCATTTTTACCTTATATATATATAAATTGTTTTATGTTGTGTCAAACTAATATTCATTCATCCATTTCTGCCCCCAAGGAGACAAAAGTATAGCAATCGTTACACCAAAGAAAACAGTGAACATACCTAAAAAGATTAAAGTGTTCATACTTATATCCTCCTATTTTTATTATTAAACTTAGTATATTTTTTACGTTTTTCTTCTTTCTCTTTTTTACCTTTCTTGTCAAAATACAGAGCGACCCAAAAAAGCCCCACTGCCAAGATAAAGCTAATCAGATAAATAAGCCAATGAAGTTCTTCCCCAATATCTCCAACAAAAGTCGTTATAAACGCTGCTGTTATAAGATACTTGGAGACATCCAAGCAATAATCACTAATTTTCTCCCACATGCTTCACCCCCTATTCTTCTACTATCGTGTAGATGTCGCGGAGGTTTCTGCCTTCTTGGTCATAATCTAATCCATATCCTACGATGAAATCGTTAGGGATTTCCATTACGGCATAGTTGATGTCCAGATCTACCTTCAGATTGCCCGGCTTCACAAGGAGCGAGCAGACCTCGATGCTGGCTGGATTCTTCTTCTTCAGATCCTCGATCATGTGAGCCATGGTAAAGCCGGAATCCACGATGTCCTCAACGATCACCACGTGGCGACCGGCAAGATCCTGGTTCAAGCCCATCAGGGTCTTCATGCTGCCCGTAGAGCTCGTGCCCTCGTAGGAAGCATACTTCACAAAAGAAATCTCGCTTGGTACCGTAATCATTCGCATCAGATCGGCAGCGAAGATAAACGAACCATTCAACACAGCCAGGAACACCGGAGTCTTATCCGCATAATCCTGGTTCAATCGGTCGGCAACGACCTGTACCTTCTTCAGAATCTCTGCCTCTGGAATGGAGGTCTTGAAGGTCTTATCCTTGATTTTTACTATGCCCATAGTCTTGATGATATAATATTTTCTGCAAAATTACGAAAAAATCGTGAAACTTCATCCATTCATCGACTTTTTTTAGTACTTTTGCATTAAAATAATCAGATAATCGGACATAACATACATTAATATATGAAAATATTCACTAGTGCTCAGATACATGAGCTGGATAAATACACCATTGAGCATGAGCCGATCACATCGCTCAACCTGATGGAAAGGGCTGCCAAGGCGCTCACACGTGCCATCGAGGAGGAATGGTCTAACAGAACGCCGGTCGTGGTCTTCGCCGGACCGGGAAACAATGGTGGTGATGCACTTGCCGTGGCGCGCCTTCTCAGCGAAGACGGCTATGTGGTGAGTGTATTCCTATTCAATGTGCACAACAAGCTCTCTGCCGACTGCGCCACCAACAAGAAACGACTCATCGAGGGTAAGCGCGTCAAGCAGTTTACCGAGGTTACCGTCAACTTCGACCCTCCTCAGCTCGAGGCTGGAATGCTCGTGGTGGATGGTCTCTTCGGCAGCGGGGAGTCGGATATCGAGCACCTTGA
>URYG01000372.1 GCA_900551985.1 uncultured Prevotella sp. | reverse complement strand
ATGGGTGCTGTTATGCGTCCCATGCCTGTTGGCAAGTTGCGACCATAATGTTCATAATGATGAAGAAGAAGGTGGTTTGTCAGTATCGCTCACTTGGGCAGATGAAGCCGACCAAGGTACGGATGTGAATGACGTGAAACTCTGGATATTCAATACCGATGACGGTTCGCTTGTAGAGGAAAAACATGATGGTAGTACGCAGGAGGTGGCAAGCCAGAGATTCGCTCTTCCTGTAGGGCATTATCAGATTTTGGCTGCCACCAACCTTATAGAACCGTTTTTTATCGGTGAGGCTACAAGGGCAACCCTCAATATGAACCAACTCATGTTTGGATTGTCCAATCCAAGTGCCTCTCCCGACCATGCCTATTATGGTGTCACGGACATCGGTATAGACAAATCAAATGTCAACTACATAACAAAAAATGAAATGCGCCATATACTTGCAGAATTGACCATCTTCATTGAAGGAGTTCCTGACAATTTTGCAATGATAGGCAAGGTTCTGAATGTGGCAACTGGACTCCTTCCCCTGCAAAAGAATGAGGATGGAACATTCGGGACGGCAAGCTATACCAAGGAAGAGTGTGATATACCTTTGAGAATCGCAGTGCCTGGCGAAACTTTAAAAACGGAAACATTACGCTTGATGCCGACAGCCAATGGTTTTCATACCACCAAGTTGTTTATCCAACTGATTTCTCCTGGGGGAGTAGTTAGCAACTACGACATCGAAGCACCCGTCATGAAATCTGGCGGCAAGTACAAGATAAACTTGGAATTTGAGGAGATGAAACCTTACATGTATCTTACGAGCACGAAGATAGATGACTGGACTGAGGAATGGATATACCGTGGTGAAATTCTGAATCCTGAAGATTAAGTGCCCCTCTCATTTAAGCAAGAATCAAAACAAGAATATAAACATATAATAGTAAAAGACAATGAAAAAGAAAACTTATCTCTTTGCCCTGATGGCAATGGCTTTGACATTGGGCAGTTGTTCTGACAACGAGAACGGTATCGGAGGCGAGACCTCCAAGTATATCACCGTTTCAACCAGTATCGGCAATATGACACGTGTTGCCACAGATGAGAAGGGTGGACAAACCTTTGAGGAGGGTGATGAAATCAGTGTGTATGCCTGGACTGGCGATGCAACTGTTGCTCCTAAGACAAGAGAGCGTGTGGTGAACAACGCTATCAACAAGTTGACTAACGGTTCATGGGTATCAACTCCACAGATGCTTTGGAAGAACAACCGTGACAAGCATTATTTCATCGGTGTGTATCCAACTGCAGCAATATCCGACCTTTCTGCCGGAGAATATACATTCGATGAGACAAAGCAAGTGGAAAGCGACCTCTTGGTGGCAGTCAACAAAGATGGCTTATCCTATAATGTCGATGAACAGCAACCTGTTCCTCTTACCTTTACCCATGTAATGGCAAAACTTGTGGTGAACCTTACCTATAAGAACCAGTGGGGAACAGAGGGACCTACCGTAGATAAGGTAGCTGTAGGCAATGCCACAAAAAAAGCAACCGTTAATTATCTGACCAAGGTTGTCACCCCATCTGCTGTAGCAGAAGATAAAGCTGACTTCGACATGCCGGTTTTAACTGCCAACAAGAAATATGCTTCCATCATCATCCCGCAGGATGGTGTTCAGAAGATTACCATCACCATTGGCGGCAAGGACTTCATCTACGACAACGGCACACCATTCAAGTTTGAGAGTGGCAAGATTACTACCATCAACCTGGAGGTAGGACGTGATATCATAAAACTTGGCAATGTAAACATCTCCGACTGGGGGTCTACAGGCGATCCTATCAAGGGTGAGGCCTACGATTAACTTTCTTAAAATTAAAACATAAAATTCAACAATATGAAAGCAATTAAAATATTAACAATGGCAGCTTTGGCAACGGCAGTTTTTGCCAGCTGCTCCAACGATGAGGATTTGGCACAGAGCAGTTATCCTGCGGATAATGTTGTACGAGTTACAACAAATGTAGAGGATATAACTACACGTGCATTTCACACCACAAATACTCTTGATAATTTCGCTTTTTGCATTGGCAATGCTAACAGTTTGAAGTATTCCTATAACAACATCATGATGACAAAAGAGGGAACTAAATGGAACCCTTCTGTTCAGATGCTTTGGCAGAACTCTACTCAGCCCGTTGATATAATGGCTTATGCCCCATTCAACAGAAAAGGAGATCATGTA
>URYG01000371.1 GCA_900551985.1 uncultured Prevotella sp. | reverse complement strand
AGGAATAATATCTTCTTCATGCTCTAATCTTCAATGTCTTGTCTTGTTTACTTTGCGTCTCTTTTCTTGATAGGTCCGGAGTGGTTGCCTCTATTGAGCTTGATTCCGTGCTTGTTGAGAATGCGGAATACGGAACTTCTGCTTCTGAATCCGCTGGCTCTCCAGATTTCATCTATCGGATGTCCAGCCACATAGAGGTTCACTACTGTCTTCTCTCTGTCGAGCTTCTTCATCTTGCTGGCAGAAACAGGAGGCAGGGACACAATCATCTTCTCCTGCAGTTTGATTACATGCTCAGCTGATTTCCTGAGAGCAAGGACTTCGTCGGGCAGGGAACCCATCATTACCAATACGTCCGATGGCTTGGTTTCCGGAAACAGAATGTTGCTGGAGTCAATCCGGTCGTGGATGCTGATGATGCGAATAACCTTGACCCGGCAGAATTCCAGGAATATTGCCAGTTCACGACTGCCACGCAGAGCGTTGGAAAATTTCGGAATCACGAGTTCATCGCCTCTTTGCAATGCTGCCATCAGTTGTTTCCACAGCGGTCTGTGGCGTTCATTATCATCACTTTCTTCGATGATTCTTACACAACCGAACTCGTTCATCCATTTGCGGTCTTCTTCCAGTTTGTCATACTGGGATGTAGCCATGATGTAGCCTACTTTTGCCATATCAAAAAGTTTTATTGACTGATAACTTGATAGTTATGCGCCTTTCTGCTTCGGAATAACCCTGCATCAGGCACCTTTTGATTGCAAAGATACAAATTATATTCAGAAATGGATTCATACTGCTTGGTTTTGTTGGGTCGGCAGACTGGATTTAACCTATTTATAAATTAGGGGCGCTTCTGCAAGAATCATACTGTAAAGAGTATGAAACATAAAATAACCTAAAGTCTGATTATAGTGTCGTTAATGTGGATTTTTATCTGTATCTTTGCACGCAAAATTTTCAATTACATGCCAATGGATAATAGGAATACAGTACAGTTGAACAGTTTTGTCGGTTGCCTCGGTAACTCTTCAGCAACAGGTCTCAAAAACCAAATGAAAGAAAGTAAAGCAAGTGAAAGAAAAACAACTCAGCAGAGTTTATTCTTTCACTTGCTTTTTTTATGTGCCTTACTCATGATCACCTCATGCAGTGGAAGTCGTCAATATGATTTCAAGTCTTCTGAAGATGCATTGAAACAATACCAGGCTTTCTTTCAGACGATAAAAGGTCATTCTGACTCTGTTGCTGAGCAGCTTGCAGGCTTCATCAACCAGTGGCACGAGTATGGTGACACCATCTTGAACTATATCAGAAAGGATCCTGCGTTCAATGCGCATAGTGGACTTTCCATGAAGTATGATCTGATTTCAGACTCCATCCGCACGGAACTTCTTGGGATGACTGGCAACAGTACTTTGAGCGATGTGGCTTATGTAAAACTCCACACCTCTTTATATAAGGACAACAAGGAACTCGGCTCTTTGAAGGAAAATGCCATCAAGTTCTTTGCTACTTTGGACAAATCGCCAGCCTATGACCTGGAAGTTCACAGCGCCTTGGCCAACTACTCCAAGTTTCTGCTGAGCACCAAGTCGCATGGCATCAAGTCAAGAAAGGAACTCGTGGCGTTCCTGCATGAGGAAGACCGCCATTTCCGCACGTTCCTTGCCCATATCGACGAATGCTCATCCATCGGAATGACGGAAATCACCAACCATACGGCAGACATCTGCTCTGCCATCTACAAGTCCGCTTCCAGAAATAAGTTCCCTGCATCTGAAACTCTCGTCCTTATGTCGATGCGAACAGACCGCCGTCTGATTCTCAACGCCCAGGTTTGCCGTGACGCATTGAAACGAGGAAAAATCAGAGATGCTATCCAAGCCAATGCCTATCTCTGGATGATATTGCAGCCCTATCTCTCGATGGATGCGCTGGCCATTGCCATGCTCACCCCGGAGCAGGCTCAGCTGATGACGGACATCGCCAAGGATTATCCTGCCATCATCACGAGGCTTGAAGGCAAGCACCTTGTCAACAAGGAAGTGTCCAACAAGATTCCAGCCCAGCTGATGCGTCTTTACATATCAACCCTCTAATCTTTCATTATCATGTTACAGGAAGCTATCTACAAATTCAAGGCATCCGGCCCTATGCTGTTGCCAGAGCTGATTGACAATTGTGCTCCATCCGTCAGAAAAAGAAAGAAGATGTAACACCATGCTCATTTGTTTACGCAAGTAATCAATCATCAA
>URYG01000370.1 GCA_900551985.1 uncultured Prevotella sp. | reverse complement strand
TATTGGTGAATGCGGCAAAGGCTTTTGCCCGCAGCACCTACCAGTGTGTTTATATCATCGACTATTTTCATCAGGACTTCATCTATGCATCAGACAACCTTGCTTATCTCTGCGGATTGGAACCGGAACAATTAATGGAGGCTGGCTATCAGATGTATATCGACCATGTTCCGGATACTGACCTGCAGATGCGATGGAGGCCGGCTATCAGATGTATATCGACCATGTTCCGGATGCTGACCTGCAGATGCTGCTCGAAGTGAATAAGAAAGGTTTTGGTCTTTTCAATGAATTGCCTGTGGGCGACCGCCTGGACTATACCATCTCGTACGACTTTCATCTTACCAATGGCAGACATAGCCGATTGATTCATCATCACCTCACTCCGATACTTCTTTCTGATGATGGAAGAATCTGGCTTGCCCTCTGCACCGTATCATTGGCAGCAACCGATGAACCGGGACATATCATCATGCAGAAGAATGGTGAGCGTAGCTATTTTGAATATTCCACATTGCGCCACAAGTGGGAAAAGAAAGAAGGCATAACCTTGAGCGAGACTGAGAGAGATGTTTTGAGATTGTCTGCCCAAGGTTACACGATGAATGATATTGCCGACCGACTATGCAAATCGGTTGACACTATAAAGGCTTGCAAGCGCAACCTTTTCGCCAAGATGGGCGTGAAGAACATTGCCGAGGCGCTGTTTCATGCCACGAACTATCAGATGATATAATCGCAATCATATCTCTTCCAACAATGGCGAGAGATAGAACTTGGGGAAGTATTTCACCTCCTTGCCTTCCGCAAGGTTTGCGAGAATGTTGGCACAGTAGCCGGCGGCAATATATGCCCCGATGCCCAGTTGCGGGAAAGACTCCTCAGAATAATGTCTGATGGCTTCATCTATCCAAGGCAAGGGCATCTGCCAGAACATACCGTACTGCGAGATATACTTGCCCAGTGAGCAACGGAAATCATCCGTTCCTTTTTTCACTACTTCGCTGAATGGATAGCCTTTCGGTTTCTCTACAGCGAGAAAGGCAGCCTTGCCAAGATTGACGGCATGGATAACGGTGATGCCCTGTTCCTTGCATTTCTCATCGAAAGCGAAAGAGGCTTCGTTGTCATGCAAGGTTGCATTCACCGCATATCGGATGCCCGACAAGTCGCATGCATCCACATCTTCCATCGTCAGCGTATCCTTTTCTATGCGATAGATTTGAAATCTATCTTCCTGCCGAGAGCTTTTATGGAAGTCATGGTGCAAGGCACAGGAGGCTATCAAGCCTCCCATGTCTGCGCCACTAATCAACAATTTTATTGGGTTGTTCATTTATAGAGAGATTTATTGTCATTACACCATTACCGGATGCTGCAGACAGATTACATTCTGTTCTTCTGGCTTTTTCCTGCACCCGTACCCTTATACTTGCTTCTTGTAGTGTTGAACTTATACCGTACAGTAAGCGACACTTTGCTTGTTGACTGTATATCACCAATCATTTCCTTCATTTTGCCATAATGAGCACTCATGTGGATGTCGTCTGTCCCAAACAAATCATAGATAAAGAGATCAAACGACAAACGGTCTTTCAAGAAAGCCTTATATACAGATACATTGGTACAAAATCTTGGCTTATACGAATATATATTTCTTCCATATCCTTTTGTGGTATACGACATCATCCACGTTAACATTGCCAACTTGGTGTTGAAGGTGTTATTAAAGCGGAATACTGCCATAGGATTGTTGGATATTTTGCCATCATGTGCATCCATATCAAGCCACTGTTTTGTCACAGATGCCGTAAATGAAGGATGCCAAATGCCAAACGAAGGGCGTAAGTTGACGGAAGCTTCTACATGATTATATGCCTTTCCGTTCACAGGCTTCAGCAAGCCTATTGCAGGATTGTCTTTGTAAGTCTCCACATTCGACATCATCGTATGCGAAGTATGGCTGTAGGTCATATCGAAAGTCAACCATTTGTAAGCCAACTCGTAGTTGAGATTTTTGCTTATCTCAGACACTAAGAATGGATTTCCAGTCGTAGTTGAGGTTTTTGCTTATCTCTGACACCAAGAATGGATTTCCCGTTTCATACGTGTAGCGGTTGTCATACTGAATACCGCTGCGCAAGTAATGATAGGGAGGGCGGTCGATGTCGGTAGCATAGCTCAGCTGCATCTGTACCTTGCCTACAGGCATCGACAAGCTGATGGATGGGAACCAATTGCCGTACGACTTGCTTTGC
>URYG01000369.1 GCA_900551985.1 uncultured Prevotella sp. | reverse complement strand
TGCCCTTGAGTCCGGTACATCCGATGTAACCTATCCATTCCTGGATGCCATAGGCACCTGCCTTGTCGAACGGTTTGTAATGGGTGATATAATAATTGATTTCCCATTCTTCAAATTCCTTGAAGCTTACTTCCGTACAGACCGAGAATTTGCGCTGTTCTTTCTTCGTAGTAAGGCATACGCCCGTAACCACATGGTGAGTCTTGCCGCTCAACATCTTAAGCATGCGAACCGCATCATCGGCATTCTGCGGCTTTCCGAGAATGATTCCCTTACCCTCCTGATCATTCTGTTCATCAGCAGCAGGAGCTATCACTACGGTATCTGCTGTAAGAATGAGCAAATCATCGGAAGAGGATTTGTCTGAAGATTTTTCTGAAGAAGAATCTTCGGAAGCCTCATATCCATCCAATAAAGAACGATAAGCATCCGCTTTCTTCTGGGCAATATACTCTGCCACATCGTATGCATCCAAATCTTCAGGATAGCTTTCATCAATACCACGCAATACCTTTACCTCGAAATTAACATCCAATCCTGCCAACAACTCTCTGCGGCGTGGCGAATTGCTCGCCAAAATAATCTTATACTTCATCTGTTTTTTACTTTTAACTAAACTCTACCATCCAAAAGCCTTGGCACTGGAAAGCCAATGGCCCTGGGCACGCAACACCTGTTCTACGATGTCTCTACCTACGCCATCTCCTCCTTCGCGGGATGACACGTAGCAGGAAATCTCTTTGATATCAGAGCAGGCATCGGCAGGACAGCACGGACAGCCACAACGACGCATCACCTCATAATCCGGTATATCATCACCCACATAGATGATTTCCTCATCAGAAAGCTGATACTTCTCCAGGAAAGCATCATAGGTATTGATTTTCACAGCACATCCCATATAGATATCCTGCACGCCCAACCCCTCATAACGCTTACGGATAGCCTCGGTAGTTCCGCCCGTAAGGATGACGATGCGCACACCCACCTTCTGAGCCAACTGGATAGCATAGCCATCCTTGATATTCACGGTGCGAAGAGGTTCACCCGTACTGGCAAGCGTAATGGTCTGGCGGGAAAGCACGCCATCCACATCAAATATAATTGCCTTTATCTTCTTCAAATCGTAATTGATCATACTTGAAAACTTTTTCTATTTAGTAATCAGACACTTGAACTTTAGTAATCAGACACCTGAACTCTATTCCTTGATACTTAGCTTATGAATACTCATACTCATTCTGTCATAGATATCCTTCATCTGCGGATTCGACTTGAGCAGAGCTCCCTGCGCCCGAAGCACATTCTCATCATACCTTACAGCCGGACCCGTCTGTGCATCTTTCGGATCCAGTTCGTGCACCTTCGAAGCCGTCTCGTCTATCAACGGAAGCATCACATCGAACGGAATTCCGTGCTCCTCCAGAATTTCCTGGCTCAAGGCATAGCAATGATTCACGAAATTGCAGGCAAAAACGGCAGAGAGATGTAGGTACTTACGGTCTTCGCTCGCAAGATGATACACCCTGCTGCTCACCTGATGAGCCACATCACCGATCTGCTGCAAGGCATGCTCATCATTTGCCTCGATAAAACAAGGTATCTGAGAGAAATCCACCTCACGCTGCTTGGAGAAAGTCTGCATCGGATAAAGTACGCCATAATGCAATGCCATTCCTTGGAAAACATCCATCGGGATAGAGCCTGCCGTATGCAGAAAGACCTTGGTCTCCTTGCCCTTGCAAAGAGCAGGAATCAACTCGGCAAGTGCACTATCCTTCACCGAAACGACGTACAAATCTGCATCTGCGCGAACAGCCGATATATCAGAAACAGGCTGTGCGCCCACATCGGAAGCCAAAGCCGTAGCCGATTGCATCGTGCGGCTGAACACCTGCACCACATCATGTCCTGCGGCAAATATCGCCTTACCCAAATGAGTGGCAAGATTGCCGGCACCTATCAATATCACCTTCATATCTATTCTATTTCTTTTTCAATCTTATTTTTACCTAAAGCCATCAAGCCGCACAACGCAAGCCATCAGGCCATTTTTACCTAAACAATCCTTGATAATGTGCAAAAATACTAAAAAAGGGCCACACAATGGAAGAAAACTTGTTTTTTTATAATTAATTTATTATTTTTGCAATGTGAAAAGAATAGAAGTAAGAATATATTCGGAAAACGAGGAGCTGCCCCATCTGTTGGAGGGCAACTTCTTTCATAGCTTGGAACTCTTCCAGATAAGTGAAAAAGTACCAAGCGACACCCCTA
>URYG01000368.1 GCA_900551985.1 uncultured Prevotella sp. | reverse complement strand
TCACGCCCTTGCCCTGAAGAATGGCGGTTACAGTCTCGCCATCGTCTGCTCATCGAGTTCTGATGGTGCCAACTTCCTGGGAGCCGTAGGCAGCACCCTCTGGGTGGATAGTTTCAAACTGATTTGCAAATAAAAAGAGGAGGAAACGGCAATATGAACTGTAGTATAAACTATAGAAAGAACTGTAGTATGAAAAAGATAACAGTACTGGCACTCTTGCTGGCATGCAGCGCTGCTTCATGGGCAGGAGACAAGGAAAGCGCCTGGAACAAATACCTCCACGGCTATGAGTATCAGGCACGCGTGGCGTATAACCTGGGTGGCACAGCCCCTATCGGCATGCCTGCCACCATCCGCACGCTTCACAGCTACACGTTTCGCCCTAACTTCAGCCTGGGCGTGGATGCCTATCACCCACTCTCCGGAAACTGGGGATTCGTGGGCGGAATCCGTTTCGAGAACAAGAGCATGAAGACGGATGCGGGCGTAAAGAACTACTATATGAAGATAGTTCGTGGCGGTGAGGAACTGCAGGGCGTCTTTACGGGCGATGTAGTGACCAAGGTGGATATGAGTCTCATCACCGTTCCGCTTCAGGCAACATACGATGTATGCGATAATCTCCGCTTCAAGCTGGGTCCCTACGTAAGTTATGTTACCTCGAAGAAGTTTGAGGGTTGGGCATACAACGGTTATCTCCGTCGCCAGGAGGAGGGTCATCCCAAGGGAGACCCTACGGGACAGAAGGTGATGCTGGGCGAAAAGGAAGGCGAACGTGGCGATTACGATTTCAGCGATGACATGCGCAACTGGCAAGTGGGCGTAGATTTCGGAATAGACTGGCGATTGAATAACCGCTGGGGCATCTGTGCCGACCTGAGCTGGGGTCTGAACGGCATCTTCAAGAAGGATTTCGAGACCATCGAGCAGACGATGTATCCTATCTACGGCAGCATCGGCATCACGTATCAGCTGAAATAGACAATATAATAAATGTACGCGTACATTATTATATATAGCCCAAGAGATATAAAGATAAAGAGAAACAAAACAACAATTATTCAATAATACAAAAAGAGAAGACAATGAAAAAGTTTATTTATTTGATGGCCATGGTTTGCACCCTTGGCTTCTTCACTGCTTGTAGCAGCGATGATGATGATCCTTCTGTATGGGACACATTCAAGGCAGGTACTTACAATGTCTGGGGTGAAGAGCTCGATACAGAAGATGGCGAGGTAGATTATGACTTCATGGATTTCGATATGAATATCGAAAAGGCTGGAGATCAAACTGCCAAGGTAACTTTGACCGACAAGAGTGGCAGAGTAACCGTGAACGTACCAGAGGCAACGGTTATTGCACTGGATGGTTACACCTTGAGAGGTCAGGGAACAGCGACCTATAATGAAAATACAACCAAGGCTACGGATAATGCCAACTCTGAGACGGTAGATTTCACTGCCAAGATTTCTGCAGACTACAAGAACATCAGCGTAGAACTGAAGACTGAAGATGGTACATTCAATGCAGGCAACAGCACAGAAAAGCCTGCAGTTTCCAAGCTTCTTGCAACCTGGAATCTTGAGCCTGTAACCATGTATGACGGGGATGGCAATCAGACTGACGATCCATCAGCAGCTAAGGCATGGAAAGGTTCATTCAAGATGAATTGGGAAACAGAAGCAGGCTGCCCTTCTATCATGGATTTCATCCCTGCAGCTGCAGCACCACAGATGGCAGAAAGCTTTGTAAACCAGTTGTTACCAAACCTCTTGAAGTCTGTAACATTCACAGCAGATGGCAAGATTATCGCTCAATACGCAGAGGCTAAGTTAGGCAAAACTGATACAGAGGCACCTGCCACTCCAAACTGGCAGATTGCTGAAGGCTATGCAACATATAAGATTGTAGATGAGAACCAGATCATCGTATTCCTGAACAATGAAAAGATTGCCGGCACCATTACAGATCCTGCCAAGCAGGCAGCCATCGGTGCAGTTCTGGCAGCTTTCAAGGATGGTGTTCCTGTAAACGTTCGTTTCAACGACAACAATACAGCATTCTTCTATCTGAATCAGGATTTTGCTACAAAATTGGCATCTAATCCGGTTCTTGTTAAAATGGTTGAGAGCCTCGGTGATGAAGATCTGAACGGCTTTGGCGGAATGGTCAAGGCGATTGTAAAGCAGTTGCCAGAGTTGATGGGTAAGACCACCAAGTTCGAGGCAGGTCTTGAGTTGATGAAGTAAAGCGGAAAAGCTTTATAATACACTAAGAGGGAGGAAAAAAATTATGCCAAGATC
>URYG01000367.1 GCA_900551985.1 uncultured Prevotella sp. | reverse complement strand
TGCCATCAGCATTCACGGTGGTTCTGGTTTCATCATGGAGTACAAGTGCCAGCGTCTGTTCCGTGATGCCCGTATCTTCTCTATCTACGAGGGTACCACCCAGCTTCAGGTAGTTGCAGCCATCCGCTACATCACCAACGGTACTTATCTCAGCATCATCAAGGAGATGTTGGAGAGCGAGGTATCAGATGATCTGAAGCCATTGAAGGAGCGTGTAGCCAAGCTCGTAGAACTTTACGAGGCAGCCATCAACAAGGTGAAGGAAGCCAACGACCAGGCAGTTCACGACTTCCTGGCTCGCCGTCTCTACAACATGACTGGCGACATCGTAATGTCTCTCCTCATCCTCGACGATGCAACCAAGGCACCAGAGATGTTTGCCAAGAGTGCCAACGTTTATGTTCGCATGGCAGAGGAGGAAGTTCTCGGTCATTCAGCATACATCCAGAACTTCAAGGCAGAAGACTTGGAGAGCTTCAAGGCGTAAGAATCCGCAAGTTTCCTTTGGGAAGCTTATCGCATAAACAAAATAAGAAATCCGTGGGCAAGAAACCTTTCTTACCCTCGGATTTCTTCGTTTTTAGAAAGCTACTCTCAAAAACACTCTTCACTCTTCACCAATACAACATAAGTATTTTATATACAAAGAATTACGACCGTGAAGAGTAACAACCTACTCTTCACTCTTCACCTCTCACACCCTTAGTGTTTATCGGGGTTTCAGACGGTTTGGTGAAGAGTGAAGAGTAAAAACGAAAGTGGCTTTTTTACAAGCTAAAACGCCACAGCATGCGGCGGGGAAGTACACGTCGGAAGTTAGAGATAATCTTGTAGAAACCTTTCTCCCGACGTATCGTTTCGTGCCTGGCAATGGCACAAAGTTGCCCTGGTTGAGGGCAATATTGTGCCATTGCCAGGCAAAAATCAGAATAAGGCTCTTTCAATCCACCCCAATTACCATCTTTTGAAAAGAAATGAAGTAATAAATGAACTACAGATATTGCCTCGATGATGCCTCTTTCAACATATTATATAATAAGGTGAAGAAAGCAAGCTTCGACAGTGAAAAGGATAAGGCTGAGGAAATCATCAGAAATATCAGATAACCACAGAATCAAAGATGGGGTGAGACAAGACCATGATATATAAAATTTCGGGGGAATCGGACATTTCGCCTTAAAAAATTTCGGGGGAATCGGATATTTCGCCATAAAAATTTTCGGGGGAATCGGATATTCTTCATTTATCTATCTCATTTTCAGATATTTTTTTCGTATCTTTGCACCAAAATAAAGAAAAGTAATATGGAACGAAGAATATTTAAACGCAAAATATACGACAAGATTCTCAAATGGAAAGAAGAGAATCATGGCAAGACAGCCCTTCTGATAGAAGGCGCTCGCCGTGTGGGGAAATCAACAATTGTTGAAGAATTTGCCCGCAAGGAATACCAGTCATGCATCATCATCGACTTCAACAAAGCAAGAAAAGAGGTGAAAGAACTTTTTGAAGACTTGATGGACCTAGACTTACTCTTCCTCAAATTACAGCAAATGTATCATGTGGAATTAATTGACAGAAATTCTGTTATCATCTTTGATGAAGTACAACAATGCCCACTTGCACGACAAGCCATAAAGTATCTTGTGCAAGATGGTCGTTACGACTATATTGAGACAGGCTCACTGATTAGCGTGAAAAAGAACACCAAAGACATTACCATTCCAAGCGAAGAAGACAGAATAGAAATGTATCCCTTGGATTATGAGGAGTTCAGATGGGCTATCGGCGATCAAGCCTCCATGAACATTCTAGCTAAGTTTTGGGAGAAGAAGCTTTCTTTGGAAGGTGCTCATCGAGAAGCTATCAAAAACTTACGTCTCTATATGTTAGTTGGTGGAATGCCACAAGCCATCAATACCTATCTAGACACCAACAATCTGAGTAAGGTAGATGAAACGAAACGGAAAATCATCAAACTCTACGAGGATGATTTACTAAAGATAGACTCTTCTGGGCGAGCATCCAAAATGTTCCTGTCCATACCAGCAGCACTCAGCCGTAACGCATCACGCTACGTTCCTTCTTCTATAATCGGCGAAACAAACGGGGGAAAAATGATAGAACTGCTCAAGACATTGGAAGACAGTAAGATTATCAATATGGCATATCACGTAGATGATCCTAACGTTGGAATGCCGTTGAGCACAAACTTTGATAAGTTCAAAATGTTTGTGGCAGATACCGGTTTGTTTATTACCCTTGCATTCTGGGATAAGTCCTTTACTGAAAATATTATCTACACAAAGCTGCTAAACGACAAATTA
>URYG01000366.1 GCA_900551985.1 uncultured Prevotella sp. | reverse complement strand
ATGCCCTGCAAAGGTGGGGCGCCAACTATTCGGACGACTTTTCTCAGCCGAAAATCGTGTGGATAGAACTGACTGACGAATCCAAATTCGCATTGTCAACGGACGGCCTCATTCCTTTGAACACAGTGTTCTTTATGGTTGGGAAGCACATCAAATACCTGTTGGCGGTTATCAATTCTTCTTTGATCCATTGGTATTTCCAGCACACCTTGGGATCCACTTCCGGTGTAGGAACGAACCGTTGGCTGAAATACACAGTGGAATGCATCCCGGTTCCGTTAATCCAAGACGATGCGGAATGGGAATCGTTAGTCGATGATATTCAAAAATATAAGCGAGACTCAAAGGATAGTGCTGTCCTTGAAAACATCATCGACAACAAAGTCTTCGACCTCTATGGCCTTTCTGAAGATGAACGTGCCTTCACTTTAAATAGTCATACAAAAAGATAGGGAAAGAATTCAATATGGCGACACTTTCGTTAATATCCACATATTTGCTTTTTTGCGCTTCAAATATGTCTTTTTGATTGATGGTTGATTTCCATAAAGGTAGCGTATTACTATCAGACACCAAATAATTAGCCTTGCATACATTCTGGAATTTCAACTTTTCCCAATTGTCAGCAACCTTTTGCCTCTCGGTTTTAACAAGATCGATAAAACGAAAAGCCTTGGCTTCTGAATATGCGAAACGCTCTGCATTACCCTTAAACTTGTGGCTGGCACATTCTTCCCTTGTCGCCACATACCGCCAATAATTCGCATCCGGTATTTCTTTGGTATATTTCAAAGACTCAATCATCGGATAGTTGATATACAACTTTCCGTTTTCGGTTTCGTCACTGAAAAAGTCCAACATTTCATCCAATATACCATTGACTTTCTGTGTTCCTAATCTATTCTGAAAATCATAATCGAAGAATAGGAATATCTGGGAGAACAAGGTATCCAAACGCTTGTCTTCAGGCAGGTATATATTATTTTCTTTGAAAGGTAAAGATCGGAACAAGTCATATTCATTAGCCCTCAGGTTTGAGTATAATGTCGGAAGGTCGTGCTCGCATTTTAAAACGCATAGCTCTTCCTTCGACAAGAACAGTTCCCCTATCGAATCGAATACCATTGGTTCGGCCTTGCCACCTTCAAATACGAATAATATCATACGGCAAAAGTTCCACCTCTATACAGTTTCTCCAAATTATGTCCAAAACGTAGCTCTTTGTCCGTAAGGTCGCATATCGCATTGATTTTATTGTCTTTCAGGATAAAGAAGCAATCCGGTCGCAGCAAGTCATTGGAAAGCAGGAAAGTATTGTGGGTCGTCAAGAATAATTGGTTGTCACTCTTGAACAATCTACGGCAAAGGGTGTATGAAAGCTCATAATGATAGAAGGCATCGAATTCATCAATGAAGATAAAAGAAGCGTTCACCATTTCTTTAAGCCAGTAATATTGCAACTCCAGATTCAATGTGCCTGTAGAAGCCACCTGCAAGAAAGGAATGCGAACATCATTGATCACAACATAAAGCATATTCTCGCCTTGATTGGGCTTGGCGAACGCAAAATTCTGTCCACTCACCTCTTTCAGAAACTCTGAAAAATCTTCTGTGAGTTGATTATTTATTATGTACTCTTCTATGTTGCTGCCTCCTTCTTTAAGACCGATAAATTCTCGATTGTCAAGGCTTCTGAAAAATAACATATTCTCCACAAAATCGCGGAGTTTCAGCAACGCGTGTCCTTTGGGGAAAGGTACGACACTCAAAAGATAGTTGACAATTGAAATATTGTTGGCGCTGTTTCTTACACTATCTATCGCCATATCCGTCAGCGCAAAGTCTTTATTTAAGCGCAAAGTGCCTGCGTCATTATAGAACAACTCTTTTTCATTCAGAAAAAGTTGCTCTTTTACCAGTTCTCCTTTAAGTTCTTTTGCCACCTTGGAATATTTATACAATATAGTGTCATCCTCGAACTTGAATACATATTCAAAATTTACAGGCTGATTGTAATTGTATGCGGAAGCATAGTTCAAATAGTAATCCGGCTTTTTCCATTTATGCGACAAGTGATTGGCTATGTCGAATACGGCCAATCCCAAGTTGCTTTTTCCAGCCCCGTTAGGACCATAAATGATGCCGTTTTTCAGGATGTTGTCTTTAATGGCATTCTGATTAAAAGAATAATTGCTGGGATGCGACAAGTCCCACTCTATCTTGTCCGCAAAACCGCGATAGTTATTTACCGAAAATTTTATTAACATAGCAATCGATATTTCAACATTCGCCACAAACTTACATAAAAATCTGCGATTTTTACGCCCGTTTAATAAAAAAAACAAGAC
>URYG01000365.1 GCA_900551985.1 uncultured Prevotella sp. | reverse complement strand
CGTATCCAGAAGAATCATCGTTACCCGTCCTGAGATGAACGGTAAGACCCTGGGTAAGATGCACTTCTCAAGTGTATATGGTGTGAACGTGACCCGTATTTCCCGTCAGGGTATGGATCTCTTCGCAAGCCGTAACCACCACTTCCACGTGGGCGACCGCGTGATGGTAGTAGGTCCTGAGGAGAATGTAAACCGTGTGGCTGAAATTATGGGTAACTCTGTAAAGCGCCTCGATGCGCCTAACATCGCTACCATCTTCATCGGTATCATGGTGGGTATCATCTTCGGTTCTCTCCCATTCGCTATCCCAGGCATGCCAGTGCCTCTGAAACTGGGTATCGCAGGTGGTCCGCTCATCATCGCCATCCTCATCGGCCGTTTCGGTTATCGCATGAAGCTGGTTACCTATACCACTACCTCCGCCAATATGATGCTGCGAGAGATAGGACTGGTACTCTTCCTGGCGAGTGTGGGAATCAAGGCGGGTGCCGGATTCTGGGACACAGTAGTCCAGGGCGACGGATTGAAGTATGTGGGATGCGGTTTCCTCATTACAGTCATTCCTATCCTCATCGTGGGTACCATCGCCAGATTGAAGTTCAAGTTCAATTACTTCACCATCATGGGTATGCTCGCCGGTACTTATACCGACCCTCCTGCACTGGCTTACGCCAACGCATCATGCTCTAAGGAGGCTCCAGCCGTAGGTTACTCTACCGTATATCCATTGAGTATGTTCCTCCGTATCTTTACAGCCCAGATCGTGGTGCTGTTCTTCTGCGGAGCCTAAACGCTTATAAAAGTTAACAAAACAACTAGTAATAGTTATAAATTATAAAAGAGGTGCACAAAGATAAAAATTTGTGCACCTTTTTTGTTGTCTTTTCACAAATTATTCGTAACTTTGACGCATTAAAACAACAGACAAGAAAACCTAATGTGATTTTCTTAAAAATGAAACTTCTAAAACGTTGATATGCGTATGAAGAAATTGGGATTTTTGATAACCATGCTAGTCATCGCATCCTTGCCCGCTTGGAGCCAGGGAGCCAAGAGCATCCGTATTACGGAGGTGATGACCCACAACCGTACCAACCTCGTAGATGAGTACGGTCAGCACAAGCCATGGGTGGAATTGAGCAATTCCTCCTTTACCACGTATAACGTACGCGGTATGTTCCTAACCACCGACCGACGGGTTCTCAACAAGAATCTTTCGCCCGAAGCACGCCGGCAGATGATGAGTCCCTTGCCGAACAACGAGCCCCGGACCACACTGGGCGGCAAGAAAAGCATCGTCATCTTCGACAGCAGTTCCTGGTACAAGGACGGCTGGAACGGGCAGCTCTGGAAGGCAAAGGATTCTTCCAACACTGGTCCTTTCCACCTCAATCTGATTCTACAAGAGAAGAAGTCCAACTGGATAGCCCTCTATGACGGAAATGCCGTGGATCTGATAGACTCCGTAAGCGTACCTGTATTGGCAGCCGACGAGAGCTACGAACTGAGCCAGGATTTCAAGACATGGGAGAAAGCCATAGCTGGAGCCATCACCCCGGGCTATCTGCCACAACACGCTGGTCTGAGCAAGGCACAGCTTCTGAAGAAGCAGGATCCATACGGCATCGGCATCGCCGTGCTTTCAATGGGCATCGTATTCTCATGTCTCGCCCTCCTCTTCGTCGTGTTCTGGGCATTCGGCGCC
Organism: uncultured Prevotella sp.; assembly: GCA_900551985.1. GTDB lineage: Bacteria > Bacteroidota > Bacteroidia > Bacteroidales > Bacteroidaceae > Prevotella. Next base: position 662 of record URYG01000365.1, on the reverse strand, counting down.
TATATGAAACATAAGCAGCGCATCGCCCGTGCTACCGAGAAGCACGCCACCTTATTATATAAGACCGGCAAGAAGACCATCGAGGTAACGCAAGACCTGAGTCATAAGACCAATATTCTGCTGAAGGATGGTCTGGAGACCAAGGGTATCGACAAGGAGATCTACATGGCGGTTATCTCGCTCGCCCTCAAGGAATACCTGGAGGATGTGCATGATGTGGAATCCGGCATCATCACCATCAAGCCTAAACAGACAAGATGGAATGCTCCGAAATTCAATAATGTTAAGTAAAGAACGAAAAGTGAAGAATTCTATTGCTTTACTTATCATAAAGTTCAAAGTTCAAAATTCAAAGTTCAAAGGATATGAAGTATCAATATACAGTGAAAGGAGTCGATTATGAAGTCGAGATCCAGGATATAGAAGGCAACATCGCCAACGTAACCGTGAATGGCATCCCATTCGAAGTGGAAATGAAGCAGCCAGTGAAGGCTGGCAAGCAGAAAGTGAAGTTGGGAGGAGAACAAACTGTAAAATGCGAGAATAACAACAGTTCTTCCACTTCTGCAGCAAATGCTACAGCTGCGCCAAACGCCAAACCGGCTGCAGCCGCTGCCGGCAAGCCAGTGGTAGCCCCTTTGCCTGAGGTGAGGGACTCGGTG
>URYG01000364.1 GCA_900551985.1 uncultured Prevotella sp. | reverse complement strand
CCCTGTAAGGGGAACCGAAAGGGTCTTAAAGACTATTGAAGGTAGGTTTTCGAAAAAGCTCCTTTTGGCTAAAGGGAGACAGAGGGATTCGAAAAAAACATTTTCCTTTTCGAAATATTCCTTTGTTTCCATAATTCTGATATTTAAGAATTCGGATGCAAAGGTAACTACTTAATGTGTTAAAACCTTACACAGTAATGGTGATATACAATTATTCCTCTTTTCCACCAATTACATTCTTGATAATTTCATCAACAACATAATCAAAGTAACGAGCCTTTAAATACGTATTGTTACGTTTCATCACCTCATCAACATTAAACTGGTCAATTATATGAGTAACAAAAAACGAACTTTTACTTAAAGGCTTGTTTAACCAAGAATCCTCAATTGGTATTGTGAATTCCGGATAATGATTTTTTGTAGATATCAATACAGCATAAAACAAGCCATCTTCATAATCCTGCAAAAACTCATTTGAAAGAACTAATGCAGGGTGTGGCAAGATGCTTCCATCAGGCAATTCAAATGGAACCTCTACAATTTCTCCTTGATTTACTCTAGTTACAGCCATTTTGATATTGCTTTAATTGTTCTTGGAGATTTCTTATGTTTATACTGCCGATAATCAATATTCGACAAATCAGGATGTTCTGTTTCATCCCAAGATGGGAATTGTGACAACTCTGCAGAAAGTTCTGCATCCGTCTTAGCACGATACTTGCTACGATATTCTGTTGCTGGCTTACCTTTAAGAATAACCAAGCAGGAATATAATTTATCAACATCCTTGGAGGAATATATTGCATCCATAAGACAATGTCTCATTTCCTGAACAGACAAAGAAGGCCTTACGACCGGAGTTGGCTCAGCAACCATACCAGCCGCAGCATTATCTTCTGTTATTTTATATCTATTTCCTTCCATACCTTTGTATTTTATGTTAGATGCCGCCAAAATTACGCTTTTTTCTCGAATCCACCAAGAAAAATGAAAGAAATCTGCAAGTTATCAGCAAATTAGCCTTAAAATCAATAATCTATACCCCCATTATAACAAGCCCACCCCATACTGTCTCCACCTTTCCCCAGGCGGTCCCATCCCGCACAAGATGGCGAAGACCTTTGCCGGTCCGCCAACCTTAGAGCGAAGCGGTTCCGAGCACCGGAGGGCGGTTACATCCTTCCCTTTTCGAGAAGGGAAGGCTTGGTTAGGATGTGGAGCTCCCTTTGGCTAAAGGGAGACGGAGGGATTCGAAAAGAAACATCTCCTCTTCCACTCCCCCCACACATCGCTTATCACCGCCCCGAAGTCGTAGCCCGCTACGGAGAGCATCTTGTCGCGGACGCTCTTCTCCATGCCACCGTCAAAGGGATGGAGGGTGACACCGGAGTAACAGTCGCAGAAGCATTGCTCCAATATATCCAGTATGCGGCACATCTGAAGAATGCGGTCCCAGACAGAAGAGGTGTTGATGAGAAGGATGCGGATGGCGGCGTACAGCTGCATCACTGACACCGACTCGTGGTGACGGAAATGATACTGCGCCCTGCTGCTGAGATGATTCTTCTCTAAATATCTTGCACTATACACTTGATGACCTAAGCCATCCACTGCCAACAGGCGATCACCAATCTTGATGATGAGCTGGACTGGAACATAATCTTTCTGGCTGCTCATGAATACAAACGTTATTTATGTTAAAAACTCGTTCCCTAGCTAGGAAACAAATGCGGTGATATGTCACCGACTTTTTATAATTTTGCCAGCGTTAGACAAAAACAACGATGAATTCGTGAAACAAACTAACAATGTTTTATTTATTAACTTAATATAGTAAATGTAATATGAACATTAACATTTTCAACGGCTACCAGTCCACCGTGCCTGCTATCATCAAGTTCCAGCAAATGGTGGACATCATCAGGGGCGACAAGCAGCTCGCCGAACTGACGAAGCGTTACCGCATCACGCACCAGAGGGAGTACAAGAGCCAGTGCTACTGCTTCTCCGTGACCTGCGTCTTCCAGGGTGGCAAGGCGAAGAAGGACATCATCGAGGTGACGGGCGTCGGATTTTCAGACTTCGACCACGTGCCGAAGGAGAAGCTAGCCGAGCTCTGCGCCAAGCTGAGAGAGGACAGACACACTTTGTTCTTCCACATCACCGCTTCGGGTGAGGGACTGCGCGTGCTCTATCGCTACGGGATGAAAACGGGCATGACGCTGGAGGAGCAGATGAAGTTCTATCCCACAGCCTTCCGCCATGGCAACCAGTATTTCTCCGACCTGCTGGGCGTGGAGTACGACGAGCATTGCTGCAACCTGGGCAGACTGATGGGTGCCGCCTACGACCCTGATGCCTTCTT
>URYG01000363.1 GCA_900551985.1 uncultured Prevotella sp. | reverse complement strand
GCTGGATTTGACCATCCAGCTTAACCATCCCAAAGTCATCAACAATCAGCACATCTTGGTTGTTGAGCTTTCGGAAGAAGTTAGTCTCTCTTCCCTCCAGGTGCACAAGCTTGAGATTCTCTATAAGCATATTCATTGTGAAGTACATGACCTTGACTCCATTTCTACATGCTCTGTCTCCTAGGGCACATGCAAAATAAGACTTTCCCGTACCAGCAGGTCCCGTGATGATGACAGTCATACCTTTGTCGATGTACCCACCTGCGGCCAGTTCAGCTGCTGACGCTGCAGATATGCCTCTGGTTGTATCCGTCTCCAGCTCCTCGACGGAAGCTTTGAGACGGAAGTTTGCCTGCTTGATGAGACGTTGGATTCGATTGTTCTGTCGAGTGTCACGCTCGTTTTGCAACATAATCTGCATGCCGTCTCGAAGGCTGATCTTGTCAAGCTGATGCGTCTCCTCCAGAGAGTTCCAGCAACTAGCCATTCCTGGCAACTTTAGCTCATGTAGAGCTCTTTCGATTTCGTTTGTCATAATTGTGAACGGATTATTTATATAATGGTTTATACACTTGTTTTTGCAAAGTAACCCTTTCCCCTCATATTGCCGTGCGAGGTAGGTGTCGGAGCTGTCATGTTCACAGACTCTTCGGAAGCGGCATAGAGCTGGTTGCGTTTGAGAATCGCCTCGAACTGCCTGTATGAAAAGACCTTGTACTCTATACATTGACGGCAGGTCAGGTTGAAAACGTCCAGTTCATACTTACGCTTCAGGCTTATGATGGAGTCGCAGAGCTTGTAGTATATTTCCTCTGGTTGGTTGGTGCGCTGAGGATTGAAGATGAGCTTGACGTATTCATGGCAATCTGCTGATATCCACTTGGTCTTCTCTATGTAGTAGGCAGCCGAGCGCTCCATGATGATTCGGCAGTTGGATGCCATATGCTCCTTGATCGTAGTGAAGCCATACCCATATTCGCGTAGGTGCGAAGCCACTTGCCTGTTGTCCACATAGATGTTGACCCAAGAGCGGGTATACACCACACGAGCCTGTTTGCCGACATGGATGTAAGGCACTGAGTAAAAGTGAGTGGTCTTGTTGGACCGAAGCTCTATGTGGCAATTGGCCTGTACCTTCAAGTCTGCATAGTAGCGCATCTCGTAAGGCTCCGCAGGAAGAGGTTTCAGATTATCCTTCTCCATTGCATGGAAGCGCTCCTCACGGCTGTATGGGCGTTTCTGCATTCGTGTCTGATTATGCTTCTCCATCAGTTCCCAGACAGCCTGGTTGAGTTCCAGAAGCGAGTAGAATGTACGGTTTCTCAGCTTGGCATGTATTCTGCTGTAGCTGATTCTTACCGCATCCTCTACGAGGGCTTTCTGGGTCGGAGACACAGGGTCACATGGAAGCACCACAAAATGGTAGTAATTGCCCATGTCCTCCAGTGCCTTGTTAAGCTTGGGCTCATGCCTGTCATTGCTTATTACGGCAGACTTCAGGTTGTCTGGCGTAAGTATGGGAGGAACGCCTCCCAGATGTTCCAGGCACATTCTGATGGCATACAGGAAATCTTCTGTTTTTTGAGATGGGACGCATACCACATAAGTATAGTCGCTGTAAGGCATGGTGGCAACGAAGACCTCTACCTTTACCATCTCGCCAGTTTCAATATTGACATACCCCAGCCTGTCGCCCGCAAAGTCCACCATGAGCTTTTCGCCTGGTTTGTAGGTGTTTGACAAGACTGCCACCACATCTTTCTTGGCCACAAGATTTTGCTTGAGATGGTGATAGAACTGGGACTGTCCATAGCCATTGGGGAACTTCTGTTTGTACTCATCATATAGAACTTGTCTTGTAACATGGTTCTTGGGATCGGACAGCTGTTCCTTGATGTAGGGCAGCATCGACAGAAAGTCCTGCATGCGCACATCCGTATAAGCTGGGGAACCTGCATGGAACATACGCTCCAGCTCCAGGTCGTCAACTTGGAGTAGCTCGTCTATCTTCCACTTGTTGGATTCGACTTTACTCATGTAGGAGTTGACCGTCTCCTTATTGATAGGCAACTTCTTGGCGATGCCACGATTAGACTCTCCCAACTGTTTCAGTTGGAGTACTTGCTTGATTAAACTCATATCTTTAACTGTTCCTGCCATATTTGCACTGTTTTGTTTTGATTTTCCAGTGCAAAGATAGTGGAAGATTTCGAATGAGTGAACGGATATGATCCGGAAAAATGACGAGGCGGCAGCAGAAAAAGAACAAGAAAGCAATTTCTGTGAACGGACATGCTCCGGAAAAAAGACCTTAATTCCGCAACATTATAATTTAACTTTATTTATAAGTTCCTGAGCAACAAAAAGTTGCCCAGGATTTT
>URYG01000362.1 GCA_900551985.1 uncultured Prevotella sp. | reverse complement strand
TTTCGAAAACCTACCTTCAATAGTCTTTAAGACCCTTTCGGTTCCCCTTACAGGGGACAGAAACCTTCCTTACCCTTAAGGAAGGCTCCACCTTTCTCACCAAGCCTCTCTTCAATAGTCTTTACGCCCCCTTCGGTTCCCCCAGTTCTGGGGGACAGAAACCCTCAGGGACGAGAGGATGTAGCTGGCTCTGCTATAGCGCCGCCAGGGGTTTGGTCAGCCAGCGGAGCCTGTGCCCACAAGGGGCTGGCTGGGAGTGCTTACGCAATAAAATTGCGATTATGAGACGCAACAGGGTTGCGATTGTTTGTCGGCTGGCGCATTGAGTTATGCGGGATGGGACCGCCTGGGGACAACTTGCTGATGGGAGCGCCTGGGGAAAGGGGGAGACCTGATTAACTTCAAAGGCCTCGCCATGGTTTTTCGGGCGGGGATTTCGTAGATTCTGTACAATAGCTATATCTGGAAAACACAAAAGGATTAGATTTTAATTTTTAATTATATACTTTAAGATGGGCAGGGCTTTTGATGAAGCTCTGCCTATCTTGTTGGCTTATTGCCTTTATTCGGGGAGATTTGCTGATAACTACTTGTAGGAACTTGTTGAGCAAATTGAATGCAAGCTATGAAGAAAATCAAACTTTATGATTATCAGCAGAGGATGCTGGAGGAAATCATCAACGTGCTGACCACGAAGGAGATAACCCGTTACCGAAAGAAAAAGGGGTATGAAGAAGGTAACTCGGTCATCGTGCAGATGCCTACGGGTACGGGAAAAACCTACGTGATGGCTTCGGTGGTGAAATGGTTTCTGGATAACTACGAGAAGGGCGAGGTGTGGATTGTTGCGCACCGCCGTGAACTGGTAGAGCAGATGCAGCAGACACTGGACAGATTCTGCCTGGACTATGGGGAGAAAGAAACGGTGCTGAAAGCTAAAGTAAGAATCCGTGTGCTCTCTATCCAATGGCTCGGCAGGCATATCGGAGAACTGAAAAAGGCGGAATGCATTCCGGGGATGATCGTGGTGGATGAAGCCCATCATGCCCTGGCACGATCTTACAAAGACCTGTTTGATCGAAACAGGGATGCTTTGAAGCTGGGAATGACAGCTACGCCTTGCCGCATGAAAAGGGAATCGTTCGGTATGCTGTTTGAGCGTCTGATAAGTTCTCCATCTACCAAGGATTTTATCAAGAGTGGCTATCTGGCGCCCTATGACTATATGGTCATCGGACAGTTCTCGCAAGACCAGCTGACCATCAACTCTTTGAAAGGACGTGGCAGCGATGGCGACTATTCCATCAAGGAGATGGATGAGAAACTGAATGTGCCTCAATCCATCAAGCGTCTGTATGAGAGCGTGGTGAAGCATGCCGACGGAAAGAAGGGTATCGTATATGCCATTGACATCGACCATGCCCAGATGATAGCCGCTTATTACAAGGCGATGGGTATCAGGGCGGTGGCTCTGGACAGCAAGACTCCTGCCAAGACCCGTCAGCGGATGGTGGAGGCTTTCAGAAAGGGTGACCTGGACTGTCTGGTGAACGTGAATCTCTTTGATGAGGGGTTCGACTGTCCGGATGTGGAGTATATTCAGATGGCCCGTCCTACACTCTCGCTTGCCAAGTATCTGCAGATGGTGGGGCGCGGGTTGCGCATCAACCACAAGCAGAAAGATAAGGTATGCATGATCATAGACAATGTGGGTAACTACCGTAAGTTTGGCTTGCCTGACAGGGAGCGGAACTGGGCATCGATGTATGCCGGTCTGAGAGCCGGAAAGGGAACCATTCCGCCATCTGCCAAAAAGGCAAAGGGTGTGGTCGTACCCAATAATGACATGGTATTTGTGGCGCAGTATGACAAGAAGAAAACGGAACTTAGCAGCAAGCAGCGCTATGAATATCTGCAGGATGTGAAACCTTTTGAGAAATCAGGAAGATGGGGACTCCGTGTGGGGGATGATATCATCCTGCAGCCGGTATATAGGAAAATCCATGATTTCATAGGTGGTTTTGCCATCTTTGAGATTGCTCCCAACAGGGTGGGTATCCTGATCAGGAACGGCAAGGTTTATTATCCTGCAAATTATCAGGACATCAAAATCCTCTCCGGTAACCGTGCCTTGCTCACTGAGAATGTCATCCATACCGAAGAGGTGAAACTGGATACTAAATGGGGATATTAACATATAGCACCGCATAACTATCTAAAAAGGTAGTTATGGCGGTGCTATTTTTTTTTATGATAGATTTCGCTTTTTCAGAAAATATCCGAATGTGAATTACAAAGGATACTCCTCGAAAGCATAGAGTACAGTGCTTAAATAACGCTCGCCAGTATCTGGCAAGAGGGCTACAATCTTCTTGCCCTTGTTCTC
>URYG01000361.1 GCA_900551985.1 uncultured Prevotella sp. | reverse complement strand
ATCGCCGAGATTTATTTCGAGCAGACCTACGATACGTATTTCCCAGGATGGGAGAGGACGTATCAGATTTCAGAAGTGGGAACGATGCCGGGAGACGATGGCAATAAGTCTTTCAATTTCGCCCAAACCTCAGGAGCTACAGCTCCGGGCATCAAAAAGTATGCTCCATTTGTGGAGGCTGCTACACGACTTGTTTTTATTGGAGATTTCCAATGTAATATGGAAGACCAAAATGCAATCTCTTGTAAAATAGCATTGGCGGATAGCTGTTTTTTTGATGTCTTTCCCCAAAAGGTAACGATTGGCAAGGCAAAAGAAGTCCTTTCTCGTCCATTCTATTGCATGATAGACTCAGAGACAGCGGCGAAGATGGGCGGCAATGTCGTGGGTAAGCATTTCACGATGGCAAGTTATCCTGGACATACCTTTACTATCGGAGGTGTATTTGAGAGTTTCCCATGGGGATCCTCTTGGCATTCTCTTCAAGTGTTGGTATCATTGGGTAGTATCGGGGATATGTTTGGTTATGATGGAAGGCAGCAATGGACTGGAAATGATTGTTATCAGTCTTTTATCCGATTGTCAAAAGGGCATAAGCCAAGTGAACTTCATCCATATATCAACAAGATGAAGCAAGACCACTTCCCGTTGAAAGAATGGAAGAAAGCGGGTATTTCATTAGATTACGACTTTACCATTCTCAGCGAAATGTACACGCAAAGCCCTTACATCAAGAAGATGGGATGGATCATGGGTATCATCGCTTTTGTATTGCTTTTCACTTCTGTGATGAATTACCTGCTCATCATCGTGGGTAATCTCGTAACGCGTTCTCGTGAGATGGCTGTGCGTAAATGTTATGGAGCGGAACCCAAGAACATCCATGCCATTGTCTTCTCCGAGGCGTTGGTACATGTTGGTTTGTCGATTGTTCTTGCAGCTATTTTAGTATTTCTCTGCAAGGGAACGGTAGAGAATTTCCTTTCTGCCCCAGTTAGTGTCTTGGTGCTCAATCGAGGTAGCTGGATATTGGTAGCAATTTGTCTCTTTGTGCTTTTAGTGGGTGGATGGATTCCTGGTTGGCTTTATTGCAAGGTACCTGTAGCGATTGCTTTCAGGGGGTATAGTGAGAACCGTAAGAAATGGAAGCTCATCTTGCTGGGTGTTCAGTTTATCATTTCGGGGCTATTGTTCAGCTTACTCTTTGTGGTCAATAACCAATATAATATGATGGTAAACTTGAATCCCGGTTACAAGTATGATAAGGTGGCATTCGTTTTTGTAGAAGGACTAGAGAAAGACCAACGAGCGCAATGTCTATCGGAAATTAAGCGAATGCCTGATGTCAATATGGTGGCATCTTGCTACAGTGTTCCTTTGCAAAATTATAGCTTTAATGGTAATAATCTTTCTTTGCCAGGCGACAAGCGTACTATCCAAATCATTCATGATGCAGGTGGAGTGGATGACAATTACTTCAAGATGATGGACGTTGAGTTTGTAGAAGGATCTTTCTTCACAGAGCGTAATGATAGTTCTCGACAAATTATCATTGACGAGAACTTGGCTAACAAGCTCGTAAAACTTGGACATTGGAAAGATGGAGTCGTAGGCAAGAGGGTTTGGGTATCTTCTCATTGTGATGAGGATGAAACGATGACGATTTGTGGCGTGGTCAAGAATGTGAGGTATGGAACGATTAGCACGTCGAATGCTGATACGAACGCTACTCCTTTTGTCTATTTCTATGGTCGGGCTAATCGGTGTATGTTCGTCAAGTTTAATGACTTGACGGAAAAGAGTCTCTCTGACTTAAAGAACGAGGTGCAGTCGCTGTATCCGAATAATGAAGTGACCGTTTATGATTATGAATCCGAGTTCAAGGCACAGTATGCTTCCCAGCTCAATTTCCGCAACGGAATCCTGGTTGCCGGCATCATAACGATGATCATCGCCCTCTTCGGATTGGTGGGTTATACGAGTGATGAGGTGAACCGCCGCCGCAAGGAGATTGCCATCAGAAAGGTGAACGGAGCCAAGGTGAAGGATATTCTTCGCATCTTCCTGAAAGACATCATGAAGATTGCCTTGCCTTGCATCATCGTAGGAGATTTGGGGGCTTGGCTGATAGCCAGACAATGGCTCATGTCGTTCAGCGAGAAGATTTCGATGACGCCTCTGTTGTTTATCGGCGTTACCATCATCCTGCTCGTCATCATCGGGCTTTCCGTCATCATCAACTGCTACAAGGTGGCTAATAGTAATCCTGTGAAGTATCTCAAGGATGAATAAAATTAAAAGTAAAAAAGTAAAAAGATAAGAAAATGCTTAAAATAGAGAATCTTTGCAAGTCATTCCGCACAGAAGATGTGGAGACGATTGCTTTAAA
>URYG01000360.1 GCA_900551985.1 uncultured Prevotella sp. | reverse complement strand
CCCTCCCTATGTGTGAACCTCTTAAATCTAACCTAAAACATAGGGAAACTCAAAAAAATAAGTTACATACAAACAGTAATAGAAATGAAGAAAACAATTATTATTTTGGTGCTGTGTATGCCGATATGGATACATGCACAAAGCTGGTTGAATGGTGAAAGCATAGTGCTTGAAAACCATAATTTAACAGTGAATACTTATGCTCAGAAAATCAAAGCGTTCAAATCCGATGTTCTTATAGGTATTACTAAACAGCATGGAGGCAATTATCATTTTACAGCTTTATTTGACGGGAACAGTATCATACATGAAAGTGATTTGAATAATCCCAATCTCCATGTTTCCGACTTTTGCATTCTGAAAGATTGGATATATTTTTGTGGAAAGATGGATTTGTCAGGCGGTAATTTCATGGGAATCATAGGACGTTTCAAAATAGATGATTTTCTTGATGATGGTTATTTCTCTTATGAAATCACACAAATCCAAAATACGGAAAATCTTACCAATTTAGTGGCTTATAATACGGATAATGAGCCGGATGTAACACATATTGTTGCGATAGGAGATGATGCAATCCAAGGTTGTATAGTCTGTTTGGACGATAGAAACAATCCGGATTTTGAGTATACAGTACTCGAATGCCCACAGCAACAACCTCTATATGAGATTTTTCACGATATAACATTCGATGAAAAGTACGTAATAATGTTGAGTCATATATATCCGTCAAATCACTTTATACTACGTTATGCTTACAAAGAATATCCCGAATTGCATCAAACTCATCAACAAGGCGATTACCATTTTCCTAACCAATCGTTCATTTATTCTTTCGACAGGAGGGAATATCCGCTACATTTGACTCTTTTACCTAACAACATGTTGGCGGTAAGTACAACGGCAGTTGATGCACAAGACAATTTCTTCACAATGATAAACTTTATCAATGTAGGAGATTTGACTAACCCACCGACTAATCAGGTTATTTACCATATGGATAAAATGATAAGAACTTTAGAGATGGAATATTCAATTGAGAGTGATTCATTGCTGTTATTGGAAAGCACGAATTTGTTTGGCAGTGGTTGGATTGAATCCGTAAGTTTTGTCAATCCATGGCTTCAGTCTCCATATTTGAGCCGTACCAAATTTCTTCCGAACCTTGACCCCTTAAATCATTTATGCCTTGTTCCCGGTTACGGATATGCTGTTGCAGGAAGTGAATATTCCACAGGCGATCAGTTCTATTGGATAAAGAAAGTGAATAACAATCAGTACAGTTGTGATAAATATGAAACCATAAAGATAGATGCGACGGCACAAGGAAGTGTTTCTTCATATCTTCTACCTTCACCTGTCATCACGACAATCCCTTGTCAGTGGAATGGAAATAATGCAGGGAATAATCCCATGCAAATAAGTATCGAATGTCAGAATTAAAAATCAATAACGAATAACAGAAATGAAAAAAGCATTGAATTTACAAGGCTTGATATTGATTGCTGCCTTGATTTGTCCGTTCGTAATGAAGGCTCAGATAGATACAGCCGGAATTGGGTCGGAGCATATTGAACAATACATTCATCCTCCATTGATTGACTCAACTTATGAGCAAAATTTAGGACTCCATTATACTGACGTAATTGCACACAGTATTCTTAGTTGCACGAGCAATTTTTCAGATGAATTGTATTGGATAAAAAAAGTAGCTCAAAGATATGAAGTCAGAAATGACAGTGTGAAAATATCCGGCATCTCAATTCTTGCAAAACCATACAATGATAATATTCCGGATACTCTGATTGTCGGAATAATGAATACTTCCATGTCTGTATTATCACAGAAGACCTTTATAGTCAATCCGGGTATACCGGAAATGTACGCCCGGCACTATGAATTTATGTTTGATGACACTATAACCGTATATGATGATTATATGGTGTTTTTCGATTTGTTATCTGTTCCATGTACTCTCGGAAACTATCCTAACAATCGCAGTTTCGCAATGTTTTTTTACAAGAAAGACTATTCGGGTTCCGGAACTGAGTATGTTCCATGCGAAGTCGGAACGAAATATAAGCCCTATGTCGCTTTCTGTTATAACAGAGGAGCTTGGATGTCGGTTGATGAGGTTGATTGGAGCAACGCCGGATACGATCTTACGGCAAAATACAATCGATCAAATTGTGATACAAATGTTTATGCTCCTATTGCAATTTTCCCGATAAGGGTTTTGGAAGACAGTGTTCCGCAAGGAGACAGCACGATTACCGATACTGCAAGCAGTGCTTTGGGTGTAAATGTACTAAATGAGGAAAACGTGCGTGTGTATCCAAATCCGGCGAGTGATGTGCTGAATGTGACGTCGGATTATAATATTCTGAATGTCGCAATCTTCGATGCAATGAACAGGCTTGTGGAAGAGAAGG
>URYG01000359.1 GCA_900551985.1 uncultured Prevotella sp. | reverse complement strand
ATTGGCAGGCAACTTGCCTACATTGTATCCCTCATTCTTCAAGCGAACCAGGAGATTGTAGAGCGATGGAACCACTTCCATTCCCGAAGCGGTAAGTGCATTCTGACCAGGCCCCTTGAAGTAGAAGATAGCAATGCGCTTGCTGCTGTTCTTCTTTTTCTTAAGATTCACATAGCCCTGCACACTCTCCACGAAACTCTCCATTCTGTCAGGGATGCCGTAAACCTCCTGCAAGCCCTCCTTGTTGATGCGCTGACCGAAAACCACGTATGGACGGATGGCACCATCAATCTCCGGAGTCACGATGCTCTGCGACATGAAGCCGCCGTTCATTCCCTGCTTGTCGTTCTCCCAATCGGTGGTCAAGCGGTTGATATTAAGAGGTGAGAACAGTGGAATATTCTTCTGCTTCAGGAACTCTACGAAGTAATCGCCCAGTCTGCCATGCGCCATATTCACTACGGCATTCGCCTGGATGCTGTCGGCATAATGACCAGCGATAAAGCTCTGAAGCTTATTGATGCGATACACCATGAATCCCTTCTTTTCGAAAGCTTTTTCCATATCAGGAGCCGCACCCATAAAACCGGTGAGCATAATGGTAGGAGCACCTTCTTTATATAAACCGTTCTTCACAAGGAATGCATTGTACTCGCGGATGCTGTTGAAACCCAGTTCATCACCCTTCTCATCTTTCGGGTCGAAATGAGTCAGGAGATAATCTGGTCGCTCATTCACACGTTCCGGCTCTGGAGCCATGAACTTCTTTCCGTCAATAAACTTGCGGATGTAAGCGAGCATACTCTGATAGTTCTTCTTGCCGCCGTTCTCGATATACTGCATCAGATAATCGGCATCGAAGTTATCTACTGATACGATATTGTTGGCTGGGTTGGTAGCAGCATGAGTCAGGGTTGGCACCTTGTAGGAAGCCTCTTCCAACAGCTTGCGCTGGTTCTCGTCGATTCGGAGACCCATACCATTCACGATAATCATATCGTAATCATCCAGATGATCGAAATCATCGGTGGTAATCTCACTCAGTTTGATCATCGCATTGTCGTTGGCATGCGAAATCTGTCCCAGCGCAATAGCCTGATAGTTGAGGAAAGCGATGCGGGTAGTACCCACCCAGGCAGAATAAGCCTTCGCCAAACCTCCCAGAACGATCACGGCCAATAAGGCCAGGAAGATGTGTTTCCTTTTAATCTTTTTAACTTTTTCTAATCCTCTGGTCATATTTATTTCTTTTTTCAGGCTGCAAAGGTAGGGCATATTTAGAAATTGTACAATACCGAGAAATAGTGATTTTCAATTTCTTATACTTAGAAGTAGGTGTCAGATTGTAAGGCTCAGATTCCCATAATCCTAATAAATGAGTAGTCTTTTCGTGGTTTTACGTCGGGATGTGCAGGGGCTGTGAAGCACGGACTTGAAATCATGGGCATCGGCTTGCTGGATGTTGCCAACAACAAATGCATGATACTGCGTGCCCATCAGACAATAGGGAACTCCGCGCTGAATATGAGAAACAAAACACTCGTTGAATATTACATCAGCGTTATGAAGCGGTATTCTAAGAAACTGCTGTCCATCACCGACATAGTGGTGGCTGACGCATTCTTCTCCACATCCACGTTTGAGAAGGGCATGTCGGAGCTTGGCTTCTATCTTGTCAGCCGTTTCCGTGACAACGCTTGTCTGCATTACATTCCCAAGAAGGAAAAGAGGCGTGGACGGCCAAGGGTCAAGGGAGACAAGATTGACATGGCAAACCTCAACCTATCATGTATGGACTTACAGGACTTTTATTTATTTTAGCCGTTTCCCAGGCTCAGTTGATGTTTAATGGGGATTAGCAAATATACTCCCTCATAGCCGCCAAACGCTTCGTCCCCCCACAACGCAAAAAGAGGTGTTCAACCATAAAGTTGAACACCTCTTTTTATATAAGGTTGTCAGCAACGGCGATGTGCCGTTATCAGGCGTTGCCTGGAGCTGAAGGTGTTAGAATATTTTCTTAGAAGCATCCTGTCCCGTCGAAGCAGTGCGTGCAGAGCTTACACTTGGGGAGCCCGATGGCCTTGATGAGCGTTTCGAGTTTGTTGAAGCGCAGCGTGGTCAGTCCGAGACGCTCACGAATGATTTCCACCATGCGCTGATATTCAGGCGAGTCGGTCGTTGCGTAAGCCTCCAGGCGCTGGTCGCCCTCACCTTCCAGTTCGCGGATGATGCGGCGCGTGATGAGCTCCATGTCGCTCTTCGAAGAGGTGAAACCGATGAAGGGGCAACCATAGATGAGCGGCGGACAGGCGATGCGCATGTGAACTTCCTTTGCGCCGTCGTCGAAAAGCACTTTCACGTTGTCGCGCAACTGCGTGCCGCGCACGATGGAATCGTCGCAGAAGAGCACGCGCTTGCCGTTGAGCACGGC
>URYG01000358.1 GCA_900551985.1 uncultured Prevotella sp. | reverse complement strand
CCATTCTTGATGTAGAGGTCAGACACCTTATTATTATCATTGGCTGTTGACCAGGCGAAACGCGGCATAGTATTGGATGTGCCCTCACCGTGCCAACGACCCATAAACGCTTCAGGAAGATTGGCATAACGGAGATCCACACGGCGAGTGGTATCGAAGATTTTGTTGCCGAAGGAACCTGCCCACAACATAGAGAAGTCGAGCATCTTCCAGCTGGCACCCAGATTGAAACCGAAAGTCCAATCAGGATCACCCTTACCGATATTAGTCTTATCTGCATCATCAATCTTTCCATCACCATTATAATCTACAAAGATTACATCACCCGGCTGCGCATTTGGCTGCAATTTCACTCCCTTATCATTCACATAAGCATCTACCTGAGCCTGATTCTGGAAGATACCAGCCGTCTTGTAACCATAGAAGAAAGGATATGGCTGACCGTTTTCTGCACGGCTCACATTACCGATCAGGTGAACCTCGTCCGATGTTTCATAACCGGTATCATTGCCCAGATTGATCAACTTGTTCTTCAGATAACTGGCATTGGCGTTGATGTTGAAAGCCCAATCGCCCTTACGGAACTTGTATCCCAGTTCAAACTCGATACCGCTATTCTCCATATCGCCCACATTACCCCAAGGCTTTGATTCGCCCAAGTAAGAAGGCACACTCATGGTTTTCAGCATACCATTGGTTTTCTTCTTAAACCAATCTACCGTGAACGTCAGGGCATTATTGAAGAAGCTGAAATCCAATCCAGCATCATACTGCTCGCTCTCCTCCCACTTCAAGTCGGCATTAGGAGTTCCCGATGGCTTACTACCACCTATGATTACCTGGTTGCCAGCACCACCAAAGGTATAGTTGTTGCCTATAGCCACATTGGCAGTATATCTGAAAGCACCGATAGCCTCGTTACCATTCTTACCCCAACTCAGGCGGAGCTTCATCTTGCTAAACCACTCAGGACGTTTTTCCATGAACTTTTCATTCGTCACATTCCAACCCAATGATACAGAAGGGAAGGTACCCCACTTGTTGTTCGGGCCGAAATTGGAAGAGCCATCACGGCGAATGGTAAACTGAGCCATATAACGCTCGGCATAGTTATAAGAGAGTCGACCGAAATAAGAAGCCAAGGTATGAGGGCTGAACAATCCACCCGATACATCCCGCTTGCCATCGGTAGCCATACCAGTGGTGAAATCAAGGTTTGCCTTGCCAGGATCCAGAGCTATCATATCCTGAGCAGAGCCACTAATATTACGTCCGGAATATTTGATAGCAGATTGTCCAACTACAGCCGAGAAATTATGCTCTCCCAACTGCTTATTATAGGTCAGGATATTCTCAACCTGCCAACGGTTGCCACGATTCATGGAACTCCAGACAGATGACTTGTCATTATGCCGATCAGCATTCAAATAGTATGGAAGAGTCCATCCGTCAGTCCCCCAGAAACTGAGATCAACGCCATAAGAAGTCTTAAACTTCAGGTTATCCCAAATGCCCAGCTCTGCCCAGAAGTTAGCAACGAACTTATCAGAATTATTCTTTTCTCCAGGCAGAGAGAGCCATCCCAAAGGATTGGAAAGATCATTGAAGTTCTTGTTTGGCACATTAAGCAACCTGCCCGTTTTCTTGTCTCTTACCAAAGGACCATATTTCGCAATTTCTCCAGCATACTGCGAATTGAGAGCAGCCTCATCTTCAGCATAGACACTCATCAATGGAGAAAGGAACATGGCATTACCAAGGGCAGAAAGACCGCCAATATCGTTGATATTCATACTGGTATTGTTGATGCGGGAATAAGCCAGATTAACACCCACCTTACCCGTCTTGAGCCAGTTACGCACCTTGCTCTGGTCGAAGACAACATAGGTATTGTTACTTCTTACTGTCATACGCTCGTAGTTGGCACGTCCATAATCTCCACCTATCACACCTTCACTCTTATAGTAACCCAGAGAGAGATAGTAATTAAACTTCTCTGATGCACCGCTGATGCTCAACTGATGATTCTGTACAGGAGCATTATCATTGTAGAGCACATCCTGCCAATTGGTATCGCTGGAACCCATATTCTTCAGGATATTATCGATATCTTTTTCACCAGCGTATGCAGCAGCCTCCTTCATCAGGGTAGTATATTGCTCGGCATTGAGCAGTTTGCGCTTACGCCAAGGATTCTGCCATCCTATGGAGAAATCATACTTAACCATCGTCTTGCCGATACTACCAGTCTTGGTGGTAACAAGAACTACACCATTGGCTGCACGCGCACCATACACAGCACCCGAAGCAGCATCTTTCAGGATTTCGATACTCTGAATATCACTAGGATTCAAATAGTCGATACCACCCTCAATAGGCATTCCATCTACGATGTAGAGAGGGTCGGCACTATTCACGGTACCCGTACCACGTATGCGAATCTTGCT
>URYG01000357.1 GCA_900551985.1 uncultured Prevotella sp. | reverse complement strand
TAAAAAGTATGCAGCGCCCCCTTCCTTCCAGCTTTCACCAGCAGGAAGGCGGCGCCTTAATGGTTCTGATTCAATCTAAAAAAATGAAATCACTTTTTTCCAATCTCGTCCTGGTCCTTCTTCAAGGCGCGGATTCTAAACTCCTTCTCTACTCGCTTCTCCACTTCCTTCTCTATCATGTCCTCAATAATCTGGTTGAGAGGACGGGAGAATGGATGCCAACCGTAATCGTCGTTCTCCTTCGTGTGACAGAACAACACCGTGTCAATTTCCAGCAATGCCCCCAGGCGATCCTCCTCGCTAGGATAATGGGTGAAAATCCAATTGGTGAAATGAACAAACTCGGAGAGCGACATATGCTCGCCCTTGTTCAAATGAGTGAAGAAAGTGCGGTTCAGGTGAAACTCTTTCTTGATGTCACTCTTCTTCAACACCCAGGCACGCATGCCGTCGGTCAACTCATGATAAGTCGCCTTCTCTGAATAAATGTGCTTGGCAGACTTAACCAACTGGTTTGAAAACTTGTCGAAACGCTGCTCAGCAGTCATCGACGAAATCTCAGCCGCGAGCTTCAACTTCTCATCGGCAGAAAGTAGGAAATTCTTTTTTCCATTCCTAAAACTTTTAAATAAAATTAATACTTAAATTCTCTATTTTTACCACAATGTGGTAATTTTCGATTTCCTATATCGCCCTTTTGCCGTAACTTTGCCGATAGTTACCGAATGGTGAACAGCGGGGTGAACACTTGCTCCAAGCATTCACCTTTTCGGCTACGGGGTGAACCCTAGTAAAAAGAACTTTGTATATACAGCGCATGCTAGAAATAAAAAGAGTCTCTATTACAATGGGTTATGGGGTGTTTTTAACACATTATTAACGCTAAAGGTTGGCATCGGGGTTCACCCTTCACCGACTTCATCGCCAAGTGTTCACCCACACTCTTACTTATAGAACGTTGCAAACAAGAAAATAGTATAAACAACAGACAATTTTAATCAAATGGAAAAAGAATCAAACACCAACTGCATGGAAGAGACAGCCACGATGCCATCTTACTTCCCTTGCATCAAATCTTCAGAGAGCCATCGACTCGCCGACTGGCTGTATCTCAAGAGCGTGATTACCTCTAGCCCTGAGCTTCGAATGATGACCGAGACTTACCGCAAGCGTCTCGCCATCAGCAAGCAGTTTGCCGACCAGTACAAGCCTGAGATGCCTGCCATCACGGTTTCGGCGCTCATGGACGGCTACGGCAGACAACTTGCCAACTTCCTCAAACCTACCTACATGTTCCAGCTCGACTTCGACCATGTGAAGAAGGAAGATATGGAGCATCTTATCCAACTGGTGAGAGGCGACCATCATACGATGGTAGAGTATATCACCGTGAGCGGCAGGGGATTCAGAGTGTTCTGCGCCTACCGTCCTGTGGATGACGACGACATCAGCGTGCTGGAACTCTTCGATGCCGTGCTGCAGAAGGCGATGGCTTACTACACCCAGCTCCTGGGTATAGCTCCCGACAAGCAGTGTGTCGATATCACCCGATGCGCCGGTCTTGCCTACGACCCGGATGCCTATTTCCGTTGGGATGCCGAGCCTTTTGCCCTGGGACCGAAGGACCTGAAGCCCCTCTACATGAAGAAGGCATTGCAGGCGAAGTATTCAACCAGGCGAAATGCCAAGGGCGGCAAGCGAACCATCAAGGTGAAAGAGGAGGCGGAGTCAAGCGACCAGGGTGCGCCTACCATCGAGGAGGCGGCTTCCCACATCAAGGAACTGCTCGACTTGTGGGGCTATCAATTCGAGCCTGAGCATCACAACGAGTACGTGTGGCACTTTGCCGACATCTGCATCTACTATGGCATCCCGCTGGAAGAAGCCCAGTCCTACGCCGACCGTGAGTTTGGCACCAGCTACGAAGATACGGTTTCCGTCGTCAAGTCTCGCTACAAGAATCTGCACAAGTTTGGCATCTGGCATTTCTATCGCCAGGGCGAGGGCCGCAGCGGCAAGCCATCAGTAAGGCGCATCAAGCAGTGGCTACTCACCCACTATCTGTTCCGCCGAAACGTGCTGACGGGATTTTACGAGGTGGAGAGCCGCATCGTTTTAGACGGCAAGTATCCAGACTGGATCCGCATCGACGACAACATCGAGAACTCCATCTGGAGCGAGATGGACGAGTCGGGGCAGCATCTCTCAGAGAAGACCTTGCACAACATCATCAACAGCGACTTCAGCGAGCCCTTCGACCCCTTGGTCGATTACCTGCGCAGTCTGCCGAAATGGAAGAAGGGAGAGGATCCCGACTACATCGACCAGCTCGCCGACCGCATCGAGGTGGAGAATCTGCCCGCCAACGAGCATACGCAGAAACTCTTCCGCTATTTCTTCAAGAAGTGGCTGGTGGCGAAGAGCGATCCACGGTGGGGCATCTCCGAA
>URYG01000356.1 GCA_900551985.1 uncultured Prevotella sp. | reverse complement strand
CCTGGAGTCGCTTGTCGAGACCACGGAGCAAAGCACCACCACCAGAGAGCCAGATACCATTCTTTACGATATCAGCATAAAGCTCAGGAGGAGTATTTTCGAGTGCAGAAAGCACAGCATTCTCAATCTTCGCTACAGTCTTATCCAAACAGTGAGCAATTTCCTGATAACATACAGGAACCTCCATTGGAAGGGCTGTAATACGGTTAGGACCATGAACGATGAAATCCTCAGGAGCCTCATCACCAAGATCTGTCAAGGCAGAACCTACATGAATCTTGATACGCTCAGCCATACGCTCAGAAACCTTCACATTGTGCTGGCGGCTCATATATTCCTGGATATCAGCAGTAAGATCATCACCTGCAGTACGGATAGAATTGTTGGAAACAATACCACCCAGAGAGATCACTGCAATCTCGGTAGAACCACCACCTATATCAACTATCATATTGCCTTCAGGTGCCTCTACATCGATACCGATACCGATAGCTGCAGCCATTGGCTCAAAAATCAAGTAAACATCACGGCCATCTGCATGTTCTGCAGAATCGCGCACTGCACGAAGTTCCACCTCAGTAGAACCAGAAGGAACTCCGATAACCATACGGAGTGATGGGGAGAACAGACGACTACCCGTGTGAACCATCTTGATGAGTCCACGCATCATCTGCTCGCAAGCGGTAAAGTCGGCAATAACGCCATCGCGCAAAGGACGGATTGTACGGATGTTGTCATGAGTCTTCTCGTACATCATCTTAGCCTTCTCTCCCACCGCAATCATCTTGTCGGTACGACGGTCAAGTGCCACAACAGAAGGTTCGTCCACTACAATCTTATCATCACTGATAATGATGGTATTGGCGGTACCTAAGTCCATTGCGATTTCCTGAATAAATGAAAAAAATCCCATTTTCTAATGTAAAATCTATTATTTTAAGCTTAAAATCTATCTTTTGCAGCCATCTTCTCGCCTCACAATATGAGAACAAGAAGAGAACCTTTTTTACTTAGCAAACCAAGCGTGGATTGCAGTATCATAGTGAGAACTTACACCAAAGGCACGCTCTGCGAACATCTTGCGGTCTTCGATATCAGTCTCTGCACCCTTCTGCTTGAGAATATCAAGAAGCACGCTGTACTCAGCCTTGCTTGGAACGATGACTACATCCTTGAAGTTCTTTGCACCTGCACGGATCAAAGAAATACCACCGATATCAATCTTCTCGATAATATCAGCATCATTAGCACCACTGGCTACAGTCTGCTCGAATGGATACAAATCTACGATAACGAGGTCGATGCTTGGAATCTCATACTCCTTCATCTGCTCCTGGTCACCCTCATTGTCGCGGCGAGCCAAGATTCCTCCAAATATTTTTGGGTGAAGAGTCTTCACACGACCACCAAGGATTGATGGATATGTGGTAACATCCTCTACTTTCTGACATTCATAACCCAAAGATTCGATAAATTTCTGAGTACCACCAGTGCTCAAGAATTTAACCCCCTCTTCGTTCAACTTGGCGAGCAACTCATCCAAGCCATCTTTGTGGAAGACAGACACCAACGCTGTCTTGATTTTCTTTGTTTCAGCCATTAATTATCTATTTTGAATTCGACTTCTTTCTAATTATAAAAACGCTGCAAAATTACAAAAAATAATCGAAACCACCAAATTTCAAGGCGAGTTATAGGAATATTTTAGGTATATTTGCGATAAATCAAGTCTGATTGCTAATAATATTACCAGTTTTGGTTAACATTGCGAGCACAAGCTGATGCCATCCGTAGTTTCTCGTTCATACCATTCCTATCCGATAATCCTCTGCAATTCAAGAAGTTACACTTTACTTTACATATACTTTCTCTCATCAACGGATACTAATATTACAATTCCGGTCATGGTTATTTTCGGTCAAAATGAAAGAGAAAGTATAATTAACTATTTATCACTAAAAAAGTACAAGCTTTTAATGAATCCCGAAAATAAAAATGACCGATAATAACCATGACCGGTCATTCACCCTTCCTTTCCAAAAAGCAAAAAGCCTATTTTCTATGACAGGTAGAATGAAGCGTCTATTAAGACCAAAGCCAGTCGTCTATTAAGGCCAAGGCTGGTCGTCTATTAAGACCCAAGTTGGTCGTCTATAAAAGTTCTGAAGTTATCCTCTTTTAAAAGACTCAAAGTTCGCTCTTTAAACCGACAATTTGACACATAAAACACCCCAAAATCCATCTAAAATCGCCCTATTCATGTCAAAATGTCAGAAAATCATATATCGGCACACTATTCGCTCCTTTGGCAAGAGAAAGCTGAATAATAATTCATAAAATCAGAATTCACTAAAAGAAAATAATAATCCCTATAAATAAGAAAGGAGAATAAATATGACATTCGACAAATTTACAATCAAGGCGCAAGAAGCGGTGCAAGCGGTCAACCAGATTCTTGGCGTATTTTTCGA
>URYG01000355.1 GCA_900551985.1 uncultured Prevotella sp. | reverse complement strand
GGACGAGGTTGCGACCAGAGTTACTGCATCCTCGTCACCAACTATAAGTTGTCGGAGGAAACCCGCAAACGCATTGATATCATGTGTGATACGAACGATGGATTCCGCATCGCCGAAGCCGATCTCAAGTTCAGAGGACCGGGCGATTTGGAAGGAACCCAACAGAGCGGAATGGCTTTCGACCTGAAGATAGCCAATATTGCAAGAGACGGACAGATTGTACAGTTGGCACGCACAGAAGCACAGACCATCATCGATGCCGACCCACATTGCAACCTGCCTCAGAATACCCTGCTCTGGAACCGACTGAAAGAAATGAAGAAAACCCATATCAATTGGGCTGCAATCAGTTAGGGAAACCATGACCGGGATTAAAAAGAAAATAACTGAGAAAGAAATCAGAGATAAAAAGGAATCAAGAGATGAAGGAGAAAAACAATATAGAAGAAGGCTTCCTTTTTGATGCAGAAGAAATCGGAAAGCAGGAAACGGACACACAGACATCAGAAGGTACAGAGCCCACAGATGCCCCTCGCCGTAGAGGAAGAAAGCGCTCCATGGTGACGGAAGACAGACCGCCCCTCACGCCAGAACAGATGAGAGAACTTCTGGAAGGCATCACGGAGATAGAGACAGCTACAGGCATCCGATACATCCGTATCCACCTCACAGCCAAGATGTTGATAGGCATCCGGGAAAGTTCCGGCAAGGAGTTCACCATCAATCTCGGTGAACTGTATCAGGCCTATCAGAAATGCCTCCGCTTTACAAGTCCGGAAGTCAAGCGAATCATCTTTATGGGTCACTCTCCAGCCGTCACCCTGCTGCGAATGCTGAAAGAAAAAGCACGGAATTTATCGTGAAAAAACGATAAAGACTTCATGAGGGAATGAAACAGGCTTCATAAAGGAATGAAACAGGCTTCATGAGGAAACGAAAGTAATTTCAATAGAAAATGCAAATACTTTCATAAGAAGCCTGCATAATTTTGCAAAAACAGAATACTGTAAAATTGATTTAAATCAAGAAAGGTTTCTTCTTAACAAAAGTTAAACATCAACTTTTCGCGTTAAATATCCCCTTATTCGTGTTAATGGCCTTGGCAGACTGGAATATTTTTCATATATTTGCAAAGTCTATTTAACAAAGTCACGCACATAAGGGGTTTTTACTTAGGTGTTTTGTAGTGGAATTTCATTTATGATTTCATTTCAATGGTGACGAACCTAAAAAAGAATATTAATTAAAAAGTATGAGTTTAAAAAAGAAAATAAAGAAGATTTCCGTAGTGGCATTGTTGGCGTTAACAACCGTGCCGTCATTTGGTCAAGACTTGCTTGCCCGTCAGGCACCAGTTGACCATCGCATGAAGTCGATAGACACATTAGCAGTATCTCATTATCGAATGATGGAAGATAGAGAGAATCCTTCAGCAGAGTTGTATCAGGATTTCTCCAACAAGTATGCTCACCGCCGGACTGCGCTTCCTGAGCACTTCCGTATCGACCTCCGTCATTTCTGCATGCCAACTCCAAGTCGCGTTGTCACAAGTAACTTCGGTTACCGTGCAAGCTTTGGCCGCCAACATAAAGGTATGGACATCAAGGTTTATATTGGCGACACAATCCGCGCAGCCTTCTCAGGCAAAGTTCGCATTGTAAGATATGAAGGTGGTGGTTATGGTAAGTACATCGTAATCCGTCACAACAATGGTTTGGAGACCATCTACGGTCACCTCTCTAAGCAGCTCGTTTCTGAGAACGAGGAGGTAAGAGCAGGCGATGTGATTGGTTTGGGAGGTAATACAGGTCGTAGTACCGGTTCTCACCTTCACTTCGAGACTCGTCTTTGCGGTGTAGCCCTCAACCCTGCGTTGATGTTCGACTTCCGCAATCAGGACGTTACTGGCGATTTTTACGATTTCCGTCGCGACTCTTACGAGCGTGAGTCAGCAGATGCCAATGCAGCTCGTGGCAAGATTGGTAATGGTGGTTACACCCGTGAGCAGGTTAATGGTGGCGAAGTGGGCAGATACAATGCCAACGCTGGTGGCGAGAAGCTTTACCACAAGGTTAAGTATGGTGAGACTCTGAATTCCATCGCCGAGAAGCGTGGTGTAACAGTAGATCAGATTTGCCGCCTCAACGGTTACAAGAAGGATAAGAAGCTGACTCCAGGTCAGATTATCCGCTACTCTTAATCTTAGGACTTTACAACAATACTTTTTCAATAACAACCATAAAGCAGGAATCTCTGGGAGGAGGTTCCTGCTTTTTTCGTTATATAATCATTTCAGGAGAGGCTAACGTTAATGTTGTTGAAAAAAAGAGAGAATAGGTTGTATTTTCAATAGAAAATATTACCTTTGCAACATTGATATGCATAGCTCGCTTTCTTGTGAAAGAATCAGCGAGCATCACAATGTGCTCATTTACGAATACATTGTGTGCCATAACCGGGGATTCTAAAAAGGGTTACAACATAGGTATCCCCGGTAT
>URYG01000354.1 GCA_900551985.1 uncultured Prevotella sp. | reverse complement strand
GCGATATCCTTGATTCTTATTTTTTCGGCCATGTTTTAAGCGTTTGCTGGTTTTTAACCCATTTGTTATTAAACTTCGTCCATGATGCACTTTCTTTCACGTGCGTACATTAATATAATATATGTCGATACGCTTGTGTACTGTGCGAAGAAGGCAATTCTGAGAACTTCCAATTTTCGAGTGTACGTCCACATATAGAATATTCGGTACAAATTTACAATAAAAAATTGAATTGTGCGAATGCACAGCTCTTTTTTTGCACAAAAATCTAAAAAAAAGGAGAAAAAAAGGGAAAAAGTGAGAAAAATACGAAAAAATAAGGCTAGAATTGAAAAAAACTGCGATTAAATTTTGGTATTCGAGAAATTATAGCTATTTTTGCCAACGGTTACGGACAACTACAATAAAATTGTCTATTAGTAAACAAACAATAAAAACAAAGAAATTAAAACTATCAAACAATGGCAAAGATTGTAACATTAGGCGAGATTATGCTTCGTTTGTCACCAGAAGGCAACGATCGTTTCATCCAGAGTGAGTCACTTCGCATCATCCCTGGTGGTGGTGAGGCTAACGTTGCTGTTAGCCTTGCTAACTATGGTCACGATGCATATTTCGTATCAAAGTTGCCAAAGCACGAGATTGGCCAGATTGCAGTAAATGGTCTCCGTCGTTATGGCGTCAACACAGAGTTTATCGCTCGCGGTGGTGATAGAGTAGGTCTCTACTATGCAGAGACTGGTGCTTCTATGCGCCCATCTAAGGTTATCTACGACCGTGCTCACAGCGCTATCGCAGAGGCTGATCCTTCTGATTTCGACTTCGATAAAATCATGGAGGGTGCTCAGTGGTTCCACTGGAGTGGAATTACTCCTGCTATCAGCGACAAGGCTGCAGAATTGACCAAGTTGGCTTGTGAGGCTGCTAAGCGTCATGGCGTAACTGTATCTGTTGACCTCAACTTCCGCAAGAAGCTCTGGACATCAGAGAAGGCTATTTCTGTGATGCGCCCATTGATGCAGTATGTAGATGTTTGCATCGGTAACGAGGAAGATGCTCAGCTTTGCTTGGGCTTCAAGCCAGATGCTGACGTTGAAGGCGGTAAGACTGATGCTGAGGGTTACTATGGCATCTTCAAGGGTATGATGGAGGAGTTCGGCTTCAAGTATGTCGTTTCTACTCTCCGTGAGTCTCTTTCTGCTACTCATAATGGTTGGAAGGCTCTTATCTATGATGGTAAGGAGTTCTATCAGAGCAAGCACTACGATATCAACCCTATCATCGACCGCGTGGGTGGTGGTGACTCTTTCTCTGGCGGTTTGATCCACGGTCTCTTGACCAAGGAGACTCAGGGTGAGGCACTTGAGTTCGCAGTTGCTGCTTCTGCTTTGAAGCACACTATTCCTGGTGACTTCAACTTGGTTTCTGTTGACGAGGTTGAGAGCCTTGCTGGCGGTAACGCTAATGGTCGTGTACAGCGATAACATTTAACACTTAACATTTAACATTAAACATTAAATAAAAGATGGCAAAGTTTAGCAAAATGCAGGTCATGGCAGCTATGAAAGAGACTGGTATGGTTCCTGTATTCTTCAATAAAGATATCGAAATCTGCAAGAACGTAATCAAGGCATGCTACGAGGGTGGCGTTCGTGTATTTGAATTCACCAACCGTGGCGATTTCGCTCACGAAATCTTCGGTGAGTTGGTAAAGTGGGCTGATAAGGAGTGCCCTGAGATGATCTTGGGTGCTGGTACAGTGGTTGACGCTGGTACTGCTTCCTTGTATCTCCAGTTGGGTGCAAACTTCATCGTAGGTCCTAACTTCAATCCTGATATTGCTCCAGTATGTAACCGTCGCTTGGTGCCTTATTCACCAGGTTGTGGTTCTGTAACAGAGATCAACAATGCTCAGGCAGCAGGTTGCGATGTAACCAAGGTATTCCCTGCTGGTAATGTAGGTGGTCCTTCATTCGTTAAGAATGTAATGGCACCATTGCGTTGGAGCAACATCATGGTAACAGGTGCAGTAGAGCCAACAGAGGAGAACCTTACTCCTTGGATCAAGGCGGGTGTCCTCTGTGTAGGTATGGGTTCTAAGCTCTTCCCTAAGGAGACTGTTGCTGCTGCTGATTGGGCTGCCATCACAGCTAAGTGCCAGGAAGCTTTGGGCTACATTGCTAAGGCACGTGCATAATCAGAATGCATAAAAGATTTCATCATATTTATGGCATCGCCATCATCTGTATGATGGTGGCGATGTTTGTTTTTTCAGCTTGTTCGCCATCGCATAAGGGCGAAGTAGATGAGCTGAATTATCTTTCTTATGCGCTTCACTATCGCAACCTTGATTCTACTAAAGTATTGGCAGAGAAGGCTTTGGCTCTTTCTAAAGACTATCCTGCCGGATACGCAGAGGCTTGCAACAACCTGGCTTTCGTTGCCATTGCCAAGATGGATTACCATACTGCCAAGCGATGGCTGGACAAGGTAAACGAACGCAGTGACAACCAGA
>URYG01000353.1 GCA_900551985.1 uncultured Prevotella sp. | reverse complement strand
AGAACTTCACAATCCGTGTCAGTGGATATGCAGTTAAGTTCATCGACTTGACACGTGAGCAGCAGCTCGACGTTATCGCTCGTCAGGCTCACGAGAGACTCTAAGGAAGTGAAGAATGAAGAGGGAAGAGTGAAGAATTCTCTTGTCTCTTTGTAACATATAGATTGCCCGCTATATTTTCTTTTCGAGGATATTTAGCGGGCAATTTTAGCTTATTTAACTGCGAAATAGAGTAAGATATTGATAATTTTACTATTTTTGCGGTATGAAATTGGATGTCTAAAGATAAAAAAAAGAAAGGAAAATAAATATGGAACTATTAGTATTTATGGGATTTTTTGCTTTGTTAGCTGGCATATTTACCTTATGGGCATATAATGATTATCGTAAAATGCAAGCTTAATCGTTATGCATAAAGGATTTATTCACAGCATAGAAAGCTTTGGTTCGGTAGATGGACCAGGCATACGTTTCCTGATATTTCTACAGGGATGTCCGATGCGCTGTCAGTTCTGCCATAATCCTGATTCCTGGAAAGTGGGAGTGGGAGAGGAATGGACTGCAGATGACTTGCTCGACAAGGCGGAACGGTTCCGTACTTACTGGGGTGACAAAGGTGGCATCACGGTGAGCGGTGGCGAGGCATTGTTGCAAATCGACTTCCTGCTGGAATTGTTTGAGAAAGCGCACCGTCGTGGTATCAATACCTGTCTCGATACTTCTGCACAGTTGTTTACCCGTCAGGGGACTTTCTTTGAGAAGTTTGAGCGACTGATGGAGGTAACAGACACGATACTCCTGGACATCAAACATATTGATGATGAGGAGCATCGTAAACTGACCAAGCATTCTAACAGGAATATCCTGGATTGTGCTCGTTATCTGAGCGATATCCGGAAACCAGTTTGGATTCGCCATGTACTCATCCCTGGTATTACAGATAAAGATGAGTATCTGGAGCAGTTGAGTGATTTCCTTCAGACATTGGATAATGTGGAACGCGTAGATGTCCTTCCTTATCATACATTAGGAATCTATAAGTATGAGAAATTAGGCATTGACTATCCGCTCAAGGATGTCAATCCTCCTACTGCAGAAAGAATAGAGAATGCTAAGAAAATCTTAAGCAAAAAAGTTTTTAAAAAATGAACTTATGAAGAAAATCTCGTTGATAGTGATGAGCTGCATAATAGCTTGCGGACTGTTCGCCAACCACGGCATCGTGAAGGGCGGAGAAATGTCGCCTAAGGTAGAGGACACGGTATCGATTGACAAGAAAATCACTGATAGTCAATGGCTATCGAACAACTCCGACACGTTGGAAGTGGACACAGCTGGCGAAGACTCGGTGGTGAATGTGGTGGCCTACTTCTGCAAGGGCGACACCTGCGAATACTGGATATATGAGAATGAGTGGAAGGTGAACGGCAAGGACACGGTGAAGACGCTCGGCGTATCCACCCAGGTGCGCCTCGTGGTAAACGATTCCACCAGCAAGGGCTATAAGATGAGCTACACCTTCCTGGACGTAAAGGCCGATTCGGTGGGCGACAACTTCCGGGACAAGATGATGGCCATGATAGCGGAGCGCACCGCCAAGAGCGTGATAGGCACCACCATCAACTTTGAGACCGATGAATATGGTAGCATCACCAAGATTACCAATCTCTCGCAAATCAAGAAGCAGGCAAAGGCTCTCTTCAAGGCGAGCATGAAGGACATCGCCTCCATGCCCATCATGCAGGAAATGAAGAAGGCGATAGGTCTTGACTTCATGAAGATAGGCAACCAGGCTAACACCGACGAGGTGGTGGAGGGCTACCTGGAGGAGCTGAAACTGCTCTTCGCCTACCACGGAGGCCAATATGCCGTGGGCGAGCATCACGAGCACGAGGATGCCACCAAGGATAGCTACGCCAACGACACTTATATCAATGCCAGCATAGAGAAGAATGGCAACTACACAATCTCCTGCGAGGTGGTCAGCGTGATACCAAAGGAGACTGTGAAGAAGGTGATGGGCGGACTGATGGGTGCCTTCATGATGGAAGGACTGAAGGGCAAGAAGACCGAGGACGGCAAGGATCATGATGGCGACATCAAGGACTTGGACGACGAGTTTAAGAAGGAGATAGACAAGGCAGTTGACCAAGATGCCCAGACCTCGGAGTATCTCAGTGTGACCTGCTTCGAGGATGGCTGGCCTAGCAGCGTGTTGAAGCAAAATAAATCTGTGATGGCTGGCCGTGGCAAGCTGAAGCAGAAACTCATCGAGGCTTGCCGATTCGCACAGCGCGAGAAATGATGAACTATTTCGACCTGTACAGATTGAATACAAGGTGAAGGATGCCAACAGCATTGTCATGACAGACTCGGTTGGCAACGAGCCAGAGGGTGAGACTGCAAAGTCCTATGTGTTGAAAAAAGTAAAAAATATGCGACTTATAAAAAACGTTGATAGCAATTTTGCTACTCACGTTTTTTATAAGTCACAACATATTACACTTTTGATTATTTA
>URYG01000352.1 GCA_900551985.1 uncultured Prevotella sp. | reverse complement strand
TTATAAAAGCGGCATTAGATGCCAAGGCACCAGCAATCATTGTTGGTGTGCGTAGCATTTCAGATGATTATCGACTGCAGAAGGTTGAGAAACAGTGGATAAATGAGTTGCGATTGATGGCTAATAAGGAAGGGATTCTTTTTGTGAACTATATATGTTTGGGTCCGTCTAAATATTATTTATACACCCAAGACCAGTTTTATAAATATTAAATAGTTATATGAGAGTTGATTGTAAGATTGTAAGAAATCAGAATTACCAATGCATTACTGGATGAATAATCAGTTGCTGGCAATTATATGAATCTTAACATAATACTCCAATATTTATTAGTTTTGCATAATGCGCTGGTATGGCGACTTGTTCAGATAGATGTTGTGCTGGTGCTATGGCGTTAACGTGGATTGAAATGGAGGAGGACAACGGTGCAATGGATGACTATGTGGACATATTCAACAGACTCTGGGAACATTCCGAGAATGAGATTGTGGAATTCAAGAAGGCGGAGACTGGTTTTGATATTGATGAGCTCGGGAAGTATTTCTCAGCTTTGAGCAATGAGGCGAACTTACGGGAACGTGAGTGTGGCTGGATAGTGTTCGGGGTTTGGGACAAAAAGCATAAAATCATAGGAACCTCTTTTAAAGATGGTGAGTCAGCCCTGAACAAACTGAAGCAGGATATGTCGCAACATACCTCTGACGGGTTGATATTCAGAGATATTGTGCCAATAGAAGTAGAAGGGAAGCGAGTGCTGCTTTTCAAGGTGCCAGCATCGCCCCGCAATATTGTGATGCGTTGGAAAGGCATTCCGTACGGGCGTGATGGTGAGAGTCTGAAACCTCTTAACCAAGCCAAACAGGATGAAATCAGACAACAATCACCTTTACCGGACTGGACCGCTCAACTTGTCCCCAATGCGACAATTGAAGACCTTGATGAATTGGCGCTGGCGACGGCCAAGGTTATGTTCAAGAAAGTGCACTCTTCGAATATTCCAGTTTCAGAAATTGACTCTTGGAATAATGAAGAGTTCCTTTGCCACAGTATGATGATGCGTGATGGCCAACTGACACGCGCGGCCATATTGTTGCTTGGCAAGCCTCTGTCCATACATAAGATATATCCGGCGGTAGCGCAGATAACCTGGACTTGGCAGGATGAAGAAGGTATTGTGCAGGATTATGAGCATTTCACCATCCCGTTTATCCTGACGGTGGATAAGGTCCTTAGCAAGATACGTAATGTGACGATGCGCGAACTGCCAGGCGGAACATTGTTCCCGGACACGATGAAACAGTATGATGAATATACCATCCGCGAAGTCTTGCACAATGCCATAGCACATCAGGATTACACGCTAAGGCAGAGAATCATCTTCGTGGAAAGCCCTGGAAAGCTGTACTACGAGAATGGTGGTACTTTTATCCCGGGTACGATTGAGAATGTACTTGAGCACAAAGGACCTCAAATGCACTACCGTAACGAGTGTCTTTGCCGTGGAATGGTGAATTTCAATATGATAGATACCGTTGGACGTGGCATCAAGAAAATATATACCGAACAGCGCAATCGCTTTTTCCCGATGCCGGATTATGAGATCGACAATGAGCATCGTAGTGTGGGGGTGACCATCTATGGAAAGATGATTGATGAGAAATATACGGACTTGTTGAAACGGGACACCTCCTTGACATTAAAAGAATGTGTTTGGCTAGATGCTGTACAGAAACACTATCCGATAACAAAAGTGGCTGCGAGGCATCTGCACGAAAAAGGACTTCTTGAAGGTCGCCCTCCTCATTATACTATCTCGTTGTCTGTCGCAAAGATGACACGTCAGGTTGGGCATTATACAAAGGTGAATGGCCTTGCGCGGAACAGTATCAAGAAACTTACCTTGCAGTTGGCTTTTAATGCAGGAGAGATGGGCTTTATGCGAAAGGATGCTTTTGAAACTCTGCGACACGTGTATCCTTCAGATATCAGTTCTGATGAAATACTAAGGAAGATTGGCCGTTTGTTGGTCAGTATGGCTAAAGAAGGACTAATAAAGAAGGATGAAAATGGAAAGCTATGGTTGATAACAAGAAAAGGTGAACAGGAATTGGGATCATAATAACTGAGCGGTCGTTTTCGGTCGTTTTCGGTCGTTTTCGGTCGTTTTTTTCTCGCCTGTTTTTTTCTCGCCTGTTTTGAATATCGGCTATGATAATACGTCTTATTCATATAGAAAAAGTGTTGGCAATCACTATGCAAGGAAAATACAAAATCATCACCATTTAAATGTCACTCTTCCAGAGAGTTTTTTGGAAATTTTGAACTTATGAAAATCGAGGAGGCTATACTTTATGTGCTCGCCGAGAGAGGTGGCGGGCTGCGGACGGAGCAGATCGCGGAGATCATCAACAGCTGCGGGTTGCATATTCGTAAGGACGGGAAGCTGGTGACCTCGGCGCAGGTGTACGCCGTGGTGATGCGTTATCCGGACACTTTCGTCAAGGCGGAGGGGCGGATAATGCTGATGAT
>URYG01000351.1 GCA_900551985.1 uncultured Prevotella sp. | reverse complement strand
CGTAACATATTGTTGAGGTACAGAACCCCATTTCGTATATAGTCTTTTGTCTTGTACATGCGGTCTTAAGAAACTTTTGTGTTTCTACTATTAGAGATACATCAAAAGTTCCAAAGACTGCATGATGACATTGTTTTTACCATGTGAACCTAATTCCAAATGGAACAGTAATGGTGAATGGATGCTCCGTCCAAATGGTATGAATCGCACCACCATTAGGAATATACCAGTTGAACGAAGGCTCCAAATACAAGCTCCATTTTGGAATCAAATTGTATTGTAATCCAGTTCCAACACCTACCGCCCATTGTACAGATGGCGTGAAATACCAACTGTCTTTGTATGGAACTGTTGCTCCTGTAATATATCGTACACTATTCTTTCCATGTATTGGTATATTCAAAAGAATACCTGCAGAGGAGTAAGCAGACCATCTTTTTGAATTAAACCATTTATAGGAAGTTCTAACAGGTATTCCCAAGTAATGAACTTTTTGGTCTCTACCTATATAGTATTCACCCTCACCCAATATAAAATTAGATTTTAAGAGTGAATATTGCAATCCTGTTTCCACATTCCAATTCTTTCCTATTACTTTTGTTAATGATATGCCAAAAGTTATAGGCTTATAATGATGCTCATGTTCTACAATCTCACCACTATTATGTTTGGCGATTGCCATAAGTGCTACCGTGTCAGTAGATATTCCATCATGTTCTTTCTGTTGAAGATAGTTATAATAATCACCCCATGTAGAAAAAACATCAGGTATTATAGGAGTTGGACCGTCTGGGTCTGGTAAGCCACTACTACTTCCTGCAATCAGTTTGTAGGTATTTTGAGCCAATGCAGAGCTCAAAGAACCCATGGCAAGTAGCTGCCACTTATTTTTGTGACTTGGGGTAACTTCTTTTGCTATGAATTCTTCCAACTTAGGAGCAACCTGTTTTATCGTATCGAGTGACAAAGTATCTTTTTCTATTACTATTAAAATATTGTTTGTAGAATCCTTCTTTTCAGAATCAGTTTTTATGCCGACAGAATTAGCTACTGCGTAATTTGGCAATTCCATTTTGCTCTGACTTGTTGTTGCCACTATATTCTTATCAGTTACTGATAAATGGGTATTTGGCTGCACAGTCTCACGATTGACAGTACGTTTCCCCTTGTCATCATTTACCTTTGCAACAGGAAGTTGCTTTTTTTCCGTCCCTCTCTTCCAAAACAGGTATTTGCATATAGGTATGCTGATAAGAATGATGGAAATGACAGCAAGCATTCGCCTATTTATCATGTCTCTCAACAATACTTTTGCTCTTGTTAGTTGTGATGATGAACTGTGCGGCTCGATACCAAGTTTTTCTGCAATTTCTTTATGCGAGAATCCATCAATGATAGCCATTCTGAACACCTTGCGGTATCCAGAAGGTAACT
Organism: uncultured Prevotella sp.; assembly: GCA_900551985.1. Lineage (GTDB taxonomy): Bacteria > Bacteroidota > Bacteroidia > Bacteroidales > Bacteroidaceae > Prevotella. The sequence goes on along the minus strand of URYG01000351.1, from coordinate 1,108 downwards.
TGTCGATTATCTCCAACAGTTCTTTTTCTTCCAACTTGGAATCAGAAGCAAATGAACTTTCCACATCAAACCCTTCCTTAATCGCAGAGAATGGCACCATCTGTATTTTACGCATTCTCTCCAAATATCTTAAAGATACATTTTTTGTAATGGCAACAATCCATTCCCCGAACTTGGAAGCATCTTTTAGCTTTTCTAATGAATAATAGGCACGTATAAACGATTCTTGGACGAGGTCACTCACTGTGTCCTCGTCCTCTTGGGTAATCCTTATGCAAACATTTCTCATTCGTTGAGAATATGTTTCGTAAACAGTTCTTAAAGCGTCAGCATCCCCAGCCTTCACTCTTTCTATTAGCTTTTCTATCTTCATGTTGGGTGTGCGAGATTGTGCACATTATATATAAGATACGTGGAAAAGCGAAAAGACTGCGTAAGAAACTGTTAAAAACATAAAAATCCGAACAGAATGCACCATTGCGTTTCTGCTCGGACTCTTATTATAGCAATTGAAGAGTTATAGCTTTAGACCACATTTTGTAAATTTCCTTAGATTATTCCATTGCTCCTTGAACCATTCAACAATAGGCTGTCTATTGATATACAAAAGCAGTTGGTTCGGTTTGGTAGAATCAGCGAAAACCTTGATTTCTGCATTCTCCACATTGAACTTTCTTCTTTGCTCCTCGGAATAGAGTGAACCGCTAAAGTTGAGAGCTTTTCCGGTCAGAAGCACTCCGATTTGCTCAACGGTGAAGCCAATCTTCCAGCACTGGTCTTCCATTTGCAAGTGTGCCTCCAACATCGGGAACCAACGCTTGGCTTTGCGGATGAGGTCGTTGCGCATCGTTACCTCCGTGGAGTGCTTGCTCTCCAAATTCGCAACCTCCGATTGGTGTTTCCGCAGCATCTCGTCAAGCTGTTTGCAGTGGCTGTCCTCCATTCGCTGTATTTTCTCATGGAGTTCGTCAATGTATTGCTCTCTGTCTGTCACAAGCTCGCACAACTTTCGGTTGTGTTGCTCCACCTCCTTCAATTTTCCACTGCCCAAAAGAGAACCAATCTTCGACACAAGGGCTGTCTTGGCTTCCATCTTAGCAGCCTGTAG
>URYG01000350.1 GCA_900551985.1 uncultured Prevotella sp. | reverse complement strand
ATAGGCTATGCTGTATCTGGGGATAACTATATCCACGGAACTATGCAGGTACGCCAGTATTCGATGGGTATCCATGAGCCTAGCAAAAAGAGAAAGCAGCAGATTTTGGAATGCCTTCATCAAATAGCTAAAGAATTACAGACTGCCGTAATTTGAAACACGACAGTTTTCATATAATGATAGGAACATAGTTAATAGATTTCTGAGCCCCTGGTGCGTGACGCATCGGGGGCTTTTCTCTGTCATACACATTCTCATTATCCCACAAAAAAAAGGGACTGAAATCTCAAATTCTGAAATTTCAGTCCCCTTAAAATTTTTATTTAGCTAATGAATAGCAAATGCTTTATCTGCAGGAGATTAAGCCTTGCCCTCCATCTGAGCCTTCAACTTAGCAAGAGCATCGATGTCGCCGAGTGAAGTACCAGCAGCTACGTTGTTGATAGCTGGAGTCTCGTTCTTGCGACCACCGTTACCACCACGCTTGTGAGCTGGCTTAGCGATTGGCTCGTCCTTGCCCTCCTCGAATGTACGAGAGTGAGAGAGGATGATACGCTTTGTCTCCTTAACGAACTCGATTACCTTGAAGTCGAGCTCCTCGCCCTTCTTAGCCATTGAGCCGTCCTCCTTAGTGAGGTGCTTTGGAGTAGCGAAGCCTTCGCCACCCTCTGCGAGAGCAACTACAGCACCCTTATCCATCATCTCAACGATGGTACCCTTGTGTACAGAACCTGGAGTGTAGATTGTCTCATACTCATCCCATGGGTTCTTCTCCAACTGCTTGTGGCCGAGGCTCAAGCGGCGGTTCTCCTTGTCGATCTCGAGAACTACTACGTCGATAGTAGCACCTACAGATGTGAACTCAGATGGGTGCTTAACCTTCTTTGTCCAAGAGAGGTCAGAGATGTGGATCAAGCCATCAACACCCTCCTCGAGCTCTACGAAGATACCGAAGTTAGTGAAGTTGCGAACCTTAGCAACGTGCTTGCTGCCGATAGGGAACTTAGTCTCGATGCACTCCCATGGATCAGCCTTGAGCTGCTTGATACCGAGGCTCATCTTACGCTCAGCGCGGTCGAGAGTCAAGATAACAGCCTCTACGTCGTCGCCAACCTTCATGAAGTCGTTAGCAGAACGGAGGTGCTGGCTCCAAGACATCTCAGAAACGTGGATCAAGCCCTCTACACCTGGAGCAATCTCAACGAATGCACCGTAGTCAGCCATAACCACTACCTTACCCTTCACGTGATCACCTACCTTGAGGTTCTCATCGAGAGCATCCCATGGATGTGGAGTAAGCTGCTTCAAACCGAGAGCGATACGCTTCTTCTCCTCATCGAAGTCGAGGATAACAACGTTGATCTTCTGGTCGAGAGCTACAACCTCGTGTGGATCGCTTACGCGGCCCCAAGAGAGGTCTGTGATGTGGATCAAACCGTCAACACCGCCGAGGTCAACGAATACACCGTAAGTAGTGATGTTCTTAACGGTACCCTCGAGGATCTGACCCTTCTCGAGCTTGCCGATGATCTCCTTACGCTGCTGCTCGAGCTCCTGCTCGATGAGCGCCTTGTGAGATACAACGACGTTGCGGAACTCCTGGTTGATCTTTACAACCTTGAACTCCATTGTCTTGCCTACGAATACGTCGTAGTCGCGTATAGGGTGAACGTCGATCTGGCTTCCTGGCAAGAAAGCCTCGATACCGAAGACGTCAACGATCATACCGCCCTTAGTGCGGCACTTGATGTAACCCTGGATGATCTCCTCGTTCTCGAGAGCAGCGTTAACACGCTCCCAAGACTTGCTGAGGCGAGCCTTCTTGTGAGAGAGTACCAACTGACCCTTTGTGTCCTCCTGGTTCTCTACGTAAACCTCTACCTTGTCGCCTACCTTGAGGTCTGGGTTGTAACGGAACTCAGAAGCTGGAATGATACCGTCGCTCTTGTAGCCGATGTTTACGATAACCTCTTTCTTGTCAACAGAGATTACGGTACCCTCAACCACCTGGTGCTCAGTTACCTTGTTAAGTGTTTCGTCATAGGCCTTCTCGAGGTCTGTTTTGCTGACGCCTGCGTTTGTGCCATTCTCGAACTCATCCCAATTGAAGTCGTCGAGTGGCTGTACGTTCTTAAAATTTGACATAAAAAATAATTAAAAAATTTAAATTAATAAAGTTTGACTTTATATATTGTTGAAATCGGGCGCAAAATTACTCATTTTCTTTGAGTTACAAGCATTTGGGGGTATTTTTCTTCGGTTTATTAATGATATTTAACTAAAATGGGGCGGGGGTGAGGGTGAATCTTGTGCTTCCTATTATATATATTGTGGATTATCTTCATCGGATTTTCTTTTTTCATCGGATTACGCGGAGTTATCGGATACATTCTTGCTTCACGGATTACGCACGGAATTTAAACGGAAAGCGACCTATGCGGTCGAGGCGACTTAAACTATATGTTAAGGTCACGCAGATTTCGCAGATGACGCAGATTCAGACCTGTTCGGTTTATGGGATGACGCAGATTCAGACCTATTCGGTCTATGGAATGACGCAGATTTTTTTTCTTCATCGG
>URYG01000349.1 GCA_900551985.1 uncultured Prevotella sp. | reverse complement strand
TGCAGATAAAACAAAATAAAACGGGGCAGAATGCCCTGCCCAACGGTTTGCTCTGCCTCAAGGGCGGCAATCTGAAGGAAGAGCTCAAGCAGTATTATAAGATTTCAGAAATCACCCCTCTCAGCACCTTCTTCGATGAGGAGTGGTTCAGCCAGGACAAGCAGCTGGTTTATGTTCCTGCTTAAATGAAAGAAAAAAGTAAAATGCTACATATCGAAAGATTCCAAGTCAACATGTTGCAGGAAAACTGCTACGTGGTAAGCGATGACACCCTCGAGTGCGTCATCATAGATTGCGGCGCCTTCTATCCAGAAGAGCGCAAGGCGATCACCGAGTATATCAGAAAGAATAATCTGAAGCCTGTTCATCTCCTCGTTACCCACGGTCATCTCGACCATAATTTCGGCAACGATACCATCTACCAGGAGTTCGGACTGAAGCCGGAAGTGGCACAGGGCGATGAGAAGCTGATGAAGGGTCTGGCTCATCAGGCAGAGACATTCTACCAGATGCAGCTCGACACCCAGTTCCCTCCTATCGGTCATTTCTTTGAGGAAGATGAGGTAATCAAGTTCGGCAACCACGAATTCACCATCATCGATACTCCGGGTCACAGCAACGGCTCCGTATGCTTCTATTGCGAGGCAGAGCACGTACTCTTCTCGGGCGATACCCTCTTCAAAAGTTCCATCGGCAGAACCGATTTCCCAGGCGGCAGCATGTTCCGCATCATCAACAGCCTGCGCCATCTCGGCATGTTGCCGGATGAAACACAGGTGTTGCCAGGCCACGGAGAGGCTACCAGCATCGGCGAGGAATTGGCTCATAATCCATATATGGACCGATAGATTCAGGAAGATACAGCATTCAGATGATTCAGAAGAAATCGAACACAGAAAAGATTATCCTGGGCATTGACCCCGGCACCAACGTGATGGGCTATGGCGTGATACGCGTCATCGGCAACAAGGCTGAACTGGTGGTAATGGGCGTCATCGACATGCGCAAGGAGAAAGATCCCTACCTGCGACTCGGCAGGATTTTCGAGCGGGTGACTGGCATCATCGACTCCTATCTGCCCGACGAGATGGCGATAGAGGCTCCCTTCTTCGGCAAGAATGTGCAGTCGATGCTCAAGCTCGGCAGGGCGCAGGGAGTGGCTATCGCTGCCGCCATCCACCACGACGTACCCATCCACGAGTACGCGCCGCTGAAAATCAAGATGGCGATTACCGGACAAGGTCAGGCTTCCAAGGAGCAGGTGGCGGCGATGCTGCAGCGCATGCTCAACATCCGGGAAGACGAGATGCCGAAATACATGGATGCCACCGATGCCCTGGGCGCAGCCTACTGCCATTTCCTGCAGATGGGCAGACCCGAAACGGGCGACAAGCACTATAGCAGCTGGAAGGATTTTGCTACCAAGAACGCCAGCCGCATAGAGAAAGGTACAGGCATGACGGGCCCGCAGGCAAAGCTTCTGGCGGCTATCAACCGTACCACGCACAAGTAGCCCCTGCCCGGGAATATCCCCCTGTTATCAAGCAACATATCAATAAAAAAATAAGAGAGATGCAAAAGATTATCAGTATTCAGAATGGCGTAACCCGTATGCCGGAATGGCGTATGGCTGAGCCTGTTAACTTCGAGGCATGCGACGGCGAGCATATCGCTATCGTAGGTCCCAATGGTGGAGGTAAGTCGATGTTCGTGGACATCCTTGTGGGCAGACACCCGCTGTTGATGCACGATCCTGATTACGACTTTTCTCCTAGTACCAAATCCCTGGTGAGCGACAACATCAAGTATATCACCTTCCGTGATACCTACGGAGGCGACAACGACCGCACCTACTTCCTGCAGCAGCGTTGGAACCAGCTGGAAATAGATGAGAATACGCCTATCGTCAAGGATAAGCTGGAAGAGGCTTATCAGATGGCTGGCGAAGATACTCCGGAGCGCAGACAGCTGCAGGAGCACATCTACGAGCTGTTCCACATGCACCATCTGCTCGACAAATACACCATCCTGCTGAGCAGTGGAGAACTCCGCAAGTTCAAGCTTGCCTCTACCCTCTTCTCAGAGCCTCGCGTGCTGATCATGGACAATCCGTTTATCGGTCTGGATGCCGACACCCGCGACCAGCTCAAGGAGCTTCTCAAGTCACTTACCACCGAGCATCATCTGCAGATCATCCTCGTGCTAAGCAAGAGCGATGACATCCCGGAGTTCATCACCCACGTGGTAGAAGTGAAGGATATGAAGGTATATCCTAAGCTTACCAAGGAAGAATATCTGGCACAGCGCAACCCCATCCCTGCCCATGTATTATGCGAAGAATTAGAACAGGCCATCATCAATCTGCCATATAGCGACCGGGAATATCACAGTCAGGAAGTGGTAAAGATGAACAAGGTTCGCATCCAGTATGGCGAGCGCATCATCCTCAACGATCTCGACTGGACGGTCAACAATGGCGAGCGATGGGCGCTGAGCGGACAGAACGGTGCCGGCAAGAGTACCCTGCTCAGTCTGGTATGTGCCGACAATCCACAGAGCTACGCCTGCGACATAGCCCTCTTCGGGTTTACACGG
>URYG01000348.1 GCA_900551985.1 uncultured Prevotella sp. | reverse complement strand
TGGAGGTCGAACTGCAATTAATAATTGTGCTGTTGAGTTTTTATAGCACAAGACAAATACTTTATTGAAAGGCGGATTAGGAGAGATTCCGCTTCAATAAAATACAATATTCAATACTTGAACAAATCTTCAAAAGCAACATTTGTTATACCATTCTACTTATACAAATGTTTTCAAATTATAGCTGAAATCATGAACCAATTTTGTCATGTTGGTGTCAAGTTTCTTATTTCTGACAACATTTCCCAATATAGTAAATTTTGAGAGCATTGAAGATACAAGAAATTCTCTTCTCTCTGTTTCTGAAAACTGGAAAAAAGAGCGTTCTACAATAATAGGTATTCCTATTGCTTTTTCATTTTTTCTGTATTGTTCAATCTCTTTTATATGTATTCGCTCATAATCACAAGGCATAATGTAAAATTGGAAAAGAATTCGTTTTAAATCTTTACCATAATCGACATATGAAAGTGATTTTAGGAGTACATCGATACCCTTTTCACCCCAAATATAGGTGCGAAATTCATCTCCTCTCTTAATTGCTTCATCTGATACTTCATCCGATGCATCTATAGGCAATGATGGATAAGAAAGGAAGAATGCTAAGATATTCATATCTTCCATATTATATTACTAAATTTAACCTCACAAAGTTACACCATAAAAACGGCATTTCCTCCGTTTTATTGTATTATCTTACTCCACCAATCGCAATTGAATATAAATCGTGCTGTGGGAACTTCTCGCAGTCGATATAGAGCGTATCGAAGGCATCGGTGCCGTCGGTACGGTGTTCGAGAAGGTCTTCTTCTGATTCAGGTTGTTTTCACCAAAAAGGCGCAGATGAAGCGATGCGTAACAGGAGATGATGCCGATGGCTGCTGCCCACAAAGGAAAAGCCCTTGTCCTACGTTGGTTGGGCGCAAGACAAAGGCTTTATCTGGAAAGGCGGATTCGGATGGAGTCCACGTTGATATGTTCATTCAGTGAATCACTTCTTAAATTTAACTGGTAATAAATACCATTTATTACTCATATTACTCGTATTACTAATATTTACCGTCCTCGCTTTCGCTTATGTGTCGCAGGACGCATCATAGCAGCCGATTGAGCAATGCAGCGCCGCCACCAATGTTCATCATCTTCATCCTTGTCACGTCCCCAACCAGTACCAGGTGAGCTGCCTCCGCCACAAGATTGGGCATAAGTAGTTGCCTCACGGATATAGCCGAGAACCAAGAGCATGGCACAGTTGATTACGTTGTCGGTGTTTGTTGTAAGGTCATTATATCCCGAGTCGTCAAGGATTTCTTGTTGACGGTCTGATAAAGAAGGGATAAGTGGCTCTATGGAATTTGTCAGCATCTTGTTGTAAGTCCAAAGAATGTTTTTCTGAATTGCCGTAGCTTTCAAATCATTGTCCTCACCAAGACTTTTAAGCATTTCACGATGCTCTTCCCTCATTTCCGCAAGTTTGGCTTTCGCTTCGTTGATAGTATCATTGGCATCGTCAAGCATCTTGTATCTTGCTGCCAACTTCTCGTCTATACCTTCCATCTCCTTGCGTAACAGAGCGATCTTGTTAGCTAATTCGTCATTGTCAGCACCGGATTGACCAAGCTGCTGGGCTATTTGGTCAATCTGCGTTTGTATATCATCTTTCCGGGCTTGCAGATTGGCTATCATGGTAGAGATACCTTTCAGTTTTATTTCTGCACGGTGAATTTGCTTCAACAAGTCTTCCCTCGTAGACTGGAGATTACATACTTCTGACACAAGTTCACGTTTGTATTCCTCTGTGGAACGATGCCTTGCCCTTGTTTCCTCCATATTGCTACCACGTTCCAATCCCCATTTCTCACTTACAGCCTCCTGCAATTCACTATGAAGCTTGGTCATATTAGCAGACTCAGCTTCTCTGCCATCACCAAATACACTTTTCCATGAAATGCGATTCTTCACGGGATCTACTGGTACCAACGTACAATGACAATGTGGATTTTTCTCATCAAGGTGGACATAGAAGCTGATGATGTTGTCCTCGCCAAATCGCTTTGCCATGAAAGAGTATACATCCTTTGCCCATTCTTCTATGTCTTTGCAGCGGACTATTGAAGAGTTATCAGCACCTTTTGTCAAGTCCACTGTTTGGTTGCCAAAAGCAAGTTCGTGCATACGCTCACGATTGCCTCCAAAGATAAACTGGGCAACAGTCCGTCTTTTCATCACAGCGTTGGGACGTGCGTTTGGGTCTTTGATACCCCTTGCAGCCAAGTTCTCCGCCATCTTTTCCGCTATCGTCTTTGAGGTATCAATCGGTTGAATGATGCCACCCTTTACAACCTCAAAATTAAGTTTAGCACGTGTCGGATCATAGTTGGAAAGGCTGTCTTTGGCTTTCTTCTCCCAATGCTGTTTTGTCCAGTTTCGTTGTTGTTCGTCACTCTCCTGCACACTCACTCCACTGGTTGTAGAGCGCATATCCATGACTTGTTTTCTTCCTGCCATATTCTTTGTTTTTAAGTTTCAAGTACCATTACCCTGCCAGAGCTTGCTCCCCGAAGGAACTCCCCTTGGAGTGGCAGCCTAATACGGT
>URYG01000347.1 GCA_900551985.1 uncultured Prevotella sp. | reverse complement strand
AACGCTTTGGCACGGTGGTCTGGAGGGTGAGTGTCCAGATGATGCAGGATAATGCGCCCAGGATGGTGCTTTCGCTGATGGTTTCGCCCGTATGGAGGATGGCTTTCATTACATAGAGGGGTGATGTTCCGATGTCGCCGAACACGATGCCCAGTGTGACGAGCAATCCCAGGAAGCCTACTCTGTGCTGATTGCAGGCTACTGAACTTTCTGAATTTTCTCTCATATTTCTTCTCTTATTAATTAAAGTATTATCCTTTTGTGATTATAAATTTGGGTGCAAAGGTATAAACCTAAGAGATAAAAGAAGATTTGTTTAACAAGAATTATCTGATTTAATTAGATTTAACATGGATATAAACGATGTTGTTGACGGGGGAAAATTTGATAGCCAATTGGTTATAAATAACTATTGCAAGAATGCCGGATAATGCGTACCTTTGCAGCGCGAAACAAAATAATCAAATCGCGAATTTAAAACATTAAATAATATGACATTCAAATCATTTCTACCAATGGCTGCCTTATGCATTCTGGCATCGTGCAGCAACTCCTCTAAGCAGGAGAAAGCAGAAGGAGCATCAGCTGATTCTGCTCAGACATCTGTAATGAGTTTTCAGAATTGTGACCTTACGCTTGGCGGTATTCACTTTACCAAGATGCTTAATGAAGCCGACAAGCAGGTGAGCGAGAAGAATGGTATCATCACGTTCGTAGCTCCTGAGAAAACAGATTTGTTCATCGACCCCAACGATGCAAAACTGACTGCCAATACGGCAAAGATTCTTTTTGCGGAGGTTGACAACACCAAGCCTTTTACTTTCTCTGCCAAGATGAAGCCAGGATTTACCCCAGAAGGTCTTTACAATGCAGCCGATCTTGTTGTGATGGCCAACGACACGCTCTATCAGAAATTCTGCTTCGAGCAGGATGAACGTGGCAAGCACCGCGTGGTGACCGTGCGCACCGTGGGAACGAGCGATGACAACAACCATGAAGTTGTGAATCAGGATTTTATCTATTATAAGATAAGTTCTGACACACGAACCATCGCTTCCTATTATTCGCTGGATGGCAAGGAATGGCAGATGGTTCGCCTTTACCGCAACAACTATCCCAAGAACCTGAAGGTGGGCATCTGCTCTCAGGCTCCTCAAAAGGGAGAATGTGTGAGTGAATTCTCAGAGCTTCACCTTTCAACCGAGACGGTGGGTGACTTCCGAATGGGAGAGTAGAATCTGGGTTAGAGCAATCCCATCACATGTGCCAGCTTGCATGCTTCGATGGCACGATCTACCTTCAGTTTCTGGAGAATGTTCTGGCGATGGCGGTTCACGGTGTTGATGCTGATGCAGAGATTGTCTGAAATCTCTTTCGACAGCAGTCCCTGGTCGATAAGACGCAGCACTTCCATCTCCCGTTCAGAAAGTATATTTTCGTAATCCTTATTCGTCAATATCCGCACTTCCCCGGTTCGGGTATTGGCGAATTTTGCTTTTCTGTCCTCATCTGTTGCCAGCGTATAGATGCAGGCGCAGAGTAGCAGACAGCCGTTCTTATCGGTGGCAAGCGGAATCATCCGGTGCTTCACCCAGCGGTATTCTCCACAGGAATCTTTTACCCGCAGGTAGTTGCAGAGCACATAATCGCGATAGTGCTGGGGAGTAGAGTTGCCGGCGATGTAGCGCAGGAAGGCAATCTCCTCGGCATGTCTCCTGCTGAGATCATCGGGATGACAACGGTCGAAGATGAAGTTCTCGTATAGCGAAGGCAGCAGGCTGACACGTTCTTCCTGCGAAATGCCCAGCTCGTCGGCCACGCCTCCGAAGTAGCAGTAGCTGCAGTTTCTGCGGTTATCTCCCATTGAGACAACTGCATTCTCGGCCAGAGCGTAAGTCCTGGCTATCATCTTGCATTCTGTAAGCATCTGTTCCTCATCGCTTTCCGTATCAAACGCCTGCGAGAGATACAGCTGCTCTATTGGTTCGAAATTCTTGTCCATATTTTATGCGTTCCATTACTATCTGTAGTACTTAAACACTTTAACCATATCCTTGTCGCCACCCACAAGCTGGCTGCATCGGTTCAGCATTCCGGTGTCTGAGAAACCGCATTTCTCCATGACTCTTCCCGATGCAGGATTTCCGGTGAAATGGTCTGCCCAGATGTTTTCGAAATGCTTCTCGTTGATGCAGTAGTCGAGCATCAGCTTCAAGGCTTCGGTGCAGATTCCCTTGTTCCAATAAGGCTTTCCTACCCAGTAGCCCACCTCGCAGTCGTTTTCTCCGATAGGAATGTTGCTGGTTTCGTGGGTGTAGTAGCCGATGCAGCCGATAGCCTCGCCAGTCTCTTTCAACACAATCGCCCATGTCGTGTCATTATGGAAGAAAGTCCGGATAATCTCCCGACTTTCCTCTACAGACTTATGTGCCGGCCATCCTGCACGTGGTCCCACGTCAGGGTCTGAGGCGTACTTGAAGAGTGCCTCCGCATCAGATTCCTGCCAATATCGAAGTAAAATTCTTTCTGTTTCCATTTTAATCAAAATTCGGAAAAACTTACATCTGTCTTCTTATGTATCGTGCCAGTCCGTAAACATATCTGCGGC
>URYG01000346.1 GCA_900551985.1 uncultured Prevotella sp. | reverse complement strand
GAGCGGACGTCTCTGCACCATCGAGATGGAAGATGGCAGCTTCTCCTGCTTGTGGTCGTGGAGGCTCTGAACCATGCTGGCTGCTCCCTCTGCCTGGACTCCATAGACCTTGACGTTAGGGTTGAGCGACTTGATGGCGAAAGCGACTCCCGAAATCAGTCCGCCGCCACCTACCGGTACTACCACAGCTTCTACATCCGGCAGCTGGTCGAGGATTTCCAATCCGATGGTTCCCTGTCCGGCAATCACCTTCTCGTCATCGAATGGATGCACGAAGGTATAGCCGCACTCATCCTTCAGCTGCAGCGCCTTCTGGTAAGCGTCATCATAGACGCCCGGAACCAGGCAGACCTCTGCACCCAGACGCTTGGTGGCCTCTACCTTGGAAATAGGGGCACCCTCGGGCAGACAGATGAGGCTCTTCACTCCCATGGCGGTAGCGCCGAGAGCCACACCCTGTGCGTGGTTGCCTGCCGAACAGGCAATCACACCCTTCTCCTTCTCTTCCTGAGAGAGTTGGGAAATCTTATAGTATGCACCTCGAATCTTGAACGACCCCGTCTTCTGGAGGCATTCCGGTTTCAGATAAACATCACTATCTGGGTTGATTCTTGGTGTATGAACCAGCTCAGTTTTTCTAATCACGTGGCTCAGCACGAAGCGGGCCTTGTAGAAATCGTCAAGTTGTAACATAATCGTTGATATGCTTTAATTCTGTTATCCGTCAGGATGATAGTTCCTGAGTGATTTTTGACTGCAAAGATACTTTAAAAGGAAGAAAACACAAAATATTTCATTTTAATTTTTGTTATTCCCGTCAAGTTTCCTTAGTGGTTGGAGTAAGTATGTGGGGCGATGGCCTGCTACATGCCGAAGTGCTCCAGCGCCGCAGCCACGCCATCTTCCTCGTTCGAGAGGGTGATGTAGTCGGCATCGGCTCTTACTTCCGGGGCGGCATTCGCCATGGCTACTCCCATGCCGGCAAGCTTGAGCATGCTCAGGTCGTTGTAGCCGTCGCCGAAGGCTATCATATCGGCAGGGGTGAGATTGATCTTCGCCAGGAGTCTTCTCAGCGACTGCGCCTTGTCGATTCCCTTAGGCACCAGCTCGAGGAAGAATGGGGCTGAGCGGAAGACGTCCATCTTATCGCCCACCATATCCAGCAGTTCCTGTTCTGCCTTGAGCATATCCGATGGGTCGCCCGTCATGAGGAGCTTGGTAGGATGAGGCTCCAGGGCATCGAGCAGATTCTCTACCTTGCGGATGTTCATCTTGTTGATGCGCGACTCCTCCTTCACATACTGATCGTCTGGCATTTCGGTGATGATCTCGTTGCCGGCGTAGCCCAGCAGGGCATGGTTCTTCTCTCGCGCGTACTTATATAATATAGGGATTACCTCATCTGGCAGAAACTGGGTGAAGAGTTTCTCGCCGGTCTGGGCATTCACGATGTTGCCACCATTATAGGAGAGGATGTAGCCCCCACGCTTCTGCAGTTCCAGACATTCTGCCACCGGCTCGATGCCGTAGGTAGGTCGGCCGGAAGCAAGGATGATGACGGCTCCCTGGCTGGCAGCCTGGAGCAGCGCTTCGCGGGTTTTCGGGGTAACCACCTTCTCGTGGTTGGTCAGGGTGCCATCCAGGTCGAGTGCGATGGCACGGTAAGGAATCTGTCTTGCTTTTTCCATTGTTCTATGTGATTCTTTTTCTTTTTCTCTGCAAAGATACAATAATATTCTGAAAAATGGGGTATAAAGTGTATTTTTGCTAATTTTGTTCCCCAAAAGTTGGTCATTTTGAACGAAATGATCTCTTTTTATCAGAAATTACGTCCTTGAGTTCGTATAAAATGATGTATCTTTGCAGTCAAATCGTGAAGATAAGCATTCTTTTGGAGAATACTGATATTCATATTGTGAATACTAACATTTAAAACAAGATAATGATGAACAGAAAACTGACAATCGTTGGAATGGTGGCAGCTGCCTTGCTGATGGCTGCTCCTGTGATGGCACAGAAACCAACCGTGCCTAACTCTTCATACACGGGTAAGGGGAATCCGATTCTTCCGGATTTTCATGCAGATCCTGAAATCTTGTATTCCAGCAAGACAAAGAAGTATTATGTCTATTCCACCACGGATGGAACTCCTGGATGGGGTGGATGGCAATATTATTGCTATTCTTCTAAAAATCTCAAGAAGTGGAAGAACGAAGGAGTAGTGCTCGATGCAAAGAGCGACCAGATTTCCTGGGCCAACGGCAATCTCTGGGCTCCGGCAGCCGTAGAGGTGAAGCAGAAGGACGGCAGCTACAAGTACTATCTCTATTTCAGTGCCCGTCCTAATGATAACGGCAGAAAGCAGATGGGTGTAGCAGTTGCTGATTCTCCTACGGGTCCATTTGTTGACCTGGGCCATCCTCTCCTGGCGAAGAACCATCCGGGCTGCAACGGTCAGCTCATCGATGTGGATGTCTTCATCGACCCTGTATCGAAGAAGCCTTACCTCTATTGGGGTAACAGCTTCATGGCGGGTGCCGAGCTGGAACCAAGCATGACCAAGATAAAGGAGGACGATAGGATCCTTGGCCACCTCGATAGGACCGAGTG
>URYG01000345.1 GCA_900551985.1 uncultured Prevotella sp. | reverse complement strand
GTTATGGGAAAGAAAATGAGTATGCTCGTTAGTTTAGCTTTTGCTATTATGAGCTTGTTTACATTTGTTGGTTGTTCATCAGATGATGACGATATTCCTACAACAGGAATTGTTAGGGTAGAGTTTCCAAGTTGGTCTAGTTCTGTGGGAACTGGTGATGTTTATATCTATCTTGCAGATCAATACGCCTCTGGTAAATTAGTATGCATTAAAAGTTCGAAAATAGGCAGTAGTAGAACCACAGACATAGAGTTGAATCCTGGCAACTATTATGTGAGTATAAGTATGCGTGGTATGGAGACTGAAGGAGATGGATACTTGCAAGTGCAGGCTGGCAAGGTGGAAGTAATAAAAGTTAAGATAAGGTAATCGGTAGATTACTGATTAGAAATAAACGCAAAGAAGAGTCATTGGTGGCTCTTCTTTGCGTTTATTTCTAATATGTTCTCTACCTTTTCCACAATCAGCTCCGGCGAGATATTCTTCATGCAGGCAAAGTCGCCACGCATGCACGGCTTGTTGCCATAGATGCTGCATGGGCGGCAAGGCATATCGAGCTGTACGGCATTGTCGGGACTCTGATGCCAGCCCATGAAACCGGCGTAAGGATGGGTGGCTCCCCAGATACTGACCACTGGGGTATTGACCAGCGATGCCAGATGCATGTTGCCGCTGTCCATACTGATCATCAGGCGGAGATGACTCATCAGGATGAGTTCGTCGGAAATGCCATGGAGCTTGCCTGAAGCATTCACCACCTGTGGATATTTCTCTTCCCAGGCATCCATCACAGGAGTTTCGGTCTTTCCGCCTCCGAAAAGGAAGATGCGACAGTGAGGATGATTGTGAATCAGGCGCTCTACTACCTTCTCCATCTGCTGTACCGGATAGATCTTGCCTTCGTGGGCAGCGAATGGAGCCAGACCTATCCAAGGTTCCGCTGGGTTATGAGCATCCTTGTTGATAACTGTGGATTTATCCTTGCTGTTATCAACAGTAACCTGGAAAACTTGCTCAGGGAGCAGACTCAGGTCTCCTCCTTCTTCCGGGAAGAGAGAAGTGAAGTCCATCTGTACAGGATAACCCAACTTGGCAAAGACATCGGCGTAATTCTGGAAGGAAGAAGGCTGCTTCTCCATCACCTTGCCGGAGGAAGCCACCAGCTTGCGCTTTCCCTTGCGATGCTTGTCGATATGTGCCACCTTGAAGTTGGAGAGGTTGAAGCGCATGCGCAGATAGCTGGAGCGCAAAACGCTATGAAGGTCGGCTATCGCAGTAAACTGCTTGGCGATGAGCCGGCGATAGAGTGCATTGAGACCTTTTACACCCTTATATTCCCCCTTGAGGTCAGCCTCCATGAAACCGACATTCGGGGCAAGATTCTCGAAGAACGGGCGAGCAAAGGAACGGCTTAACACGGTGATTCTTACGTGAGGATACTGCTTTGCCAATGAATAAATCACAGGTACAGTCATGGCAACGTCACCCATGGCCGAAAATCTAATAACGAGAATATGCTCTGTCTTCATCTTTTTTAGTCTCTTTATATATATAATAAGGTGTAAAGCAGAGTGGGCTTCGCTTTTATGGTAAAAACAAAGCCTACTCTGCTCCTATTCTGATTGATGCGGGTTTACTTCTTGTAGAGTACAGGGTTGGTAGAAGGATCGTTGTACATCTTCATCTGTCGATAAACCTTCATGTACTTTCTTCCAGCCTCGATGTCCTCCAGGAGCTGGTCGATGGCAGTAGAAAGATCCACCTGCTGTTCGAGGAGTACGTTGAGCTTAGCCTGGCACTTAGCCTTGTGATCTTCAGAAGCCTCAGGGCGCTCCACCTGCTCCTTCATGTGATAGATCTTGAGGGCAAGGATGCTGAGACGGTCAACTGCCCATGCAGGACTTTCGGTATTGATGCGTGCATCATCCAGCACCTTTACATCCTTGTAAACCTCGCGGAAGTAAGAATCAATCTGCTCTACGAGATCAGTACGGTCCTGGTTGCTCTTATCGATTCTGCGCTTCAAGACGAGTGCCTCTGCAGGGTCGATCTGAGGGTCGCGGATGATATCCTCGAAATGCCACTGAACGGTATCGATCCAGCACTTGAGGTAGAGACGGTTCTCGATGGTACCTTCCTCGAATGGATTATTGATAGGAGTATCAATGTTGTCTTTGATGTGATAATCGGCTATCGCCTGATTAAAAATCTTGTTAGCGTTTTCTGTAAATGTCATATGGTTTGAACAATTTGATTTAATACCGTACAAAAGTAACAAAATAATCTTAAAGAGCCAACAAAAAAGCGAAAAAAGGCGAAAAAGATGCACAATTTGGGGGTGTTTGTGCACCGAAAAGCACTTTTTTTGCTGAAATATTTGTTTATATCAAAAAAAAAGTGTTCCTTTGCACCCGGATTTTTAATTAGAAATTGAATTATAAACATTTTAAAGGTTACAATTATGTCAGAAATTGAAAGCAAAGTAAAGGCAATTATCGTAGATAAGCTCGGTGTTGATGAGGCAGAAGTTAAGCCAGAGGCAAGCTTCACAAATGATCTCGGTGCAGATTCTTTGGATACTGTAGAGTTGATCATGGAGTTCGAGAAGGAGTTCTCTATCTCTATCCCAGACGATAAGGCTGAGAAGATTGCTACTGTAGGTGACGCTATC
>URYG01000344.1 GCA_900551985.1 uncultured Prevotella sp. | reverse complement strand
ACCCTGCAGGTGAAGGTGGTACGAGGGCTGATGATGTTCACGCCATCCAGACCTCCTACGGCGATATCGCCACTATGCAGCAGACAGACAGAACGATAGTTGAACTGCCTCTCCTGCAATCCGTCGAGAGAATTGTAATTGGTCATCTTCAGGTTCCAACTGCCATCCTTGTCTTTCTCTACATTGACATGAGTAACCCCATATTCGGAAACCAGCCAGATGTTGTGCTGCTTGTCCTCGATGACGGCACAACCCACCGCCCCCGGCGTGCCATTCAGATCATTGATAGACTCCATCTGGTCGGAATGGGTATCATACATGGCGATGCCGGAAGGGGTAGCTACCCAGAGAAGTCCGCGACTATCGAGCATGGCATAGTTGACCGACGGACTGATGAATGGCTTTCCGCCAAAGGAATGATCCAGGTTCTGTATCTTGCCATTTCGGAAATCGAAGACCGACATATACTGGGAATGTCCCAGCAGCGCCTGATGGGCATTCTGCATGAAGACGGAGCTGATATAATTGGAAGACAGCTTGGAATTGCCGGTATGATAGGTAGCAAACTTCCCGGTGGCAGGATCGAAGATCTGGAATCCTCCGCCCAGGGTACCTATCAGCAGGCGATGATCGGGCGTTTCGGTGAGACACCACACGCTGTTGCTGCAGAGTCCACTGGTGCCGGCATGATAGGATTTCCACACGCCATGGGAATAGCAGGCAAGTCCGCCATTATAGGTGCCGAAATAGAGTGAGCCATCGCGCATGGTGGTACTGCTGACCACCACCTCGGAGCCCAGTCCCGTTTCTGACGAATGGAAACGGGTGGTCTGTCCGGTGCCCAGATGATACGCCACGATGCCCGCATCATTGGTTCCGCACCACAGAACTCCGTTCCGGTCCTGAGTGATGGTACATACATCGCCCAGCGGAATGGTATAGAACTTGGTGGCTGCCGCCGAATAATAGCTCACACCATTCTTATTGGATCCCACCCAGAGGGCATCCCTGTCATCTACATAGACACGCAGGAGTGCATTGTCGGAGATGGAAGTACGATTGTTCGGATCGTATAGAAACTGGCGGAAAATCTTCCTGCCGTAATCTACGAGGAACAGGCCATTATGATCGGTGGCAAACCACACCCTGCCCCTGGAATCGAAAGCCACATCCTTGAGCAGAACCTTGCCCACCGACGGAGGCACCACGATGCCCACGGAAGCCAGGAAGCTGGCTCCGCTCATAAACCATTTCTTCTGAGCCTGACCATAGACATAGGTACCCACATTGGAAGCCACCCAGTAGTTGCCCTTGTTATCTACGAAGGTAAAAGGAAGCTGATCGGTAGAAAGATGATGGGAGGCGATGAAGCGATCCTTCCATACCACCTCCTGTGCATAGCCGTCGAGGCGGTAGATGCTGCCATCAACAAAGGTAACCAGCGCCTGCCCCTTGTGTTCACGGATGCAGCTTACCTGGGAATCAGGCAAGCTGTTGCGGGAAGCTTGCCGGGAAGCCTTCGGGGAAGCTTTCCGGGAAGCCTTCGGGGAGGAAGGAAAAAGATAGGCAGTCTGATGCTGGGCATCTACGAAATAGATACCCTTGCCATACGCGCTGATCCACATATTCTTTTTAGAGTCGATGAAGACTTTCTGGAGCCCGCCTTCCACGCCTATCTTCTGGAGCTGAGCCTCGGGCTTGCGGTCGAACTGCTCGGTATCATATCTGAAGACACTATAGCCCACAGAGGTATGTATCCACAGATCGCCATGGATATCTTCCTGAACCTCATCTACCAGATTGTTGGGAATGGAATGGGGATTGTTGACATCGCAGAAGAAGGTCTTCATGCGGAAGCCGTCAAAGCGGTTGAGTCCCGACTGGGTACCCAACCATACATAGCCATGACTGTCCTTCAGTATTGCATTCACCTGCGTATTGCTCAATCCGTCACGATTGGTCAGGCGATTGAATTCCATCGAACCATACGTACCGAAGGCACTGGCTGAAGCGATGGAGAGCATCCAGCAGACTAGGATCAGGATGCATCTGGAAAGATTTCTTCTTATTAGTTTCATTTCAAGCTTGTTTTTATAGGATATACTTATCTGTTTAGAGGTTTGAGAATATATCTGTTTAGAGTTTTGAGAATATATCTGTTTAGAGTTTTGAGAATATATTTTTTAGAGTTTTAAGAATATGGCAGAATCCATAGTTGTGGAAAACTATGGATTCTTCACGAGATTCTTTTCAGAACTTTCACGTATTTTGAGAATCATCGGCACCACCTCCTTGTAGATTTTCTCATCGCCATTGATGCTCTTCATCAGGAGCTGGCAGGCTTTGGTGCCCTGCACGTGTGCCTGGTCCATGATGGCGGTGAGGCGAGGGGTTACGAAGGCGGCAGTATCCCCATCGGTGAATCCGATGATAGCCACATCTTCCGGAATGTGCAGACCTTTCGACTTGATGGCATCGAAGGCTGCATAGGTGATGATATCATTGAAGGCGAGGATGGCATCAGGCGGATTCTCACCTTCCAGGAGTCGGAGCGTGGCATTGCGCGCCACGTCGAAGTCAATCTTGTCGCATACCACCAGATTGCGGTCGATAGGGATGCGGTTCTCACGGAGTGCTTCGAGATAACCGTGCTTGCGGCGGCGCACCATATCGAGAT
>URYG01000343.1 GCA_900551985.1 uncultured Prevotella sp. | reverse complement strand
ACACAAGAGATTTGCAGATGGAATGAAGTATCTGGTAAAGAAAAAGTGAAATAATGATACTTCTATGGTAAGCGGCTCCGCGTTTATACCTTGCATAATTCAAAAAAGCAGTAACAGCTGATTAAATAAATGCTGTTACTGCTTTTTCCATCTATCAGGAAGTAAGTCTCTGTATTTTTCCAGTGGGGTATTCGGTTGCCATTCAATGGTCTTTTCTATGACATCACCAATATATTCAAACAGATTGATGTTATTCAGTTTGCATGAGATGGCGATAGAATACAGAATGGCTCCGTGTCTTGCTCCTTCGTGTGAACCAAAGAACATTGAGTTTCTTCTCGACAGCGATATGTACCTCTGGATTCTCTCAATGTAGTTGTTGTCGAGAGCCGTATCACCTCTCTTGAAGATGTCACAAATGGCACTATATTCATTAAGGGCATAGCCGACCGCTTGCGCCAAGGGAGACTTGGGCAGTAAATCCTTCCTGGAAGATATTTCCTCCAGTTTCTCTAATAAATCCTGCAAAATGTCTGGTGCATATGACTGTCGATAGACCAGATGGTCTTCAACGGTCCAACCATTTACCCCAACCTTATGCTTTTTGTCTTCTCGATAAAACCTGTTGAGGATATCTACGACTTCCTGTGCATCCTTGTCCTCCTTGCCACAGTCGACGAAGTCTCTCTTGACATGCTGCAGACAGGCGATTCTCATAATGCCCGGATAAGCATCCGATTCCAGCTTCCGGTATGGAGCGTACGCATCACTCTGTATTGTACCTTTATATTCCGAGAATATGTTAAGTATGACCTGTTCAGAACGTGAACCATCCTCATATACGAAGAAGACAAGTCCCAGTTTAGGCGCACTTACTGCCCAGAGGTAGCCTTTCTTCGATCCCTTGTCCGTAGGTTTTATCTTGGTCAGCAGAACTTTATGATAAGTCTCGTCTGCCGTAACATAATCCTGCTGCAACACTACTTGACAGATAGCCTTATAGAAGTTTTCCAGCACATCGGCACTTCTGGCAATCAGCTTGTTTGCCGTGGATTTCCTTAACGTAAACCCATTGTCGGCAAAGTATCTGGTGATTCGCTCCACCGGCATGGAATAGATGTACCGCATCTGCATGAGACCTGCTGCAAAGGAAGGTGAATAGGAAGAATTCAACATCAGAGCCGGCGGAGTTTTCCCTGGGTACAGGATACTTCCATCCGTATAAGTGTTGATGTGATACACGGTCTTGATGAACTTGATGGGTTCCATACTGTAACGCACACAGGTACGAGTACCGAAGAGACGTAACGTCTTCAAAAGTTCTGCATCCATGACAGGGTCTATCGTAACATGCACCTCTTCCATCTCACAATGCATGTCACGCTTGGCACCGTTGTTTTTGCGTGCCTTTCTCTTTTCGGCCTGCTCTTCTTTCTTCTTGTCAAATTCCTCCTGAGTCATCGAGTCTTGTGGATTCTTCTCCTGACGTTCGGACTTCTTGCCTGAAACAAGCTTGCCGAGTGCCTTGTTCTGACGATTCACCTTGTCGATGGTGATCCCTTTCTGGACGAGTAGTTCTTCTAATGACTTTATACGTTCAATGAGTTCGTTGACCTGTGCAGTCAGCGAACCCACTGTAGCATTAGCTTGCTGAAGCTGTTCGTTTGCAAGCTGAAGCTGTTCCTTTAAAAGTACTATAATTTCGTCCTTTTTCATAGTGCAAAGGTACGAAAAAATATCGAGATATGCAAGGATTTTTAGATATTTATTTTTATTATCTTATTGATACACAGTTCTTTAAGTATAACCTTGCGCACCTACAGATTAAGCCGTTTCCTATATCTCATACTTTTCAGGCAAATTCCGCTCATGATGGCAGATAGCGTCTTGTACGGCATTTTGCATTGTTTGCTTTGGGGATCAAAGAATGGTAATTCAAAGGTGCCACGCTCCAGTCGTTTCTGGTAGAGCAAGAAACCGTCGCCATCCCATTTGAGCATTTTTACCTGCTGGCGGTTCTTGGAGAAGAAGATGAATACCGCACCACCAAGTGGCGGAAGTTCCATCTCGGTTCTCACTATCTGATACAAGCCATTTATGCCCATGTTCATTCGTACGTATCTCTGGCAGACATAGTACTGGGTACTTTCATTCAATCCAAACATACCGCATCCTCCTTTTCATAAAGTTTCATTAACGCCATTACAGACTTGGCACATCCTTTTTTAACGGAAACTAAAGTTCCATTTGGAAAGGTTATGTTTATGCCATAAAGGAGGTCTTCCACAGGAATATCTATGGTAGGAGGCTCCATTGGCACGAACATCATGCCTGTACTTGATGTTGATGCTTCTGCCTTTTCTCTACGGGCTGCTTCCTGGGCTTGTCGGATTTCCTGTTTGGCACGCAAAACTGAATATCCTTTTTCACTCATCCAGTTCATCATGGTGCGATGATTTACATGTCTCTCCTTCAAGAAAGGAGTAAGTTGAGCCTTGGGATTTCGGTTCAGATAGACCAAAAAGGAATTCCAGGCCTTCTCAAAACGTTCGTTTGCTGTCATAATTCGTATGATTTTAAAATTATGGTGCAAAGGTACGAATAAATGAGAAGACTACAATGGTATAAACGCGGAGCCGCTTACAAATGGTTTGGGTGAAGAGAGGTGAAGAGTGGTGAAGAGTGCACCACCACTCTTCACCTCCCACACCCCCAGTGTTTATCGGGGTTTCAG
>URYG01000342.1 GCA_900551985.1 uncultured Prevotella sp. | reverse complement strand
GTATCATCTACGGAGAATGAGTTGCCTTCAATGGCGCACGAATGGGTAGAGAAGAGTACTTCATTATATTTGATGTACTCTTCTCTATCCATTTTATTGATAATAAGGGTTTGATATTTTCCTCTCAAATCCTCGTATTCCTTGATTTCCTTTTCGAATGCCATAATCTTCTGTATTTGTGGGGACAAAGATACGATTTTTATGGATAAGCACCAAACTTTTCTAGTAAAAATGTGTTTATGTTATGGGATGATGATGCGGAAGGTGGTGATTCCCTGTGCTTTGTCCTGATGGAGCGAGAGACTGCCGCCGCTTACTCGCAAAATCTGGCGGGAAAGGGAGAGACCGATTCCGCTTCCTTCCGGCTTCGTGGTGAAGAACGGGATGAAAATGTGGGAGGCTACATCTTCGGGGATGAGACCGGCGTTGTTGCTCACGTCGATGATAATGGATTCCTGGGCATTGGCATAGGCATGGAGACGGATAAATGATAATTTTTCCTTTTCCTTGAAAGCTTCTACGGCATTCTTCAGAAGATTCGTTACTACGTGAGAGAGGAGGCTCTCATCGGCGTAAACCAGCAAATCCTTGGGAGTAACCGAAATCTCTACTTCGTGGTTGCAGAGCAACGCCATTCTTTCCAGGAATGGTTCCACATAGAAGAGAGCAGGCTGAGGCTGGGGAACATGGGTGAAACGGCGATAGTTATTGACGAAAGCCAACAGTTCGGTTCCTGTTTTGTGGATGGTTTCCAAGCCTTGCTTCAAGTCTTTATCCTCTGTAACTCGGGTAAGCAGAGTCTCGCTCAAGGAAGTAACCGGCGTGATGGTATTCATGATTTCATGGGTCAGCACACGAATCAGTTTGATCCAAGAATCCACCTCCTGATTGCTCAGCTCGTGGCTCACGTCGCTCAGGGCGATGATGCGCACGTGCTTGTCTTTCAGCATGGCTTGCGTCTCATGCTTTGCCAAGTGTTCATCCTTCAGTTTCCCTTTTACCTGGTTCATGTGGGTAAGCACATCCGTATCGAGCAACCGGAGGGCTGCCTGGTTGTACTGCAGGATATTATCATGACTATCTACCACCAGTATGCCCGTATCTACTGCATTCAGAATCTGCTCGTAATATTTCTCCCGATCCATCTGCTCCTCTCTCGTATGTTGCAGGAAGAGCTTGATTCGGTTGAGGGATTGATGCAGAATATTATCTTCCTTAAACCTCTTCTCCGTAGGAAAACTGAAGGAGAAATCCCCATTATCTATCGCATCAAAAAGGAAGGTTACCTTCTTGATGTTGCGGCGATAGTGGCGGTAGAGGCGAATGTAACCTACTACAGCCACGAGCAAAAGCACGATAATTATAATTAGTTTATAATCCATATCGCTTAATCTTATTATAAAGCGTTTGGCGGGAAATACCTAACCTTGCGGCTACCACCGACAGGTTTCCCTCACATTCCCTGATGGTTTTCTCTATCATTCGGCTCTCCATCTCGTCGAGCGTCTGAACCTCTTCCAGGGGTTTCTCTCTTTTCTGCTGGTTTCCGCCGTCAATATCTTCGGCAGAAATCATTCCGCCATCAGATAGAATCACGGCTTTCTCGATGGCGTGCTGCAGTTCACGGATGTTACCGTACCATGGCAAACTGGTAAGTTTTTTCTCAGCTTCTTCCGAAAGACGGAGATTCACCTTATTATATAAATCGCCATATTGACGGAGGAATCTTTCTGCCAGCGGAACGATGTCTGATTTTCTCTGTCTCAGGGCAGGCAATTCCAGATGGATGGTATTGATGCGATAGAGCAGATCCTCTCTGAATTCGCCATCGTTCACCATCTGCTGCAGGTTGCGGTTGGTGGCGCAAACCAGTCGCACGTTGATGGGAATCTGCGTACTTCCGCCCACTCTTACGATGCTTCTGCGTTGCAGGGCGGTAAGGAGTTTTGCCTGAAGACCATAGGATAGGTTTCCTATTTCATCCAGGAAAATGGTACTGCCGTCGGCAAGCTCAAATTTGCCCGGTTTATCCACCTTAGCATCGGTAAAAGCACCCTTTACATGACCGAAGAGTTCGCTCTCGAAAAGGGTTTCCGTAATGGCTCCCATATCCACAGGCAGCATCTTTTTCCCACATCTTGTGGATAAACGGTGTATTTCGTTGGCTAACACCTCTTTACCTGTTCCGTTTTCGCCCGTAATGAGGATGTTTGCATCGGTTGTGGCAACCTTTTCCACAATGCTTCTCAAATTGTTCATAACTTCTGTATCTCCCCAATACATAGCACTTTGTGCATCTTTTCCACCAGGTTTTCCACCTTTTTTGCCAATAGCGTTATCCACAGCCTTGTTCTTATCCCTAGCCTCTATCAGCGTGCGGATCATCTTCTCGTTTTCAAAAGGCTTCACGATGAAGTCGGCGGCACCTTCCTTGATGCCTGTTACGGCAAGTTGGATGTCGGCATAGGCGGTAAAGAGCACCACCTCGGTTTTCGGGCTGAGGCTCTTGATTTCCCTGAGCCAGTACAGTCCCTCGTTTCCCGAATTGATTCCGCTGGAGAAGTTCATGTCGAGCAGCACCACGTCGGGGTGCTCCTCTCTCAGCTTGGCTGGGATGGAGTTAGGGTTGGCGATGGTGATGATGCCATCGAATATGGGTTCCAGCAGCATCCTCACCGTAGTAAGAATGTTGCGGTTGTCATCAACAATCAATATCGTTCCTTGTTTCTTAATCAT
>URYG01000341.1 GCA_900551985.1 uncultured Prevotella sp. | reverse complement strand
GATTTTATTCTATGAAAAATAAGGTTATTTAATAGTGGGACGGGAGGAAATCGCCCCGGGAGAAGAATATCCTACCAAGGGACATGCCGATGGATATTACTTCGATATCCAGAAGGGAAGAACCCTCGATGAATACCAGCTCCTCTACCAGCCGGAAGGTGAAGGAGTGTTCCGCTCTGCCCACCTACCGGAAACAAAGATCAAGGCTGGAGACATCTTCCTGCTCTTTCCCGGCGAATGGCATACCTATCATCCATCAGGTACCAAGGGATGGAAAAGCTATTGGATCGGATTCAAGGGAAAGAATATCGACGACCGTGTAAAGGCAGGATTCCTTTCCCCAGAAAAGCCGATTTATCACGTGGGCTACAGCAACGAGATCATCAGTCTGTATGAGGAGGCTTACAAGACGGCGCAGGAGGAGGCTGCATACGCTCAGCAGACCATGGCGGGTATCGTAAACCATCTCATCGGAAAGATGTATTCCCTGGAGAGAAACCTCATCCTGAGCAAGGATTCCAAGCATGTGGATATCATCAACAGGGCACGCCTGCGCATCCGTGAATCTCTTGAGGATACACTCACCATCCAGGAGATAGCCCAGGAACTAGGCATCAGCTACTCTTCGTTCCGCAAGCTCTTCAAGGAGCATACCGGCTTCGCCCCGGCGCTCTACCAGCAGACGCTGAAACTGCAGAGAGCCAAGGAGCTGCTTTCTACCACCGATGAGAGCATCAAGGAGATTGCCTATCGCCTCAATTTCGAATCACCAGATTATTTCTCGGCTAAATTCAAGAGCCAGACGGGCATGAAACCGTCTGATTTCAGAAACACAACCCGATAAAAGAGCTTTTATTCATCGGATTACGTAGGGTTAACGGAACCCTAACTACATTCCGTCTAAATTCGTGCGTAATCCGGGAGCAAGTTTGTTCCGTTAACTCCGCGTAATCCGATGAAGAAAAATCTCCGATGAAGAATAAAAACTTAAATTTTTGATATTTCATTGAGATTCTTGACCCTTCGCCAAAAACCTAGGCTCTAATATCATTTTCTCTTGTTCCATCTTGCACATTCCCCCTATCTTTGCAATCGTAAACAAATAACAATAGTAAATAACAATAACTTAAAATACATTCTAAAAATATGGAACAGAAGAAATACTTCTTTGCCGTAGATCTGGGCGCTACCAGTGGCAGAACCATCCTGGGAAGCTTATCAGATGGCAAATTCGATTTGGAAGAACTGACACGCTTCGACAACCGACTCATCGAAACCGGCAATCACTTCTACTGGGATATCTTTGCCCTCTTCTATGAGATCATCGCAGGTCTGAAACTCGTGGCGCAGCGCGGTATCCACATCGAAAGCATCGGTATCGATACCTGGGGATGCGACTTCGTATATGTAGATAAAAACGGAGATATTCTCCGCAACCCACTTGCCTACCGCGACCCTCATACCTTCGGCGTAATGGAGAAATATTTCGACGAGAAAATCAGCAAGGAGAAGGTGTATGAGAAGACGGGAATCCAATTCATGAACTTCAATTCGCTCTTCCAGATTTACGCCATGCGAAAGGCTGGAAACGTGGCGCTTGAGAATGCCGACAAGATTCTCTTTATCCCTGATGCCTTGAGCTATATGCTCACCGGTAACGCCATCTGCGAATATACCGTAGCATCTACTTCTCAGATTCTCAACCCGATGACGGGCGACCTCGACAACGATCTCGTGGAAAGTCTCGGACTGAAGAGAGAGCAGTTTGGCAAGATGACCAACCCTGCGTCTATCATCGGCACACTCACCGAAGAGGTGCAGAAGATGACGGGCTTGAATGCCGTTCCTGTCATCGCCGTAGCAGGTCATGATACCGCCAGCGCAGTAGCTGCCGTACCTGCCAAAAACGAAGAATTTGCCTATCTGAGTTCCGGCACCTGGAGTCTGATGGGTATCGAGACCAAGAACGCCATCATCAATGAGAAGAGTTATGAACTCAACTTCACCAACGAGGGCGGCATTGAGGGCACTACCCGATTCCTGAAGAATATCTGCGGCATGTGGATTTACGAGCGTTGCCGCAAGGAATGGAAAGACGAAGCTGCTGCCACCCAGAAGGATATGAAGAGTCTGGGCCATGCAGAGCTGATTGCCGAAGCTATGAAGCAGCCTGCCTTCCAGAGCATCATCAACCCAGATGATGCCTGTTTCGCCAACCCATCGAGCATGGTAGAAGCTATCAAGCAGTACTGCGAGAAGACCGGTCAGCACGTTCCTCAGAGCTATGGCGAATTCTGCCGCTGCATCTTCGAGAGTCTTGCCCTCCGTTATCGTCAGATTTTCACCTGGCTGAAGGATTTTGCAGACATCGAGCTCAACGTGCTCCACATCATCGGTGGCGGTTCGCTCAATCAATATCTCAACCAGTTTACTGCCGACAGCTGCGGTGTCACCGTTCTCGCAGGTCCTCAGGAAGGTACCGCCATCGGCAACATCATGTTGCAGGCAAAGGCATCAGGAATGGTCAAGGATATCTGGGAAATGCGCCAAATCATCGCCAACTCGCTGGAGCTCAAGAAATTCGAGCCAAAGAACAAGGAGGCATGGGATGAGGCATACGAGAAGTTTTTAAAGGTAAAAAAGGAAAAAAGTAAAAAGGGAAAAAAGTAAAGGGGGAAAAGGCTTCACTCCTTTTTACACCAATACGCCCTGAAAGCAGCAGTGCAGAGAGATAGGAGTCTTCTCC
>URYG01000340.1 GCA_900551985.1 uncultured Prevotella sp. | reverse complement strand
AAGATTATGAAGAAGTTTATGTTTGCAGCTATCGCAGCTTTGGTTATGGTTTCAGTAAGCAACGTTTTTGCATCAAGCAAAATGGTAAGTAACGCTCAGGTTGCTCCTGTTGATACAGTAGCTCCAGATGCTCCTTCAGATACATTGGCTGTTGGTACTCCTATCCAACCACAGGCTGGTGTTGAGGATTCTACCCAGCAGGAGAATGCCACAGAGGCAACTACAGAAGCAACTCCAACAGAGACAACAACAGAGAATGCTACAGAGACAACAACAGAGAATACTACAGAAGAGACTCCAGTAGCTACAGAACAGCAGGCTATTGTTGAATAGTAGAGATAATACAGTTCCTTTTGTAAGCGTTATACAGGAATAATAGGGATATTGTTATCAGAAAAGTACTTATGCTTATTTTAGTTTCAGAAGAAATTGCATAATTAGTAAATACTTGACAAGATTTTTAGTTCTGTGTTAGTGAAAAGGGAAGTCTGCTGGCAGTGATGCCGGCAGACTTCTGTATTTTGTCGTTTTCCTCTTGTCATATTATACCATTCGAGTTTTTGCATACAAAATTATAAAATATATTTGAGAAAATGAGAGTTTTCATATAAAAAGTTATCTCTCTGTTTTAAGGGTTGAGTAGGATAAGTGAGCTCATTACTTTGAAAACATATCCTTAATTATCTATAAAACTTTAGGCTAACCCAGCTTATAATGAAGCTTATTGTGTATATTTGCATATTATAATTGGGTTTAAGGCAATGACAAAGAATACAATGGCTAACAAACTTCCTAGGAAGTTGATTCAGAAAATGGAAATCGTGGGCGAGCAGATCAAGCTTGCCAGATTACGCCGCAACCTGAGCATGGCTCAAGTTGCAGAAAGAGCAACATGCTCAGAAGTTACACTTTGTAAGGTGGAGAAGGGATTACCAACGGTTTCCATCGGAATCTACCTGCGTGTACTCTATGCTCTTCAATTGGATGATGACATCTTGCTCTTGGCAAAGGATGACAAGCTTGGAAGGGCATTGCAGGATATGGGACTGAAGAATCGTCAAAGAGCTACTAAAAAGGGATAGGAATGGAACGACTATTGGTTTACGCTGATTTTAACTGGCTCGTCAGTCCTGAACTGGTGGGTGAGCTGTGCTATGAAAAATTGCGCGGCTCTGACAGCTACGCCTTTAAGTTTGATGAGAATTGGCTTAAGGTTCATGCCGGAATCAAGCTTTCGGAAGACATCAACAACTACCCTGGCATGCAATATACCCAGCCAGGAAGTGATATTTTCGGATGCTTTTCTGATGCATTGCCTGATAGGTGGGGGCGTACCTTGCTCAAAAGAAGAGAACAGATACAGGCTTCAGAAGAGAAGAGAGCTATCAGAGCTCTTTCCTCATTCGATTACCTCAAGGGCATTGATGACTTCACCAGAATGGGTGGATTTAGGTTTAAGAGGCAAATGGAAGGTGATTATATCAATGTGTCACCATCTCTCAAGATACCTCCACTAACAGAAATCAGAGAACTGATTCATGCCAGTCAGGAAGTGGAAAAATCTGAAGAGAATGATACGCTGCCTGAGAAAAAGTGGATAGCACAGCTTATCCAACCCGGTACCTCATTAGGTGGCGCAAGACCTAAGGCTGGTGTCTTGGATGAAAAAGGCAATCTATGCATAGCTAAGTTCCCTTCGCGCAAGGATGACTATGACACAGGACTTTGGGAACACTTTTCTCATCTTCTCGCTCAAAGGGCAGGAATACAGGTAGCTCAAACCAGGGTGTTAGGGGGACTGGGAAAATATCACACGCTCCTGTCCAGACGATTTGACAGAACTGATGAAGCCAAGAGAATACATTTTGCGTCATCCATGTCTCTGCTGGGATTAAAGGATGGTGATAATGCACAAGGGGGGTACGGTTATCTAGATATAGTTGATTTCATCCTCCAAGGTTGCTGCGACGTAGAGAAAAACCTTCAGGAACTCTTCCGAAGGGTAGCTTTCAACATCTGCATTGGAAATTCTGATGACCACTTCAGAAACCATGGTTTTCTGCTCACTCCAAAAGGATGGACGCTGTCACCCGCCTATGATATGAACCCGACTCTCAATGAATATCAGAGTCTTCTGATCAACGAATCTTCCAACAAGGCAGACATCCATGTTCTGCTTGATTCATGCGAGAGCTATATGATAAAGAAGGAGGATGCAGAAAACATCATCCAGAAGGTTCAAGCGGCAGTGAGCAAATGGGAGAATTTAGCCATTCAGCTTCAAATCCCAGGAAGAGAGATGGATATGTTTAAGGAAAGATTTAAACTTAACCTATAATATAATGAAGTAATTATTCATATTACTTCATTATATTTTGAGTTGTTTCTTTCTGTTTCTTATCTGCGATGCTCTGACTAAGGAGTCTTCCTGCATATTGCAACTACCTTGGCTGCACCATTATCAAAAATCCGTATGGCAGACAAAGGATGCTGTCATTTTGCGCATCCAAAATAAAAATCATTTTTCCACCCAAAAAATACGTTATTTCGGTATTTTTTCGTAATATTGCACCCTAAAACAACATTAAAGGCTATTGATATGAAACGAATCTTTATTTCAATGACAGGTTTCATCACATGTATGAACCTGATGGCACAGACTCCAGTCAGTTTTTATCCTCAGGAGAATGACCAGGACATCAACATCGATACACATCTGGTCATCGTGTTTGACAAGACTGTAAAGACTGGCAGCAAGGGCAGAAATTATC
>URYG01000339.1 GCA_900551985.1 uncultured Prevotella sp. | reverse complement strand
CTGGCTGGATAGACTGCTATCCTGAAAGCCATCTTGCCGGCACTCTGTTCTGCGGAGGCGTTGATGCTCCACGCACTATTGAGGGCAACAGCAAATTGCAGGAAGCATACGAGTTGGGAAAAGCTATTTAAGGGATAAAAACTCAATATAATAATACAACAGAAATATGATTTTACAATTATGAAGAAAATAAAGTTAAGCAATGGCGTGGAAATGCCACAACTGGGTTATGGTGTTTATCAGGTGGAACCTGAAGAGTGTGAGCGTTGTGTGCTGGATGCTCTCAGCGTGGGCTATCGGATGATAGATACTGCACAGGCTTATCTCAACGAGGAAGCCGTGGGCAACGCATGGAAGAAGAGCGGCGTGAATCGTGATGAGATTTTCCTCGTTTCCAAGGTCTGGCATTCCAACTATGGCGAGGGACAGACCATGAAGAGCATCGATGAGAGTCTGCGCAAACTGCAGACCGACTATATAGACCTGATGCTCCTCTACCAGCCTTATTGCGACCGCTACGGTGCCTATCGTGACTTGGAAAAAGCTTATAAGGCAGGAAAGGTTCGTGCCATCGGAGTGAGCAACTTCTTCCCTGATCACCTCATAGACCTGGCTTCCAACATGGAGATTGCGCCGATGGTGAACCAGATGGAGACGCATGTGTTCAACCAACAGCACGAGACCCGAAAATTCATGGATGAGTTTGGAACAAAGCTCATGGCGTGGGCTCCGTTGGCAGAAGGTCAGAACGGACTGTTCACCAACCCTACCCTCACCCAGATTGGCGAGAAATATGGAAAGACTGCCGCACAGGTAGCCTTGCGCTGGCTGTTGCAGAGCGATGTTATCATCATCCCGAAAACCGTTCACAAGGAACGAATGGAAGAGAATCTGAATCTCTTCGACTTCGAACTTGATGCTGAGGACATGAAGGCGATTGCTGCGCTCGACACCGCCCACAGTATCTTCCTCAACCATCATAGCGGAGAAACGACCAAGCAGTTTATGGAGTGGAGAGCTGTGGTGAAACCTACAGAATAGAAGAAACGTGCTCATATAGAAAATTCTTGGCATGGCGGCAGATTCTTTATGATCGATGTATGGAAGTTTTTTATGCCCTATTTGCTCTCATAAACAGGCTGTCTGCAATCATAATCAGGCTGTTTTCGGGAGTAAAAGAGGCTGTTTTCCTTGATTGTTTCCTTATCATACATAAAATCCTCGAAGAACAAGTTTCGGCAAAGCATTCACAAATGCAGCCAATCAGGAAAAACGAATCTTCCAATATTCCAAATCTTCCAGATTCCAATAAGGCCACGCACATACAAACCCTCTCTTTATATATTATATAATTAATTGATTATTAAGTAGTTATATATATAAAGAAGCAAAGCGCAACCCATTGAAAATTAATTGGAAGAACTGGAATTTGGAAGAATCGTCACATCCTCTTTCCTCTAAAAGGCTCATTATCAAGAGTTTAATCTTTAAACGACAAGATGAATATGAAGTACGATATCAGTAAAACCACCGCCCCGAAGATGCCAAACCTCGGTCGCGGACTCGAAAGCGTGGCACTTTTGCTCTCGCAAGTCTCAAAAGACATACACCAGCCCATCGTCCCCATGCTTTTCCCTATCCTTGGCGCACACGTAAGTGGAGCAGAATTTATGTATCGCGACCTCAGATGGAAGGAACCAAGCTGAATGTTGGCGAATCTCGTAGCGGGACTCTATCCAAAGATGCAGACCTATCAGTAGCATATAATCTCTTAGTGACGAAATAGAAATTGTAAATTAATATGTATCTTTGCAAAAAGATAAACAATGGCTCACGTATGGTGAGCTAAGCTCCGTGAAGTGGCTGCCGGCGGATGAGGAAGTGTTGGTAGACATTGTAGCCCTCCCCACAAATAATAATAATAATAAATTATTCCCAATTATGACAGATTTTTTATTGCAACTTCAAAAACTAAAGGCTTTGAATGAGAGCGCAGGTTTCAGCAAACCCCAGATAACATATTGTGACACAGTATTCTTTAAACTTGATGTGGAAAAAGATGGGGTGTACCTGACTGTTGTGGATGAAAAGATGAATCCTGTGGATGTGGATTATCGTTATTATGAAAACGATACAGCCCAACTGCTTCATAGCATTGACAATGTGATGCGCGAAAAACGTTTTCAGATTGTTTGGGGTGAGGTGGATCAGCACATCAACTTGTATGAGCATCCTTATTTGTGCTATCAGTTGGTGCGTTGTCCGCATATTGTAAATGCAAAGGGTGAACCTGTTTCTGTGGCGGAGGATGAGCATCAGCTTAAACTATTGATAACTGAAAGGAACGGCGAATTCGTGCCACGTTTAAGAATTGACGATACTGACGGACGTAATAAGGTAGAAATGATGTCGGACAGTTTCTGCTTGTTGGGAAACGTGATTTATAATGTGCAATCGGTAGGTAACAACTATCGATATTTTTCTGTATTTGAAAGTAGCTTCACACCTGATACGCTTGATAAATTCTTGTCGATTTTCTATTCGTATTTCGAGAATATACCTGTGGCTTGCGAGGGATATGATATTAGTTTCTCGCAGCAAGAGGTTGTGCCTGTCCCTACGCTGACTTTTGAAAAAGTTGATGCTGACAAAATGCTTTATTTGCGTTTGACGGAGGGGGTAGCAGAAGGCGGAAAGGCTTGTAAGTACAAAATATATACTGAAATAACGCAATCTAAATTTAATGGTATAATTAATACTTCAAAAGGTAATAGA
>URYG01000338.1 GCA_900551985.1 uncultured Prevotella sp. | reverse complement strand
GTGTGCCACGGCAGGCTTGTAGATATCCGGGGTCTTCGATAGCAGCAGCTCCACGAGTTTCGGGAGATGTTCGGGCATCGGAGGCGGAGCGAGTTTTTCATCTTCCGCATTGGAATCCGTACCGCCTTCGGAATCCACGGAACCTGCGGATTGGAATGCTGCGGCATCCTTCTGCGAGGACTTCTCTGCCTGGGCATTGATACGGATCACGGCTTGCGACATCGGCTTCGAACTGTCACCATATTTCGCATAGAAGTCGTGGATGAGCTGCTGGCAGTCACGCTCCTGCGAGAAGGCAGGCATCTTCTGCGCCACCACCGCCTTCAGTTCGTCTTCGGGCATCACTCTCGATGCGCCTGCGCTCATGATTGCCAGGAGCGATGAGTGACGGGAGCCTTGGGAGTTGATATCTACGTCCTTCAGGCCAGCCGCATTGCGGAAGAGGTCGAAGGCTGCGAGGTTCTTGCCGGTTGCCACAGCGACAGCATCCTGAGGAGTTCCAGCAGGACTGAGATGAGCAGCATGAGCAGCATTGCTATCACTTTGAACTTTATGATTACTATCGCTAGGTGTTTGCCCATGAAAGTCTCCCGCTAGGCGTTCCGGGGATTTGCAATCCCCGGCAAGCAAGCTGTAGCGAGCCGTCCCCTTACCGTCAATCGTTAAACCACGCTTGATAAAAGCGTCTCTGCGGGCTTGAATCTCCTCATCCGGCAGCACCTCGTACCAATGGGGCGAGCGATAGATTTCCGACTCCTTGTCGGTGATGAAGAGCATGCGCTCTGGCGTGATGCAGCTCTCGTCGTAGGGCACGCCCAGCGCCTCGCAATAGGCTCGCTGCGTCTCCTCGATAGTCATGCCGATGGGCATACGGATGTCGATGTGCAGCTTCTTGCGGGCAGAATACTCCAGGTGCAGCAGGGCGCCCTTCCAGATGGTGTCGCTGCAGTTCAGCTCACGTGCCTTCTCTATCGCCTTGTCCACATATTCCTTGTCGTCCACGTCGATGGTGGTCTGGAAGAGGAAGCTTTCGGGCACGGCGTTCTTCTGCGAGCGTCTGTTGTCTAGGAACTGGTAGTAGTGAGCGCAGCGGAAAGGCAGCTGCTTCTTCAGTTCATCGTTACCCCCACGGATGGCAGCTACCAGGTCTGCCATCCAGGGATAAGCGATGGTCTTGTCGTAAACCGAGAGTGGCTGGGAGCTTACGCTCCCCTTATTGCCATTCTTGTACGGATTATATGCTATAAGATGTTCCATTGTTAATTATTAATCATTAATCACCCCTTGATGTCTGCCTCCTTGAATCCGGCAATCAGTTCCTTGTGCTCTGCCTTGAGGTAGCGCAGCATGTCCTGCTTGTCCAGGTCTCGGCTGAAGGTATAGTTCACCTGCACCGTGCGCTTGGTGGTGCGCACCACGGCGTGGTTGGTCTTGAAGATTTCCTCGAAGATCTTCTCGCCCGTATGCTCGTAAGGCTTGAAGTCGAACTCGTCGCCTCCCTTCTCGCCAGAGCATACCATTCTGCCCGGTATCACCTTAGGCTGTTCGCAGATAACCTCGGCATCGTTCCATGGCGCCTTGCGGAAGGCGATGGTACCGTTTTCCTCACTGATGATAGCTCCGTCCACCTTCTGGGCGTTGAGGAGCTGCTTCTTTGCTGCTTGTTTCATTGTAAAAACTTGTTTATAGGATTAATAATGCTAGTTGATTCTCACATCGTTGATATACAGGCCGTCGGCAGCATATCGGATGTCCATAGGATTGTCTAGAGGGTAATAACAGACTCTTTTCATCATGACACATTCATAACGCCAAGAGCATTCCTCTTCCTTCAGCACAGGCTGGATAAAATCCTTGATCCACTTGTAAAACAACTTACGCTCAGGATCTTTCGAACAGCCTATCGTCATATCTCTCACCACCAGAGAGTCAACGAATGCCATACTTCTCCAAGCTAATCTACCTTTACGCTCCACCTTATCAGCATTGCCAAAGAATTCACCGAAAAACAGACGAGGCAGAAAATCCTTCGGTACCTTTTTGGTTTCCACTTCCACAAACATATCTACCACTTTCCCCTCCGTGTCGGCTAATACCGGGAACAATGTATCTCTGCCTATATCAGTGATGGCAACCAGGTCCTCGAGGCAAAAGAACAAACCTTCCTCGTTGTTCACTACTCTCAATCCGCCATACTGCGGATGATAAAACACATAAGCTTTTCCTAACATATCAATATATGATGTTAAAGGGTTGGACTGCGAGATATTCGCCAAATTTCAGTTTCAGGAACGGTACCGGATTCCTATAAACGAAAAACGCCCGCAACCAGACTTTACTTGTCTGATTACGGGTGCAAAGATAGGGTAAATACGTCCATGGGACATTTAGGAAAAATAGGATTAATATTTTATCCCACAAAAAATTATCTACGGGCAAAGAAATCTGCCACTTTATCATCCATTTCCTGATTTTTTATGTCCTCACAATGATTGAAGACATTGTTGAACGATTTTATCGTAACTTCTCTTCGTATATGGCAATCATCGGCAAGAAATCGATAAATGGCATTGGCACTAACGATATGCTGCGGTGCCAGGATGCCCTTTCTTCTCCAATATCTGATAAACGCAAATATTGCGATATTCAATGGTGAAGACTTGCTCGCACTGGTACACAAAGAATCTAGGCCATTAAGGGTAAGAAATTCTATAAATAAAGAGGCTTGTTCGGCGGTCGTCTCTTCATCTTTTAAAAAAGATGCTTCCTCTGTCACAA
>URYG01000337.1 GCA_900551985.1 uncultured Prevotella sp. | reverse complement strand
AACCGGTGCATCTTCTCAGTGGTATCATCGAGAAAGCACCTGATGTAACCAACTATATCTTCCAGAAGTTAGGCATGAACGGCAATCAGATTGCCATGCTCTTACAACAGGAGATGCAGCATCTGCCTCGTGTACAGGGTGCCGGGCAGCCATATCTTTCGGGCGACACCAATCAGATTCTTATCAATGCTGAGGACATCGCCAAGAAGATGGGCGACGAATTCGTCAGCGTGGAACCAATCCTCCTTGCCATCCTCAAAGGTAATTCTACTGCAGCACGCATCTTGAAGGATGCTGGTGCCAACGAGAAGGATTTGACAGCTGCTATCCAGGCCCTCAGACAAGGACAGAACGTTAAGAGTCAAAGTGCTGACGAGAACTATCAGAGTCTCGAAAAATACGCCAAGAATCTGGTTGAACAGGCCAGAAGCGGCAAACTCGACCCAGTAATCGGTCGCGACGAAGAGATTCGCCGGGTACTTCAGATTCTCTCTCGTAGAACCAAGAACAACCCTATCCTTATCGGCGAACCAGGTACGGGTAAAACCGCTATCGTAGAGGGACTTGCAGAGCGTATCGTACGTGGCGATGTGCCTGAGAATCTGAAGAACAAGCAACTCTATTCGCTTGATATGGGCGCACTGGTGGCTGGTGCCAAATACAAGGGTGAGTTTGAGGAGCGTTTGAAAAGCGTCATCAAGGAGGTAACCAATGCCAATGGACAGATTATCCTCTTCATCGATGAAATCCATACCTTGGTAGGTGCTGGCGGTGGCGAAGGTGCCATGGATGCAGCCAACATTCTGAAGCCAGCCTTGGCACGTGGCGAACTGAGAGCCATCGGTGCTACTACCCTCAACGAGTATCAGAAGTACTTCGAAAAGGATAAGGCTCTGGAACGTAGATTCCAGACCGTCATGGTCAACGAACCTGACGAGGTAGATGCCATCAGCATCCTCCGTGGTATTAAGGAACGTTATGAGAACCATCATAAGGTACGTATTCAGGATGATGCCTGCATTGCAGCCGTCAAGTTGTCTGAAAGATATATTTCCGACAGATTTCTTCCGGACAAGGCCATCGACCTGATGGATGAAGCCGCAGCTAAACTCCGTATGGAGCGTGACTCCGTGCCAGAGGAACTGGATGAAATCACCCGTCACTTGAAGCAGTTAGAGATTGAACGTGAGGCTATTAAGCGTGAAAACGACCAACCTAAGATTCAGCAACTCGACAAGGAAATCGCTGAACTCAAGGACAAGGAGCACGACTTCCGTGCTAAATGGGAAGGCGAGAAAGCACTCGTCAACAAGATTCAGCAGGACAAGCAGGAGATGGAGAATCTCAAGTTTGAGGCTGAACGCATGGAGCGTGAAGGCAATTACGAGCGCGTAGCCGAGATTCGCTACTCTAAGCTGGTAGCTCTCGAAGACGACATCAAGAAGATTCAGAAGCAACTGAAGAGTACTCAGGGCGGTGAGGCGATGATCCGCGAGGAGGTTACTGCCGACGATATTGCAGAGGTAGTAAGCCGCTGGACGGGAATTCCAGTAAGCCGTATGATGCAAAGCGAGCGCGAGAAACTGCTCCATTTGGAGGAAGAACTCCACAAGAGAGTCATCGGACAGGACGAGGCTATCACCGCTGTAAGTGATGCTGTACGCCGTTCTCGTGCTGGATTGCAGGATCCTAAGCGTCCTATCGCCAGCTTTATCTTCCTCGGAACTACCGGTGTTGGTAAAACCGAGTTGGCCAAGGCGCTTGCCGAATACCTGTTCAATGATGAGTCGATGATGACCCGAATTGATATGAGTGAGTATCAGGAAAAGTTCAGTGTCACCCGTCTGATCGGAGCGCCTCCGGGGTATGTAGGATACGATGAGGGTGGCCAGTTGACCGAGGCTGTTCGCCGCAAACCATACAGTGTGGTTCTCTTCGATGAGATAGAGAAGGCACATCCAGATGTCTTCAACACCCTGCTTCAGGTATTGGACGATGGCCGATTGACCGACAACAAGGGTCGTGTAGTCAACTTCAAGAACACCATCATCATCATGACTTCCAACGCAAGCCGTGAGATGTTGAAGAAGACCTTCCGTCCGGAGTTCCTGAACCGTATCGACGACATCATCACCTTCCAGCCATTGACCAAGAATCAGATTGCCAAGGTTGTGGAGTTGCAGATGAACAGAGCCAAGAAGATGTTGGAGCCTCAGGGCTTCGATCTCCGCTGGACTCCAGCCGCCATCGGTTATCTTGCCGAGGTAGGTTACGACCCAGAGTTTGGTGCCCGCCCAGTAAAGCGTGCCATCCAGGATTACGTCCTGAACGATTTGAGCAAGAAGATTCTTGCCGAGGAAGTAAGCCGTGAGAAGCCAATTACTATTGACTACTCAGAGGCAACCGGCATCGAGTTCAAGAATCTCTAAAAGATAGGTTTTTATCATTTCCTATTATATGAGAAAGGTTCCTTCGGGGAGTAACATCCCCGTCGGGACCTTTTTTTTATTCATGCATTCCCCAACTTTTTGGGGAATATTTCCACAGAGTTTCCTCACATTCCACACCATTCATTTTTGGCACAAAACGCATAAAACCCTGATTATCAACACAAAGTAAATTTTCTCATCTTTTTGGCACGCAGATTGTGACTATGATTAGCGGGTTCGACAATGAATCCACAAACAAATAAGTAACATCAATTAGTAACAATTTTTAAAAGATAAGATTATGAAGAAGTTTATGTTTGCAGCTATCGCAGCTTTGGTTATGGTTTCAG
>URYG01000336.1 GCA_900551985.1 uncultured Prevotella sp. | reverse complement strand
AGATGGCGAAAGAAATTTTTCTTTCGCCATCTCGGTTTTATGCCTCACAAACGACCTGTTTTCAATCTTTGAAAAAACCGGACATGAGCAAAAACGAGACAATTTTTGCACAGATAGAAACTTTCTTTGCAAAAATATACCGAAATATATTTGCGGATAAAAAGATTATTCGTATATTTGCCCTGTTCAAAATAAGTGTCGCCATGGATACTTTTTGTTTTTCAATCCATTACATCGGCACGAACCGCTTCATTTCTTAGAGAGGTTCGCCTCTCCGTATGTGTGAACCTCTTTAATCTAACCTAAAACAGATGGAAACGCACAAAAATCGATAACTCATAAACGATAACAGAAATGAAGAAAACAAATACAAATTTTTTCAGAAGCATTCTTCTTGCTTCGCTTTTGCTTGCCTCGTATATATCGCAAGCTCAGATGTACCCTTTCAAAAGTGCGGAAAGGATAATATCATTACCCATTCCTGATTCTACGTACGTATTGGCAAGGGCTATTGATGAAAAGAATTTATTAACTTCATACAGCATACCGGCTGCATCTTATGGCAATTTTTTGAAGACAACACAAGGTACAACAGCGACTGAATATGTACGAATTGGGGGAATCAATCACGTAAGCGACTTCAAAGTATTGCATGATTGGCTGTTCTTTTGCGGACAAGATAACAATAATACCGGATTTGTCGCATGGACTCGGTTGGACGAGTTTTTCGACCTTTCGACAAATAATATCGAAATATTTGTTCTGCCGAACATATCCGATGTAAAGAAAATAGATGCTTATCAAGACGGACAATATAAATATGCGATTGTTGCCATAGGAGATAATCAACAGTTTATATACACAGGAGTGCTGTGTGATGATTATTATATGTACACAAGTCCGTTTCCTTTGAGTGATGTAGTCGCGACAGATAATCATATAGTCGTGCTTGGAAAGATAAGCCTCGGCAGTCTTGCCTTATTTACCCACCCAAAGGTTAATATTCAAAATTATTTCGGAATGAGCTATACTCATAACCAAGCTCGTTTCGAGAATTTCTTGATAGAAAGACTGTTTGAAGATAATGTATTGGTGTCCTACACTGATTGTCCTAATGATTATCAGGCTCAGTTCGTTCGGATAGATACACGGACGCTTCAACCTATCGCTCAGCAAAGTTTATTGAAAGTCGGAAAACCAAATCCGAAAGAAATGGTGTTCAATCCTGCCGATAGTACGGTTTTGTATCTTTCCCATGCTGTGGAGAACAAGGATATGATAGCAACAATAAAGCCATATCTGAATTACTCTTATCCTTCCGATGTTGTCATACCGAATATGTGTAAGTGGGGTCATGAGACTTTCAACAGCTTGACTAATTATAGAAACGACTATCTTTCGGCAGCGGGAATAGATACGGCATATAACAATCTTTATTGGTTTGATTACCGACGAGGAACCAACCAAGGTAGTTGTTTCCGAACCATTCAAGAAAAGGTAATCATGTCTAATACTTTTGCACCTGCCTCCCAACAATCTTATTGGGGTAATCAGACATTGCCAAGACAAGTACAAACAAAACAAATTCAGCATTTCAGTCTGCAATACAACATAATATGTAACGACTAAACCATATCGATATGAAGAAGATAGTATTTTATTTATTGTTCATGCTTATAGCATGCACTTGTACGGCTAAATCGATATACGATACCGTTTATCCGCCTGCACATCTTGATGATTACATCCTTCCTTACGCTTTGCGAAATGATGGCGGGTGCCTATATTCAATAGCAGATACCGTTCATACGGGATTATGTTTTCCTACCGATGTTACTTTTTGGCGAGGCAAATATATCTTAGCAGTACCTTACTATTCCGACACTTTGGTAAGTATCTATGGAATAGGAGTTCTGGGAAGTAAACTCGATACAAATCTTTCCGACCCCCGGTTTCAAATAAGGGATTCATTACCAAATAACATACTAAGAAGCAAAACAGCAAGTTTTCAGGGGAATAATACACCATGTAACAATGTTTACACAGAGGTATTCTTCGATACTCCGATAACCGTACAAGGCTTGTATCATGTAAGTGTTGAAGTCGGTGAATACAGCGGAATTTATACATGGAATATTGCAATTCTCAATTATATTTATCACTTTAATGAGATTCCGCCACAGCAAGAAAGGTGTGGTAAATGTAATTCGGATTATGCTCCGCTGTACAAGGATAGAGGAGATACGGCATGGCATACCTATCCTCATGCAACTGCCGATGACCCTTGGGTTTATGGCATAGACGCATATTACAGTATCCCACTTATATTCCCGATTAAGGGCGAATTGGTGTTGCCAAGCGATACAACGATTACCGATACAGCAAGCAGTGCTTTGAGTGCAAACTTGTTGAATGAGGAAAGCGTGCGTGTGTATCCAAATCCGGCGAGTGAGGTGTTGAATGTGGCTTCGGATTACAATATTCTGAATGTCGCAATCTTCGATGCAATGAACAGGCTTGTGGAAGAGAAGGAGGTGAATGCCAAGAACATTCGCATAAATCTTGCTCAGCGTTCGGCAGGGGTGTATTTCATCAAGGTGCGTACCGACCGAGGCTCGACCATGCGGAAGTTCGTCATCAGGTAAAAGCAAAAGTACTGTTTTGAGAGCCGCTGAGTGTCAAGGCTTCCGAAAACAGAAAAATCAATCGCCGATTTGTAATGCTTCAATCGGCGATTGATTTTTTCTTCCGCCGTTCTATTTTTCTCAAACGCCATTCCGTGAAAA
>URYG01000335.1 GCA_900551985.1 uncultured Prevotella sp. | reverse complement strand
TAACATCGCTACCATGTCTTGCTGTTAGGGATGCTCACCTCTCCGTTGTGGAGGAGTCTTGAGCAGACGATGTCTCGGTTCAGGAACTCAGAAACCTCTCTCAGCGTTCTACCTGCGATGTAGGCATTCTCCACGCGCAGGTGCATATTGTGAGGTTTTGCATGAGGGTTGGCAGCCTCCTCCTCGTTGAGCTGCTCTTCTTCTGCAGCCATATCCACGCGGGTGATGTACTTGATGAGGATGGTAGCACCAATGATTCCAACCACACCCAGAGGGTAGGCGCATGCATAACCATTGGCGATGCTAGGAGCACCGTTAGGGAATACACTGAGCAGCGCCTCGTTGGCAGCACCAAGACCAGGAGTATTGGTAACCGCACCATAGAGGGTACCCACCATCATAGGCAGGTTCTGTGGGTTGCTGGTGTCGAAGAAGAGGTAATAGCATCCGAACATCACGAGGATGTTGAGCAGGATAGCTGTGGCAGAAAGCATATTCAGCGTCACACCACCTTTCTTGAAACTTTCGAAGAAGCCAGGACCCACCTGCATACCGATCATGAAGACGAAGAGAATCAATCCGAAGTCTTGCACGAAGGTAAGGATTTCCTTAGGACCCGTGAAGCCCACGTGTCCGGCGAGGATACCTGCGAAGAGCACGAAGGTAACACCCAGCGAGATGCCACCAATCTTGATCTTTCCCAGATACACACCAACCGCAATCACGATTGCGTAGAGCAGGGCGATGTGAGCCACCGACTCTGTGTTGGTGAAAAGATTAATAATCCAATCCATTAATTTCTTTTAAATTTTCGGTTTTAATAAATATATTGAATAAAGGGAATACTGTATCGTGATTATTAAGGCAGGGCATCTTATACTGAAAAATTCGAGGACATCCACGGATGGGATGCCCCCGAACTCAATTTATATAGATACCTATTGATTACTTCTCAATAGCAGCTACACCTGGCAACACCTTACCCTCGATAGCCTCGAGGAGAGCACCACCACCTGTAGAGATATAAGATACCTGGTCAGCCAAACCGAACTTGTTGATACAAGCTACTGAGTCGCCACCACCGATGAGTGAGAATGCACCTTCCTTAGTAGCCTCAGCGATTGCGTCAGCGATAGCCTTAGAACCACCAGCGAAGTTGTCAAACTCGAATACACCTGCAGGACCGTTCCAGAGGATTGTCTTAGCACCCTTGATAGCTGCAGCGAAAGCCTTGCGAGTCTCTGGACCTGCGTCCATACCCTCCCAGCCATCAGGGATGTCGTTAGATGGGCAAACCTGGGTATTGCAGTCGTTCTTGAAGTCGTCACCGCAGATAGAGTCTGTGCCGAGTACGAGGTTTACACCGTTCTCCTTAGCCTTCTTGATTACGTCGAGAGCTACATCGAGCTTGTCATCCTCGCAGATAGACATACCGATCTTGCCGCCGAGAGCCTTAGAGAATGTATAAGTCATACCACCGCAGAGAATCAGGTTGTCAACCTTAGTCAACAAGTTCTCGATGATACCGATCTTGGTAGAAACCTTAGAACCACCCATGATAGCTGTGAATGGGCGCTTGATGTTGCCGAGTACTGCGTCAACAGCCTTTACCTCTTTCTCCATCAGGAAACCGAGCATCTTGTGATCCTTGTCGAAAGAATCAGCGATGACAGCAGTAGAAGCGTGCTTGCGGTGAGCTGTACCGAATGCGTCCATTACATATACGTCAGCGTAAGAAGCCAACTTAGCAGCGAACTTCTTCTGACGCTCCTTCATCTCAGCCTTAGCAGCATCGAACTCAGGAGTACCCTTCTCTACACCTACTGGCTTGCCTTCCTCTTCAGGATAGAAACGAAGGTTCTCGAGCAAGAGAGCCTCACCTGGCTTCAAGGCAGCAGCCTCAGCATCAGCGTTACCGCAGTCCTTAGCAAACTTAACCTCTACACCGAGAGCGTCTGATACGTTCTTAACAATCTGAGAGAGTGAAAGCTCTGGCTTAACCTTGCCCTTTGGCTTACCCATGTGGC
Organism: uncultured Prevotella sp.; assembly: GCA_900551985.1. Classification (GTDB taxonomy): domain Bacteria; phylum Bacteroidota; class Bacteroidia; order Bacteroidales; family Bacteroidaceae; genus Prevotella. Next base: position 765 of record URYG01000335.1, on the reverse strand, counting down.
TCATCATGATGAGCGCACCACCGTCTGCGAGTACCTTCTTCAAAGTAGGGAGGGCACCGCGGATACGAGTGTCGTCTGTTACATTACCATTCTCATCCAATGGCACGTTGAAATCAACGCGTACGATTGCCTTGTGACCAGCAAAGTTAAAATTCTCAATTTTCATTTTACCTAAATTTTTATATTAGTATTATATTATTAACCCTGTTTACTGCTGAAACGACCTTTGCCTACGACTAGTGAGCTTATCAGGCTCCTATGTGCATACTATATAAAAATAGGAGTGGTATCGGGTCGTAACAAACTCTTTCCGTAGGCAAAAGTAACAAAAATAATCGGTACTACCAAATCTTTCTGCTACGATTTAAAGATTTTTTGTGGTAGATAAGCTTTTTTGCCATGTATAGATAGCAAATCGAGGGGAATAAGAATGAAAAAGTTCTCTGAATTCTCATTTTGGGGGTGTCTTCACTTGATTACAAAGTGTGATGCAAAAGTAGTGAATTCTAGTAATATAAGCAAGCGATTATACAAAAAATTATATAATATTAACAGAAAATTTGCTGTTGGTAACTACTCAGCACCCATAGAAGTACCCCTATGGGCATAAGTAATCGTCTTACTGTTGTACTACAGCAAGAATTGCATTGAATTTAGAATTTCCGTTCTTCATAGCAGTTTCTGCGATGGAGTGCAGCTTGGCAAAATCATCGGCACCGCTGTCAGTTCGGAAGCAACCGCTGACTTTCTGCTTTATCTTGATTT
>URYG01000334.1 GCA_900551985.1 uncultured Prevotella sp. | reverse complement strand
AAGGGCACCAGATAGTTATTATCCGGAAGTGGGGCTACAGGAGGGGAGTGATAACAGGACTGGTGCTCTTCGGTATCGGTGCTCTGATGTTCATACCGGGAAGCAGGATCAACAGTTTCTACTTCTTTGTTCTGTCGCTGTTTGTGATAGGATGCGGACTGACCTGTCTGGAAACGAGTGCGAATCCTTATACTACGGTACTGGGACATCCTGACAAGGCGGAGAGCAGAATCAACCTGTCACAGTCGCTCAATGGTATCGGATGGATTGTAGGACCGCTGGTTGGCGGTCAGCTCCTGTTCTCGGGTGTCAACATTGCCATCCCTTATGCCCTGGTGGGTATCTTCGTGCTTGCTGTGGCACTGGTCCTATCAAGGATTAAGTTGCCAGACCCAAGGAGAGCGCATGAGGCGGATACGAACGAGATGGTGGAGGAGAAGCCGATGCGAGTGATGGCATTCGGTTTCGGTATGCTGACCTTGTTTCTTTATGTGGCTGCCCAGACGGGTGTGAACAGTTTCTTCATCAACTATGCTGAGGAGAGTATTCATATAGAGAAGCAGACCGCCAGTCTGTATCTCGCCTTTGGCGGAATGGGTCTGTTCTTTATCGGCAGGTTGGCTGGTGGTGTCATCATGAATTATATCCAGCCAAGGCTGGTGCTGCAGGCTTGTGCCATCCTCACCTTTGTTGCCACATTGATTGTGGTGGTATGTAGCGGAACCTTATCTCTCATTGCGTTCTTCGCCCTGTATCTGGGAGAGAGCATCATGTTTCCGACGATATTCTCGCTGGCATTGAGGGATGCGGGGACAAAGACCAAGCTTGCTTCTTCGTTGCTTATCATGACGATAGTGGGTGGAGCGGTCGCTCCAGTAATCATGGGGTATATTGCGGATACTACGGGTAGTATGGCGATTGCATTTCTTATACCGTTAGTATGTTATGGGGTGATTGGAGGGTATGCACTTTCGAAACCCTCTGTCTCCCTTTAGATAAAAGGAGGATTTTTTCGAAAACCTACCCGTCCTTCCTTACCCTTAAGGAAGGCTCCACCTCTCACCCCTGCCCTCTCTCCTCAGGAGCGAGGGAGGAAACCGCCCTACTCGGTGCTCGGAACCGCTGCGCTCTAAGGTTGGCGGGGCATCAAAGCCCTGCGCCATCTTTTGCAAAGTAATTGCTCGCTTTATCGTGTTACGACAAAAAATGAGGTACTAATGATGGTATTGGCTCACAAGCAATAGACTATATTATATCTTGGTTTTTGTTGCCTGATAATAATATTGGTCAGGATAAATGATTATATCCCCAACCTTATGCGGGGCATAAGATTGGGGAGAGAAAATGAAAGTATGAGAAGAGTATGGAGAATTATATGTGGAAATGGATAGAGGAGAGCCACTTCTTGACGTTAAAACAGGGACACTCCTTGTGAACACCAGGGAGATCTCTATGACCCAGAATCTCGGCTTCAGGATAGTCGGTACAGAGACTCTTCAGAAGCTCTCGCATCGCAGCCTTCTGAGCTGGCGTGCGGGTGTCGGCAGGACGGGCTTCGGCATCCAGACCACCCTCGTAACAGATGCCGATGCTGTGGGCATTGTAATGACGGGCATGAGCTCCAGGCTCCGACTCCGGACGGCACGGATAAATCACTCCGTCTTTCGTGATGTAATAATGGTAACCGATGTCACGGAAACCACGGGCTAAATGACATGCCTCCAATTCGCCTACCGTGAAGTCCTGGGTAACTCGGGTGGCACTGCAGTGGATGACTATTAAATTGATCTTTCTCATTTTAGTGTTTGATGTTTGATTTTTAATGTTAAGTGTTAAATGTTAACTTACAGTCCCTTGCAGCTCTGCACACAGACGGCAGAGGCGATGGCGGTAAGTACTGTGATGATAAGATTGATGATCTTCTTGATGGTTTCTTTTCTCATGGTCTGATGATTTACTAAAACTTGATTCAACTAAATTAAATGTTCATAACTAGAGAGATATCCTAAGAAGGAAGCTATATGACCCAGGCACCCGTGCAGAGCTTGCTTTTGATGATTGTTGCAGATGATTCCTGCCTCTTGATGCTCTCGGAATGCCCCTGACGCCATACGGCTCCCTTCTATCGGATGATACGATTATCGGCTAAAAATCTACGTTGTCGCCGCCGCCTTCTGTAGATCCGCTATCCGTGGTTCCGCCGCCACCCTGCTGGGTGTTATCGGTGCTGCCGCCGCCACCAGTCTGGCTACCGCCTCCTGATGGGTTGTCCTTGCCGGTATCATCCGGATTACCTTGATTACCCGGATTCTCCGTTGCAGGAGCAGCCAGATTGATGAGCTTGATAGAGGTGTCAAGATTCTCAGTCTTGAGCTCGCCAGTGGCTCTGGCTCTCAACTTCAATCCCGAGATGTACTTCGCCACGTTGAAGTCTTCCTTGGTAAGCGCACCGCCCTTCACCTTCAGTCCGAGGGAGAAAATGGCGATGTCGGCAAATTTTACATTTTTGCCCAAAAGGAGCAGCTCCTTGGTGCAGGCTGCTGCATCGGTGAGCATACCGAGGATGGCGCCCTTGCTGTAAGGGGTGTTGTGGCTAGCCATGTGAGCGGCGAGCTCTTCGAGTCCGATGGTCTCATCGGATACTACTCGTGGAAACCATTTGCCGTAAGCTTCGGCAATCTTCTGGTTGGTGTTCTGGTATAAGACAATTCTGATCATAACGTTTAAATGGTTAAATTATTAAAGTTAATCGGCGCTGCGCATTGCCCGTGGTTCTTTCTGAATCACAATGCAAAGATACAACATTCAGAATCCGCCATTCACGGTTTCTCACGTTTA
>URYG01000333.1 GCA_900551985.1 uncultured Prevotella sp. | reverse complement strand
CGGTCCCGCTCTATTGTGAGCAGGACCGTTTTTCGTAAGACTCGAATCCGTTTTCCATAAACGTTTCCGAAATAATCTGTTTTCAAAAAACGTTTTCCGAAAATCCGTTTTCCAAAATCAGGAGATAATGTAAAAAAGAGAGTGAAACAATGAAGAGAATTGCAATACAAGGAGAGTTGGGATCGTTCCACGACATTACCGCCCACGAGTATTTCCAGGGCGAGCAGATAGAGTTAATCTGTTGCGCTACCTTCGAGGAGGTGTTTGAGAACATCAAGCGAGATCCTACCATCATCGGCATCTGCGCCATCGAGAACACCATCGCAGGAAGTCTGCTCCACAACTACGAGCTGCTTCGCGAGAGCGGAACCACCGTGGTGGGAGAGCACAAGCTCCACATCGAGCACAGCATCTGCTGCCTGCCTACTGACGACTGGAGCACCCTGCAGGAGGTTCACTCTCATCCTGTAGCGCTGATGCAGTGTGGCAAGTTCCTCGCCAACCATCCTGATCTCAAGGCGGTGGAGGCTGAGGATACCGCAGGTTCTGCTGCTTACATCGCCCAGCACAAGGTGCACGGATGGGCAGCCATCTGTTCTGCCTACGCTGCCAGGATGTATGGCATGAAGGTGCTGCAGGAGGGAATCCACGACAATCCGCACAACTACACCCGATTCCTCGTGGTCTGCAATCCGCAGAAGGCATCCCTGCTCCGACCTATAGAAAAGGCAAACAAGGCGAGCATCGTATTCAGCCTTTCACACGACAAGGGATCGCTCTCCAAGGTTCTCACCATCCTGAGCTTCTACGACATCAATCTCACCAAGATCCAGTCGCTGCCAAGCATCGGTCATGAATGGGAATATCTCTTCTACGTGGATCTCACCTTCGATAATCTGACCCGCTATCGCCAGAGCATCGATGCCATCACACCACTCGTGAAGAAACTCACGGTGCTGGGAGAATATGAGGAAAAAGAATAGTAACATTTCAAAATAAAAGAGAATAAAAATGATACAACCAGCCAATAGAGTAACAGAAATACAGGAATACTACTTCAGCCGAAAGCTGAAGGAAGTGGCTAAGCTTAATGCCGAGGGACAGGACATCATCAGCCTCGCCATCGGAAGTCCAGACATGCCGCCTTCTAAGCAGACCATCGATACGCTCTGCGAGGTAGCCCATAACCCTGCTGCACACGGATATCAGCCTACGGTGGGCATCCCGGAGTTGCGCAAGGCGATGGCTGGTTATTACAAGAGATGGTATGACGTGGATCTTGACTGGGCTACGGAAATCCAGCCACTCATTGGTAGCAAGGAAGGAATCCTGCACGTTACGCTCGCCTTCTGCAACCCTGGCGACGAGGTGCTCATCCCAAACCCGGGATATCCTACCTATACTGCCATCAACAAGATTCTCGGCACCAAGATTACCTATTACGACCTGCGCGAGGACAATGAATGGCAGCCAGACTTCGAGGCGCTGGAGAAGATGGACCTCAGCCACGTGAAGCTGATGTGGACCAACTATCCGAACATGCCGACCGGAGGCGTGGCAAAGATGGAGACCTACGAGCGACTCGTGAAGTTTGCCAAGGACCACAACATCGTAGTGGTGAACGACAATCCTTATTCGCTCATCCTCAACGAGCATCCGCTGAGCATCATGCAGGTGCCGGGCGCCAAGGATTGCTGCATCGAGTTCAATTCGCTCAGCAAGAGCCACAACATGCCGGGATGGCGTGTGGCTATGATTTCGAGCAACAAGCAGTTTATCTCCTGGATTCTGAAGGTGAAGAGCAACATCGACAACGGATGCTTCCGCGGAATCCAGCTCGCTGCTGCCGAGGCCATGCTCAATAATACCGACGAGTGGCACCGTGAGAACAACATCACCAACTATCGCCGCCGCCGCGACATAGCCGAGCAGATCATGCAGGTTTTGGACTGCAAGTTTGATCCTAACCAGGTGGGCATGTTCCTCTGGGGCAAGATTCCGGAGAAATACGCCGATGTAGAAGACCTCACAGAGAAGATTCTCCACGAGGCGCGCGTATTCATCACCCCTGGATTCATCTTCGGAAGCAACGGCAAGCGATACATCCGCATCAGCCTCTGTGCCAAGGATGAGAAAATGAAGGAGGCGCTGGAAAGAATCAAGAAAGTCTTTGGAAAGTAAAAATAAAAATTTAAAATATACGACTATGGAATTAGAATTAGAACCATTGAATCTCCCTAGTGATCAGGAACGCCCTATCGTCATTGCAGGCCCATGCTCTGCAGAGACTGAAGAGCAAGTTATGACTACCGCCAAGCAGCTGGCTGCTAAGGGCTGCCACATGTTCCGCGCTGGTGTATGGAAGCCACGTACCAAACCAGGAGGCTTCGAGGGAAATGGCGAGGCTGCCTTGCCTTGGATGAAACAGGTGAAGGAGGAGACCGGTATGCTCACAGCTACCGAGGTGGCTACTCCTGAGCACGTGGAGCTCGCCTTGAAATATGGAATCGATGTTCTGTGGGTGGGAGCACGTACTTCTGCCAATCCATTCGCCATGCAGGCACTGGCAGACAGCCTTCAGGGCGTGGATGTTCCTGTGTTGGTGAAGAATCCGGTGAATCCGGATCTTGAGCTCTGGATCGGTGCGCTCCAGCGTATCAACCAGGCTGGTATCAAGCGACTCGGTGCCATCCATCGCGGTTTCTCAAGCTTCGACAAGAAAATCTACCGCAATCTCCCTATGTGGCAGATTCCTATCGAGCTGCACCGCCGCATTCCTCAGTTGCCTATCCTCTGCGACCCTAGCCACATCGGCGGGCGCCGCTTGGCAAGAAGATCCATCATCT
>URYG01000332.1 GCA_900551985.1 uncultured Prevotella sp. | reverse complement strand
GGCGGAAATCTTATGACCGCCATTGGCATTTAATGAATGACCACAATGATAGAGGCTATCATCTATAATAAGCCAGCGATCATGAGACTCGTTACGCCATTTTCTAATATCTATATGATTATCGGGGAATAGGCGGTCATGCTCATCCATGAGACGTTGCTTTCTATTTTCAATTGTCGCAAAATTTGCGCCTATTGGGTCAGAAGCTAGTTCTTCATGAAGAGTATTGTTGTTATGCTTACCTATAGTCTTGATATCAGGACCAAATAACTGCGCCATTTGTTGACATCAGCCTATCTTGTTTCTTCATCCCATACTGCCACAAGGCGGTCTTTCCAAAGCTTCAGAGGACAGTGGGAATTGAGTTCTAAATATAAATCGTTATTGGCATCGAGGAACTTGCGTAAGCCTATCTCTACCAACGGATGGAAAGGAAGGTAAGTTGGAGCGAGATTGCGATAATCTACATTTTCGATATCCATTCCTAAGCCCATGGTTTGACCGGCATTGGCTGACATAACAAATATATTGTCGGGATGCTCGCTCTGCCATATCTGGACAAAAGTTGGGCAAGGACGCTTCATTATTCCAAAGAAATGCTCCTGGTCTTTGATGCTTGAAAGATGCAAAAAGTAATCACCCCAATCGGCATAAAGAGTAACAGAGTTTTCTCCGCCCAACATCAAATAGACATGGGCGTAATAGGTCTTGCCGGATGGTGTCTTGGTCTTGTAGATGATCTCGACATCGTCTTTATGATAGACGAGGGTGCGGGAGCTGCCTAAAAAGAAGGTTGCTCCTGGCTTTGTTGAGAAATAAGATTTCATGATTTTGTATTTTGTTCCTCATTGCAGTATCGCTCTGCGCTTGTCGCCACTCGAATGAGGAATATGGTTTTATTCTACTTTTGACAGGATTACCTCTGGAGAGGTGCCCATCAGGGTTATGGCAGAAATCTTATGACCGCCATTGGCATTTAATGAATGACCACAATGATAGAGGCTATCATCTATAATAAGCCAGCGATCATGAGACTCGTTACGCCATTTTCTAATATCTATATGATTATCGGGGAATAGGCGGTCATGCTCATCCATAAGACGTTGCTTTCTATTTTCAATTGTCGCAAAATTTGCGCCTGTTGGGTCAGAAGCTAGCTCTTCATGAAGAGCATTGTTGATATGCATTTATTAACCTATGCTTGGCTTAGGGCTAAACATTACAACACACAAAATGATTCTGCTTCATTATCTGCTTTTTTTTCTTCTATGTTCATAACGTAATCTCCTTATTAATTATTGTATTTTTTCGACTCCCCTGTCCCCCTCTTGCGAAGAGGGGGTCCTTACCCTATACCCAAGCCCTAAATCCCTACCATAGGGATTAGGGATGTAACCGCCCTCCGGTGCTCGGAACCGCTACGCTATAGGGTTGGCGGACCAATCAAAGGTCTCGCCATGTTGTGCGGGATGGGACCGCCTGGGGACGGCAAAAAATATAAGTTTTTTTATTACTCCGACAGATACCTAACTATCCAAGGTTTCAACTCAGGAATGTCTACTTCTATCGTATCCCATAGACTTTCGGGGTCTATGGTATAATAGCCATGCACAAGGACATGTCGCATCCGTTCTATCTGACGCCAATTTACATCAGAATGAGAATCACGAAATTCTGTTGAAAGCATATAGACAGCCTCGCCTATTACTTCCACCAATTTGGTAAAGCCATAAAAGATGAGCTTATTCTTCTTGATATCTTCAAAAGTATATTGAGCATGAAACTCCTCTATACTTTCTATCGCTTCAAGAATATGCTCTAACCTTCCCCTATCTCTAACTTTTTCTCTCATAAATCAAGAATTTATCTTGGTTGGCTGTTTCTTGAGCAAAAGGGAGGAGACGATTAGCCTCTACTATATCCACCTTGCGATGAAGCAAGTCTTCCAAATTCAACATAATACCTGCTATTTTCATCAGAGAAATTCGATTATGCTGACGATCATACTCTACAAGAATGTCTATGTCACTATCAGTAGTTTCTTCTCCTCGTGAGCATGAACCAAAGAGCCAAGCCTTTGTTATTGGCTGGCTACCAAAGAAATCTTTTATCTTTGGAATCATATTTTGTACATTCTTACTAATCATAACAGCGTAATTTTATTGGTTTTAATGAAGTTTATACCCCATTTCTCTGTTTTTTGTGCAAATATAGGCTTTTTCTGTGAAACTACCAAATTTTTGGAGGAGTTTTTTCAACTCAATGTATTTCACCAATACTGCGTCTCTACTATATCAGCAACAAGTACTTTTCCTTTCCTACCTTACCTCTTATGTTTTGGGTCATCACCCAGAACAGGGCATGGGATAGGACAATTTTATCTTCGGAAGGGTGGTAATAGCCTACCATAGGGATTAGGGATTCAACTTTCTTCAATAATTTCCAGCAAATTTCTACTTATCGTAAGCGTTGCACCACTGATATACTTAATCTCGCTGCCGATGACGGCTTTCTTGCCATTATAGCTCTGCACGTATGCTTCTACACCTTTCATGCTACCTGCTGTCACCCGCACTTTGATACCTTTCTTCAAAGGAATTGGGGCAGCAGTGACTGGTTCTTCATCATTCTCTACAAAATATCGATAATTGGCAATAACCTGGTCGGGAATTTGGTATATTTTCCTTTGACCTGGCATCGTCAGCATCTTATACACATCCGAACGGAAGCGGATCTTATCAAGTTGTGACGGAGAGACGTTACAAAAGATGAAGGTGGAAAGAAATAGCTTTTCTTTCATTCTTCGCTTATTGGAACGCTTGTCTATATAAGCTACTTTTACCTTGGGAATCCAGTAATCAAACCAAAC
>URYG01000331.1 GCA_900551985.1 uncultured Prevotella sp. | reverse complement strand
TAGATGACCCGAGTCATCCATATAGACGAGCTTAGTCATCCATCCGATAAATCGTCTCTTTTCGCCTGCCAATATCTATCCCTCATCCTTCTGGTTACTATGCTTCATCCCAACATTCATAACAAAGACACCCACTATTCATTATCAAAATACCTGCTATTCACTATCAAGACGCTCATTATTCATTATCAAAACATCTATTATTGACTATACCAGATCCTTGCCCCACCTATACCATACTCATAAAAAGCAAGGCACATCGCCAAATTTAAGCTTAGCCATCAATTATCATCTCAAAATAAAGAAGTTTTTCCTTTCACACTTAACTCTCTCATTTTCATCACAATCCGCATTCCGTGAAAGGAGATTTATTATCTATTTTAAATATTTTCAGCAAATTTATCCCCCTAAAATTGGGTGGATTCAAAAAAGTAGTACCTTTGCACCCACCACTCATCCATATTAGTGCCATTTTTATTTGGTAGTTTAAGAATAAAAGATTACCTTTGTATCGCTAAACAGAAAGAAGAGAACGATGGCTATAAAATATGATCAGCAATTATACATTGGATACTCCAAGACATTCTACAATCTAAAGATTTTGGTAATATGTCAAACAAAGTAGATAAAAGAATAACAGAACAGAGCTCGCTCTACGAGCATCTGGAAAAGATGAGCGTAGCTGAACTCACCGCTCATATCAATGCAGAAAACAAGAAGGTGGCTGTGGCAATAGAACAAGCATTGCCTGCCATTAACCAACTGATTTCCGCCATCGAAGGGCAGCTGAAGAAGGACGGAAGGCTCTTCTATGCCGGTTGTGGAACGGGCGGAAGACTGGCTACACTCGATACCATCGAGGTGCAGAACACCTATGGTATCGACGGTTCGCAGATACAGGCCATCTTCCCGGGAGGCATCGGCTGCCTTACACAAACCAGGGAATCAAGAGAAGACGACCTGGAGAATGGCTGGCATCAGCTCTGCGACAAGCATATCTCAAAGCATGATTTCGTGCTGGGCTTCTCGGCAAGCGGCACCACTCCCTTTGTGCTCGCCATCCTGAAACATTGCAAGGAGGCAGGCATTCCTACGGGATGCATCGTGAACAATCCCCATGCTCCCATCGCCCAGGCTGCAGATTATCCTGTAGAAGTCATCACGGGACCGGAATTCGTGACAGGAAGTACCCGCATGAAAGCCGGTTCATCGCAGAAGATGATTCTGGATATGATCAGCACTTCCCTTCAGATAAGACAAGGACGGGTGGAAGGCAACAAGATGGTGAACGCCAAGCTCATCAACCATAAACTCATCGACCGCGCCTGCCGCATATTCATGGAACGCAATCCGGAATATAAGGATTACGAGGAAGTGAAACTGCTGATTCTGAAAGCTGGAAGCGTGAAGAAGGCGGAAAACCTGCTGAAGAGTAAAAGCGATTTAGATGTTTAAATAGAGTTAGACAAGACTTCACCTTATATAAATAGGAATATCAAGACTTCACCTTATATAATAATAGGACTATATGGCAAAGAAAGCAATTGTAATGGGTGCCACATCGGGCATCGGAATGGAAGTGGCCAAACTGCTTGCTGCAAAAGGATGGCAGGTAGGAATAGCCGGAAGAAGAATCGAAAGATTGCAGGCTCTGATTTCGCAGGGCGGCATTACCTGCTATCAGCAAATAGACGTAACTTCTCCCAATGCTCCTGCCCAACTTCAGGAACTCATAGATAAGTTGAGAGGCATGGACTTGTATTTCCATAGTTCAGGCATTGGCTGGCAGAATAATACGCTGGATATAGAAAAGGAATTGAAGACCTTGGAAACCAACGGTTTGGGATTCACAAGAATGGTGGATACGGCATTCAACTGGTTTGCCGCCCAGTCTTCTACTCCAACCAACAAGAGCGATCTTTCTGTACCTGAAAGTAAGAAGAAGGCAAACCATTCCTATCAGAATTTCCGCATTGCCTGCATCACTTCCATCGCCGGAACCAAAGGTCTCGGTGCAGCCCCTGCCTACTCTGCCACCAAGCGATTCCAGAACCATTATCTGGAATGCCTGTCGCAACAGGCACGGATGCGCCATCTCCCTATCGCCATCACAGATATCCGACCAGGTTTCGTAAAGACCGACCTTATCGCAGGCAGCAGCTATCCACTGCAGCTCAAACCGGAAGATGTGGCTAAACATATCGTGAGTGCCATCGAAAACGGAAAGGAAGTTAAGGTGATAGACTGGAGATATGATACCCTCGTCTTCCTCTGGCGACTCATTCCTAGATGGTTATGGACGAGATTGAGGATTACAACATAACAACTTTATTCCTTTCTGATGACAATCGTCTTGAACCAGTCTTTCAATACTCCAGCGTATTGATCCTGTGAATCAGACAGCAGGATGACAACCTGGGATCCATCTTCCAGCTTGGGTCCCAGACACATACCTTCGTAATTGGCAAAGGAACGCTTGGAAAGTGATAAGCCGGTTTTCCATTCCGCAAGCAATCTCTTCTTCAAGAAAGGAGTAGCTGAAGAAAACTTCTCTTTCATAGAAAACTCCTCTGAATTCAAAGGATTAATCTGATAGAGCTTGCACTTGCAGAAAGCACCTATCTTGATCTTAGGAATAAAAGCCTCACGCTCCAATACCAGAAGCTGACCATCGGGCAAGGCGCAAAGTTCACTCACACCCATTACGTAGACATCTGCTTTCTTATGGGTAGAAGGTTGATCCATCTGATAGGCATAGGTCGTCATATAACGAGAGTCTTTCTTGCTGCTCATTTGCTCGCTACTGTCTTCCTTGCCATTATCTTCCGTGTTACGATTTTCCTTTATCTTTCCCCAATCAAACCTCATCAAACGAAGCTGGTTGGTCAATCCATTTTGAGGAGAAGGGATTTGACCATGAAGC
>URYG01000330.1 GCA_900551985.1 uncultured Prevotella sp. | reverse complement strand
ATAATCACCGCTCTAGTGAGGATGCGGTTCCTGAAAGTTTCCTCTTTCAGACGACTATTGATGTGGATGATGTAGATTACGTGGATGCTGCTCTGGAGAAGGCGCGTGAGCTGAACTGCAGCAACACCATCTGGAAAGGGAAGCTGCTGCATCTGGAGTATTCGGCTAGAAAGAAGCTGCATATCGATATCAGAATGCCGATTGGCATGACGATAGAGGAGACGCAGAAGGCGTATTGCGAGGCGGCTGGGATTCCATACGATAAAAGCTGCATCACGCCCGAGAGAATCATCTTTATCACGGATAAGGACTCGGAGATTTATCGCTCGAAGGAGTGGTATGGGGTTCTGCCGGATGAGGAAATCAAAGCCCGCAGAGAGGCTTTTCTCAAGCGTGGGTTAACGATTGACGGAAAGGGGACGGCTCGCTACGGCTTGCTTGCCGGGGATTGCAAATCCCCGGAACGCCTAGCGGGAGACTTTCAGGGGCAAGTACCTAGCGATAGTAATCATAAAGTTCAAAGTTCAAATCTCAAAGTTCAAAGTAACGGAGTTCAAAGTTCAAATCTCAAAGTTCAAAGTAAAGACAATGTTCAAGACAATCGATTTCAGGGCACTGACAGCCATTCTGCTGTTTCTTCTGGCGCTGCTATTCAGCCTGCCCAACCTGGTAATAGCCATCGTGCTGATGATGCTGATATCAGCCATACTGGAGGTTCTCAGAAAGCTGGCGGACTGGCAGCCCAAGAAGCTGCAGCCCAAGCTGATGCAGAAAGTGCCAGTGGAGTAGGACTTGCTGATGCCAAGAATCTCATAGCCTTCGACCTCTTCCAGGAATCCGCAGGACTGAAGGGGATGAATATCGATACCATCGGATCCAGACACTCCTCTTTGCTCGCTATTATGAGCGCTGGCGCTTCTCGTGTGATGAGCGAGGAGGAACTGATGAAGGTGGTGGCGAAGAGAATGCCGAGCTATTATCAGGAGAATGACTGCCATCAGCTGATCCATGATTTCTATTCGAAATATGGAGACAGCTCGAAGCCTTTCTCGAGGGATGTGATTCGGGTGAATGCTTTGGCGGAGCAGGCTGCTAAGAGCTTGTTTGCCGGACAAGCTGGTTATAGCTCGCTTGCCGGGGATTGCAAATCCCCGGAACGCCTGGCGGGTTCAAATCTCAAAGTTCAAAGTAACACTGCTTATCCGCCTCCACCTCCTATGCCCAAGAAGCTGCCGAAGCTGGTGGAATTGCTCATCTCGAAGACGCCGGAGATCTATCAGCCGGCTGTGGCGCACGCCATTTTCCCTCCACTGGCTACCCATCTCTGGAATACCAGATTCAGATATATCGACAATGTGGAGCACGAAGCCACCCTGATGACCTGCCTCCTTGCAGGCACAGGTGCTGGTAAAAGTTGTGTGCAGATGCCGATTTCGATGATTATGGAGGATATCCGTAAGCGTGACCAGGAAAACCTGAAGCGGGAGAAGGAGTGGAAAGAGGAGATGATGCGAAAGGGTGCCAACAAGGATAAGCGCAAGAGACCCGATAATCTCATTATCCAGGAGATAGATGCGGATATGACCAACCCTGCCTTCGTGATGCGTACGGCAGAAGCCAAAGGCCATTTCCTCTATACTTCGCTCAACGAGATTGACCAGTTTGATGCCCTGAAAGGTATCGGAAACCAGCATTTCCGTATCATGTGCCTCGCCTTTGACCCGGGTAATTTATATGGACAAACACGAGTCGGAACCCAAAGCGTCACCGAGCGAGTAACCATCCGTTTCAACTGGAATGCCTCTACCACCATCCAGAAAGGACAGCGTTATTTCTCCAAGGTGCTGACCGACGGTCCGCTGAGCCGAATCAACTTCTGTACCATTCCCGAAAGAGAAATCGGCGAAAAGATTCCGGTGTATGGCACCTACGACGATCAATTCCGCAAGGAGCTGAAGCCCTATATCGAGAACCTCTGTATGGCTACCGGCTTGATAGACTGTCCCGAGGCTTATCGTCTGGCTGAGATCCTGAGCGATGAGAATGCGGATTTTTCGCAGGTTACGCAGAACAGAATCTACGAGAACTTCACGTTCCGTGCCAACGTGATAGCCTATCTGAAGGCGTGCGTGCTCTATGTTGCCAACGGCTGCAGATGGGAGCCGGAGATTGAGGATTTCATCCGCTGGAGTGAGCGTTACGACCTGTGGTGCAAGATGCGTTTCTTTGAGGAGGACATCCAGAAGGCGAACAATGCGGGCGAGCATTCCAACAAGCGTGGTCCTTCCAATCTCCTGCAGTCGCTGCCGGATACGTTTACCGAGCAGCAGGTGGTGGAGGCTCGTGCAGCCCTGGGACTCTCGGAAGAGGGTACGGCGCATCTGCTTTCTACCTGGGTGTATAGAAAATACGTGAAACGTGGCAGCGAGAACTATCACAGTAACAGTTATCACAGTTTTACGAAGCTGAAATACAGATGTGATGGGCAGGAATTATCTTAATTTCTAAACTTTAATTAATTTGATTTGTTTATGGAAATTGTTTTAGAGCGTATAGCTAAGAAGAATACTTATACCATCGGCCGACTTTATCTGTTGGCTGATGGTGATGTGAAGCGCAAGGTGATTAGCGGCAAGACTGCCGGTGACAAGCGCAGTTTCGAACATCATTTCGATTTGGAGAAGTTGTCTAAGGACAGCTACTTCTGTGATACCCTGGAGCCTACGTGGCGCAACCTGAAGGGCGTGGAGCTCCAGCCCGAGGAAGTGAATGCCCGCTTCAGCAGAGAGAGCGGCAAGGTGGCGAGAAAGATTCCGGGCCGTACCGCCATTCCCGAGGGTTCGTATCGTGTGCTCATCACCAAGTCGCCCCGCTTCAAGAAGTGGCTGCCGTATGTGCAGGGTGTTCCCGGTTTCGAGGGCATCCGCAT
>URYG01000329.1 GCA_900551985.1 uncultured Prevotella sp. | reverse complement strand
AATATCGGAGATTACCAACTTTTTTAGGCACTATTTCTTATCCCGAACTGAGGTATAAATGGAACATTCCAGCAACTAAAGCGATTGCTTGAGTTGCTGGAATTTTTGTTGGCAGTGCTGCTTGTAGCTGTAACCGAACCATTTGCGCTGGTATTTTCTATAGGTATAGATGGCGCAGAATCTGAGAGAATCGCAGAGAGAATGCCTGCCCGCCTCATAAATGGTAGGCGGAATCCTGACAAAATACAGGTCGGCCACCGTATCGAAAGCCGAGAAAGCCTTTGCCCCAGGCAGGCTCAGCAGCCATTCTTCGGCCATAAAGCGGTTGTGCAGCTTGGTATCTTCGTCTAGGGCAGGGAGCGTTCTGAAATAAGAAGCCTTCGCCCACCAGAAGTTGCCGGCATACATCTTGTTCTTGAAAGGAGGGAAGAGATAGCTTCCGTAGGTATCATATCCCGCTTCCAGGGTGTTGACAGCCACTTTCCACTGGTTCATCAGGAAATATTCCATCATTCTTCTCCATGCCACAATCTTATCTACAAATCCCCTGAATTCCCTGTCTTCCTGGTTCAGGGGAGTCTGATAGGTGATTCCCTTGGTATGGAAATAGTAGAAAAGGAAGTCTTCGTGCTGCGATTTCTCATACATATAGTCGAGTGCCGGAAATTCGAATCGCTGTGGATTGGTGGTCTTGGATACAAATTCTATCTTATCTGCCGAGTATTGCCGCAGGATATCTTCCAATTCCATGATATCTTCGTTGTTTCTGGCGATGCAGCTGATATAGAGTCGGTTGCTAGCCTCAAGCAGTCCGCTGTCGGCGAGATGCTGCATCTGTTCCCTTACCATCTCTTTCCAGTTGGCGTCGCAGAAGATATGGTAGATGCCGTAGATGGGAGTAGAACTTGTAGGAGTGTGGCTCCAGGACGACAGGTCCTTGCGTTCGTATATTCCCAATGTACTCTTGTATATTCTCTTTAGAATGGATGTCATGATGCTGATGGATGCTTTAATGAGATGCTGATGATGCTTTCAAGGAATTGATGAGACGCTGGAACATGGTTTTCATGTCGTATCTTGGCGTCCAGCCGAGCTGATGCACCTTGCTGCAGGACAGACGGAGCCGGGTCATCGGTGAATAGCCCATGCCTTCTTTCAGTTGGATAACCGGCTGGATGGCGGGATTGAAGGTGGTGCAGAGGAACTTCGCCATATCGATGATGGAAATGTAAGTTGACTCGTTGGCAACATTGTATGCCTCGCCGTCTTCACCCTTCAGCAGGATGAAAAGGATCGCCTCGATGGCATCAACCGTATAGCAATAGCAGCGGCTCAGTTCACCGGTGGTATGGAGAACGATGTCTTCTCCGGCAATGATGTTGCGTGCAAACTGTGCGAAAACGCGGTTGTCATCTGCCGTAACTCCTGCTCCGAAGGTCTGGGCGAGGCGGGCAGTCTTGACATGCACCCCATATTCCTGGGCATAGGCATGACAGAGACATTCGGCTGCTCTCTTGGCTACGGGATAGCTGCTGCGGGTATCTGAAAGATGGATGTATCCCTGCTCTTCCTCGCTGAGCGGATGGGAATCATCATAGATGCTTCCATATACCTCCAGGGATGAAACATTGACGATAGAGGCGGTGTGCTGGCGGAGGGCGAAACGCAGGAGCTGTGCCGTGCCGTCGAAATCGGTCAGCATGGTTTCTACCGGTTTGCTGACAAAGTATTGTGAAGCCGTAGGACTGGCAAAATGCACCAGATAATCGATGTGAACTTCCTGCGGCATCTCCTCTTCTTTGCTGAAATCATGCTTCAGGATAATAATGTTCTTGCCCAGAGCTTCTCCTAAATGGGCATCTTTCTGAGGGTGACTCAGTACCTGCTGCGCCTTTTCCTCGTTTCTTACGAAGCAGACGATGGTCAGGTTCAGTCCGTGCTGCCTGTCGAGTTCTTCCAAGCAGTGAACCATGCAGGAGCCCAGCAAGCCCGTAGCCCCCGTGATGCCGATGGTCTTGTTTCTCAGTTGTTCGTAAAGAGGAAATCTGTTGGCAAAGTCTTTCCAGTCTTCTTGTTCTATTTCGTTATGTTTCATTTCTTTCTATCTTTATTAGAAACCGAAAATCTGCTGGTTCTCATGTACCGTTACCATGGCACGGAACACAAAGAAATCGGTTGGCGTTGTAATCTTGATGTTCTCCATCGGTCCGATGATGGTGCCGAGTTTATAGCCGTAGTGGCTCATCATCGTACAGGAATCGATGAAGTTGTGTCTGCCTTCCTTGATAGCCTTGCGGTGTGAAGACAGGATATCTTTCAGTCGGAAACTCTGTGGCGCTCTGGCAATCAGTGAATTGTCTCGTTCCGGAATTTCGAGCGAATTGTCTTCCTGCTTCACGATGAAAGTCTCTGTGGCAGGTATGCAGGTGATGCAGGAGCCGCATTCTTCCACCTTTCTGATATTCTCGGTGATGGTTTCCTCGGTGATGAGCGGGCGTACACCGTCATGAATCAGTACGTTGGCATCCTTGCCATCTGCAAATTCTTCGGCAGCACAGAGTCCGTGATAGATGGAATCCTGTCCGCTGTTGCCCCCCGGTACAATCTTCACCACCTTGCTGATTTCGAACTTGCGTATCATCTTCTCCAGGAAAGGAATCCATGATTCGATGCAGGCTACGACGATGCCATCTATCTCCGGATGATTGTCAAACAATTCCAAAGTATAGATGATGATAGGTTTGCCGTTCAGTTCCAGGAACTGCTTAGGTCTTGACTTGGTGTGCATTCTGAGGCCGGAGCCTCCTGCAAAGATGACTGCTATGTTCATAAGATTCCTTTTTTAGAGAGTTATTATAAAGATGTGGCTTTTGGGAAGCCGCTTATTTCATGATTTGGGTTGCCTGGTCTGACATGTAGGTGAACAGCCAGTAGCCATTCCATGCCCAGAGATACAGGGTGAGTACGATATGT
>URYG01000328.1 GCA_900551985.1 uncultured Prevotella sp. | reverse complement strand
CAAAAGACGCTTCATCTTATTATAGTCGGTCTTGGTATTCGGGTCTATCATCTGCTCTGGGGCTGTCCCCGTGCTTACATACGTGCGAAGATAATAAAGCACCATATCGCAATTAAATACCTTGCTCTGCTTATTCAACGCCATCTTCGAAAAGCAATAGTTATCATACCACGGCTTCATTTCCGCTACCATTTTCTGAATGTCACAATCAGCAGGCAGTTTTCCTGCCGTTTGGTAATACCCAAACAGTTCCATCACATCCTCCTCGGAGAAGCCGAGCATCTGATTAAACTTCAGTTTGGTAGAGATATGCCATCCTATGTTGAACCCGCTGGTAACATCATCGAGCGTAACAGGACTTACACCCGAGATGAAGATACGACGGCAAGTGCCCTTGAACTTCTTGAAGATATCGCGATAAAAACCTTCTGCATGAGTTATCGCCCAATACATGTCCTCACCCTGCTCATTGAGCACGGTATTGGTGAAATTATCGTATTCATCTATGATAAGATAAACATCCAATCCTAACTTCCTGTTCTCATCGTTTATCATATTGAGCTTCTCTGTTGCTTCAGTAGAAGCCAGCACCTTTCCAACAAAACTCTCAGAATAGAAGTCGCGATAAATATCAACAAAGCTGTCTAACTTGATACGACAATAACTGTTGAAGTTATCCTCCAACTTCTCTATTGTTCCTCCCACCTGCGAAAAGTCTAGATGCAAGACGAGAAACTTACCCTGCAAAGGTGTAGGATGCTTACCTATCCAAAGATTGCCAAACCATTGCTGGAACTTATCCTTGGTATGACAATCGTAATAGGCATGCAACATACTTAAGAATATGCTCTTTCCAAAGCGGCGAGGACGGATAAAGAATAAATTATCCGCTTCTTCTTCCAACTGTGGAATATACATAGTCTTATCTACATAATACTGATTCCGTTCCATCACGTCAACGAAGTCAGATACGCCGTATGGTATTCTCTTTGCTTCCATGTGCTGATATTTTTGCGCAAAGTTACAAAAATCTATCGTATCTGCAAAAGAAAAAGGGGAACTTTTCTTCTTTTATCAAAGAAAAGCAGTACCTTTGCACCCTAATCAACCAAAAATACGATATGCCACAATCACTACATATTGCAATTATTGGTGGGGGTGCCGCAGGATTCTTTGCGGCGATAGAGGCCAAGCGCAACTTCCCTCACGCCGACATTACTATATTCGAGAAGAATTCGAAGGTTCTCGCCAAGGTGGAAATCACGGGAGGAGGAAGATGCAATCTTACCAATTCCTTTGATGAGATTTCCGACCTGAAACAGGCGTACCCTCGCGGACATAAACTGATGAAGCGACTCTTCAAGAGATTCGACTACCAGCATGCCTTCAACTGGTTTGAGGAGAACGGCGTTCCACTGGTTACGCAGGAAGACCAATGCGTGTTTCCGCAATCGCAGGATTCGCACAGCATCATCGACTGCCTGGTGAATACAGCCAAACGACTGGGCGTGAAGATACAATGCAACCACCAGCTCACTGCTATCACCGAACTGGAGGATGAGCGCCTGCTCCTGGACTTCAAGGTTTCAAAAGGAAAGGGAAATCTATCGGGTACATCTTCTGCCTCTCATCCCGTTTCAGAAATCAGACAGATTGCCTTCCACCGGGTAGCCATCACCACGGGCGGTCATCCGAAGATGGAGAGCTTCAAGCATCTCTCTGATTTAGGACATGCGATAGAGCAGCCTATCCCATCGCTCTTCACCTTCAACATTGCCGACAAGGCTTTCAAGAACCTGATGGGCACGGTGGTAGAGCCGGTATATACCAGCATTCCGGGCACCAAGCTGAAGGCAGAGGGTCCGCTCCTCATCACCCATTGGGGCATGAGCGGTCCTGCCGTGCTGAAACTCTCATCCCATGCTGCCCGCTATCTGCACGAGAACAATTATCAGATCAAAATTTCCGTAAACTGGGTACACGAGAGCAACCGATCGCTGGTGGAAGAGAACATCCAGGGCATCATCATCGCCAACCCGCAGAAGCAGTTGGCAAGCATCCGCCCTTACAATCTGCCATCCCGCCTCTGGCTCTTCCTGATTCAGAAGATGGGATATGCGCCCGAGAAGAAATGGAGCGAAATGGGAAAGAAGGGTTGCAACCTGCTGATAGAAACCCTCACCAACGACCTCTATCAGGTGAACGGCAAGGGAGCCTTCAAGGAGGAGTTTGTTACCTGCGGCGGCATCAGCCTCAGCAACATCGACCTTCATACCCTGGAGAGCAAGGTGTGCCCTCACCTCTTCTTTGCCGGCGAAGTGCTCGACATCGATGCCATCACCGGCGGCTTCAATCTGCAGGCTGCCTGGACCACGGGGTATGTGGTGGGACAACATATAGGAGAATAAATTATTCTCCCTTCAAAACAAAGTCTTTCACGATGCGGGTGTATTCCTCGTGATGGTCGCGATATGCCATGGCATGAACGGAGCCTTTGGCGATGAAGATGGCTTTTCTGCCCTTCGTCTTTGCCTCATAAAGCGGATGAAGCATGGCGTAGGGCACGAAGGCATCCTTATCGCCATGGATAAAGAGCATCGGTTTGGTGCTCTTGCGAACCTGCTCTATCTGCTGCGCCTCGGCAAACGACCAGCCGTAGCGATGCTGGCAAAGGGCGGAAGTGGTATTCATCAGCGGGAAGGCAGGCAAGCCAAACTGGTCTTTGAGCTGAGCGGAAAACTCATCCCACACGCTGGTATAGCCGCAGTCCTCCACAAAGCACTTCACGTAATCGGGAGTCTTCTCTCCCGATACTGCCATCGTGGTTGCCGCACCCATCGAAATACCATGAATCACCTGCTGGGTATTCTTCACTTTTCGTTCTTCACTCTTCACTTTAAATATCTCATTGGCGATTTCCGACCATCTGATCACATCCCATCTATCCTTCCATCCCATCTGAATATGGTCGCCCTCGCTCT
>URYG01000327.1 GCA_900551985.1 uncultured Prevotella sp. | reverse complement strand
CGCTAAGAAATCCCAGTGGATCTTCGGTGGTGACGGATGGGCTTACATATAAGAAACTAAAAAATCCCTCTGCTCTTGGTCTTCCAACCAGGTAAGCAAAGGGATTTTCCTCGTTTAAATTGTTCGTTTTTGAATCAATATGTTCGTTCCTGAATCAATATGTTTTTTCAGAATTCCTGTCCGATACTATTCTTCTGAATTCTTTTTCAGATAATCAGAGATAGGCTCATCAAAGCTTCTTGTAACGGCAATTCTACCACTTCGACTGTACTGCAAAAGACAATCGAAACTGTTGAGCTGATGGAAAAGATCAGCGATATCCTCAGTAAGCCCCGCCAAGAGTACGGTACTATAGGTAGGATTCACCTCCATCATGCGGGCATCGTGTTTGCGGATTGTACGGGAAACCTCAGGATTCTCCAAGAGGATAGGAGTAGAAATCTTGTAGAGGGCTACCTCGTGGATGAAAATCTGATCATCTGTATAATAATCACTCTTCACCACATCAATTTTCTTCTCTATTGCCTTGTTGATTTTCTCAATCTGCTCAGCATCACTCCATACCGTGATGGTATATTTGTGGATGTTCTTGATACTGCTAGCCGACACATTCAAGCTCTCGATATTTACCTGTCTTCTTGTAAATACAGCGGTAATCTGATTCAGAATACCTGCAATATTCTCAGAATAGACAAGCAATGTATATAATTTCTTATCGTTGTTATTCTCCATTTTATTTCTATTATTTAAAATGTATGGTTACACCTTATTATATATATAGCCGAAAGCCATTAATAGTGGAGCTCAAGCAGCATTTCATCCACACTCTTTCCCGGCAGAGTCATAGGAACAATATCCTCATCTTCCTTGATGGCGCATTCCAAAAGGTAAGGGCCCTTGGTGCTGACCATCTTCTCAACCTTCGCCTTCAGATCCTTGCGGTCGATTACCACATCGTAAGGAATGCCGTAAGCCTTGGCAATTTCCTCATAACGAGGGTTCAGCATGTGGGTGAAAGAGTGACGTCCCTCAAACATCAAGTCCTGCCACTGGCGCACATTGCCCAGATAGTTGTTGTTCAAGAGAATCATCTTCACAGGTGCCTGCTGCTCCATGATGGTACCCAGTTCCTGGATGTTCATCTGGAAACCGCCATCACCGAAGAAACAGCAGATGGTACGGTCTGGTGCGCCGAATGTTGCACCGATAGCAGCAGGAAGACCGAAGCCCATAGTTCCGAAACCACCACTGGTAACAATACTCAGTTTCTTGGTGAACTTGAAGTAGCGGCTACTGATCATCTGGTTCTGACCAACGTCGTTCACGAGAACAGCCTCATTATTGGTAGCTTCAGTCACCACATTGGTCACCTCGCCCATCAGCAGAGGGCCTTCAGTAGGATGAATATCCTTCTCGATAACCTTCTCCTGCTCCTGCTTGCGATATTCCTCGAAGGAATCTCTCCACTCGCGATGAACATTCTTGTTCAAGAGACGGGTGATGGCAGGCAGGGTCTGCTTGCAATCGCCAATCACAGCCACATCAGTCTTGATGACTTTATCGATTTCAGACTTATCAATATCAAGATGGATAATCTTAGCCTGCTTAGCATATTTAGAAGGAACGCCCGTGATACGGTCGCTGAATCGCATGCCGATGGCAACGAGCACGTCACACTCCTGAGTCTTCATATTGGTAGCATAAGAACCATGCATACCGAGCATACCCATATTAAGCGGGTGGTTGCTAGGAAGAGCAGAAAGACCGAGCAGGGTACGACCAGCCGGAATATCAGCCTTCTCCAGGAATTCAACCAGTTCATTATGAGCACCACCCAGTTCTACGCCATGTCCGACGAGAGCGAAAGGACGCTTTGCCTGATTGATGAGTTCAGCAGCTTCAGCTACAGCCTTTTCATCAATCTTCGGATATGGATTATAAGATGTAACCTTCTCACATTTCACCGGTTCCCACTCACAAGTAGCAATCTGGGCATTCTTGGTGAAGTCGAGTACTACAGGTCCCGGACGACCACTACGAGCGATGAAGAAGGCACGGCTTACAGCCCATGCCACATCCTCAGGACGGCGAATCTGATAAGACCACTTAGAGATAGGCTGGGTAACGCCCACCAGGTCAACTTCCTGGAAGGCATCAGTACCCAAAGCGCCCACACCCACCTGTCCGGCGATGACCACGATAGGTGTAGAATCCATCATGGCATCCGCAATACCGGTGAGCGTATTAGTTGCTCCAGGACCACTAGTAACGAGAGTAACACCCACTTCGCCGCTGACTCGGGCATAGCCCTGTGCAGCGTGAGCAGCAGCCTGCTCGTGACGAACCAAGATGTGATCGAACATCTTCTTCTCTCCTCTCGTGTAACCATACAGCGCATCAAACACTGGCATGATGCTACCACCTGGGTAACCGAAGATGGTCTTAACCCCTTCGTTATGCAGGGAGCGCATCAATGCTTCAGCTCCTGTTATTACTTCTTTTGCCATTTATCTATATCTTATTCTGAATAATTCAAAAACTTTATTTTCTTTGTTGTCAAAGACAAAACCTTCTTTCCTGGGAAACCAGGAAAGGATTAGTCGATGATTCTTACACCACCCTTATCAGCAGAGCTTACGCTCTGTGCGTATGCACGCAAAGCCTTACTAACCTGACGATTACGCTTCAGTGGCTGCTGTGGACGAGCAGCAAGTTCCTCTTCGGAAAGCTTCACATTGATAGAGCGGCTAGGAATATCGATAACGATGATATCTCCATCCTTGATTTTGCCGATGTTACCACCTGCAGCAGCCTCTGGGCTGATATGACCGATACTCAAGCCAGATGTACCTCCTGAGAAACGACCATCTGTGATGAGGGCACACTCCTTACCGAGGTGACGGCTCTTGATGTATGAAGTTGGATACAACATCTCCTGCATACCAGGACCACCCTTAGGACCCTCGTGTGTAATGACAACACAA
>URYG01000326.1 GCA_900551985.1 uncultured Prevotella sp. | reverse complement strand
GCACCTTCAGATTCATTGGCAGTAGATGCCCCTGTTCAGCCACAGGCTGCAGCAGAGGATTCTACCCAGCAGGAGAATGCAACAGAGGAGACTCCAGCAACAACAGAAGAGACTCCTGTTGCAACAGAAGAGACCACTCAGCAGGATACTACTGAGCAGAAGGAGACTACAGAACAGCAGCCAGCAGAGCAGGCAGCTACTGAACAGCAGGCTATTGCTGAATAATAAAATAGAAAAAGACAGTTCATTTTACAGGCGTTATACAAGAAAGAATAGATTAGGTTAGTTTTTTAAAGGTAATTAGACTTATTCAGGTTTCCATAGAATTTACATGATTTTCAAATATAAGATAGAATTTTAGGTTCGGTTTAGTGAAAAGTGAAGTCTGTTGGCAGTGATGCCAGCAGACTTCTTGCGTTTTTGGAATCCACCTTATGCTATCGTTTGCTATCGGCTGAATATGACTCGAGATGCTCCTTATTCTTTCAGCTGCTGTAACTGACTCTCCGACAATCCCGTAATTTCCATCACCATAGCTGCATCCATGCCGTTCGCTAGCATCTTTCTGGCAATCTCGAGGCTTCGCTGGTTCATTCCTTTCTCCATCCCCTTCTCCATTCCTTCAGCTAAGCCTTTCTCCAAGCCTTCAGCTAATCCCTTCTCCATGCCTTCAGCTAGTCCTTCTTCTTTTCCCTCTCTCTTGGCGGTATCAATCGAATTCTTGATGTCGCGATATGCCATTTTGCTGGCTTCGTACTCTCGTTGTTCCTGCGGAGTAAACTTAGAAAAATCTACCTGCTTCATAATCCCAATGTTATTAATGTTTCTTTTGTAGCAGCAAAGTTACGATTTTCTTTTGAAACCAACAAGAGTTTTCTCAAAAAAGTTGAGAAACCATCCATAAAAGACAAAAAAGTATAAATAGTGAATCATATAAATGGTCAAGTGAAATATTATCATTATCTTTGTAGCTAAATTAATAGGTGACAATACTATGACGCCAGAAGAAAAAGCAAGAGTCAAAATAGACCAATGGTTTGCAGATGCAGGATGGAAGGTTGTCAATCGAGATGAATACGAGCCTACCATCTCAGCCGTAGCTATTCGTGAGGGATTGCTCAAAGGCAATCTTGAAGCAGATTATTTCCTGTTTATCAATGGGAAAGCTATCGGTGTGCTCGAAGCTAAACGAGAAGAAATTAATATTTCTTCCAATATTGTGAGTGAACAGGCTATCACATATGCAAAGAGTGTACCTGACTGCTATCAAGCATGGCAAAGACCTTTGCCTTTCCTTTTCAAATCAAATGGCAAGGAAATAGAGTTTTTTGATTATAGACATCGTGAAACTTCAGAATGGGAAAACATCAGCCGCATTCTTACTCCAAAGGAAATAGTAAAGATGTTAGGTATAGACGACCCTTTTGCCGGACTTCCTACATTGAATAAGAAAGGTCTGCGAGAATGCCAATATGAGGCAGTAACAGAATTGGAGAAAAGCTTCCGTATAGGTCAAAATCGTGCATTGATGGTTTTAGCTACTGGTGCCGGCAAAACATATACGGCATGTCTTACTGCTTATCGTATGCTTAGCTATACCCCTATGCGTCGTGTTCTGTTTCTTGTTGACCGCAACAACCTCGGAAAACAGGCAGAAACAGAGTTTGGCACATTCCGCCTTACAGAAACAGGTGATGCCTTCAATGCCATTTATGCAGTCAATAGGTTGAAGTCGGCTGAAGTACCAACAGACAGCAATGTGGTTATCTGTACCATACAAAGATTATTCTCACTCGTAAAAGGAGAAGAGATTACGGATGCAGATGATGACGATGAAGATACAGCTGATGATGAAGTAACATTACCAGACAACCCAAACTTACCACACGATTTCTTCGATCTTATCATTATAGATGAGTGTCACCGTTCTATTTATGGCAACTGGCGCAAGGTGCTAGAATACTTTGATACAGCTCGCCTTATTGGTCTTACAGCAACACCAATCCCTGAAACGATGGCTTTCTTCAACAACAATCGTATTGTTAACTATACACTTGAGCAGTCAATCATAGATGGTGTCAACGTCGATAGCCGCATCTATCGAATCAGAACAAAGGTAACAGAAGAAGGTGGAGCTATCATGCAAGGTCAGAAAACCAAAGTTGAGACTCGATACACAGGCGAAGTTAAAACCGTAAGCACAAAGGAAACAAAGACTTACACGAAAGAAGAGTTAAATCGAAGCATCATCAACCCTGCCCAAATAAAACTTATTCTTTCCACTTATCGTGATGCTGTCTATACAGAAATGTTCAATGACCCTCAAAGAGAGCCAAACATGGACTATCTGCCAAAGACCCTCATCTTTGCGCTCAACGAGAACCATGCAACAAATATCGTTCAAATTGCTAAAGAAGTTTTTGGACGCACGGATGACCGCTTTGTTCAGAAGATAACCTATTCAGCAGGAGATAGCAATGAACTGATACGCCAGTTTCGTAACGACAAGGACTTTCGCATTGCCGTAACTTGTACTCTTGTGGCAACAGGAACAGATGTAAAGCCTCTGGAAGTCGTGATGTTTATGCGTGATGTGGCTTCAGCTCCCCTCTATACACAGATGAAAGGTCGTGGAGTCCGGACAATAGGTGACGAACAGCTGCGCAACGTGACACCTAATGCTATCAGCAAAGACTGTTTCTTCCTAGTTGATGCAGTAGGAGTAACCGAACATGAGCATATCATACCAGGTCAGTATGAAGGTCCAGAGACAGAGACCATCACCTTAAAAGAACTATTGGAACGTATCGCTCATGGAAATCTGCCAGACAATTACCTCAAGCGGCTTGCTGCCACATTATCCAGACTTTACAATAAGGCAGATAATGCACAGCGACAGGAATTTGTCCGCATCGCCCATGATGATATGCTGGAAATTGCTCAACGCATCTATAATGCTCTCGATCCTGAGCACCAGCCACAATT
>URYG01000325.1 GCA_900551985.1 uncultured Prevotella sp. | reverse complement strand
TGCAGGAGAAGTTGAACGACAAAATGCGAAAGGATGATGAATTGGAAAGAATGAGACGATGAAATTGCGCCATTATTTGGGATAATTGTATAATAATCATTAAGATTTTTACAGAAACACCCAATTTTGGATATTTATCTGTATTTTTGCAATTTTAATAGTAACAAAACTTGCAAACATGACATATCAAGATATAGAAGCCCTAACAATAAAGAAAGAGGGGAATAGCTTGGAGTTTAAGGAATCGACAGGTCAATTAGATCGTTCGATGGAGACTCTATGCGCATTTCTCAATGGTGAGGGCGGCACAATCCTTTATGGAGTAAAGGACGATGGAAAAATCATAGGACAAACGGTATCTGACAGTACAAAACGTTCTATTGCAGAAGCAGTCAATCGTATAGAGCCTTTTGTGGATTTAGAAATCACCTATGTTGCTATTCCCGGCACTGAAAAATATGTCATTGTCATTTTTGTTGAGGAGCAACGTTTTATGCGTCCTTTCACATACAAAGGAAGAGCTTATCAGCGAATTGAAAGCACCACAACCGTCATGCCACAGGAACGGTACAATCACTTATTGATGGAACGAGGTGGCAAGTATGGTTGGGAAGCGATGATTAATCCTGACTTGAAAATAGCGGATCTGGACGAAAATGCTATTCTCGGTGCTGTTCGAGAGGGAATAAGAAACGGAAGACTTCCTGAAACGACAATACGTGAGGAGATACCTGTCATTCTGAAAAAGTTCCGTTTACTCAATGACGGGAAACTGAATAATGCCGCTGCCGTATTGTTCGGCAAAGAGTTGTATGATTATCCACAGTGTTTGCTTCGTATGGCACGTTTCAAGGGAACTACAAAGGAAGAGTTTATTGACAACCAACGTGCGGAAGGCAACATATATGAACTGCTTGATGCAGCAATGGCATTCTTCTTTAAACACCTCTCATTGTCTGGAAAGATAAATGGTCTGTATCGTGAAGAGGAACTGAGCATCCCTTACAAGGCTTTGAGAGAAAGTTGTATCAACTCTTTCTGTCATAGGTCCTATCATCACCCTGGGAGTTCAGTCAGCATTGCCATTTATGATGACCGGGTAGAAATAAGAAATACGGGAACATTTCCTGCAGATCTGCCAATAGAGCGTCTAATGGAGGAGCATGATTCCAAACCACAGAATCCAATAATTGCCAATGTACTCTACAAGAGTAAAATTTTGGAAAGTTGGGGACGTGGTATAAGCACGATGGTAGGTGAATGTAAGCGTGTCGGATTGCCTGCTCCGGAAATCAATACGGATGGTAATTTTGTATGGGTCGTTTTTAAATATAATAGAAGCAGTGTGGTAGTTACCCCACAGCTACCCCACAGTTACCCCACAGCTACCCCACAGCTCAAAAAGGTTATATCTGTAATAGGTACTGCGACTTTGTCTGCAAAAGAGATAATGGAGATAATGTCCTTGAAAGATAAGACCCATTTTCTTGATAAATATCTATATCCAGCAATTGAGCAAGGATATGTTGGACAGTTACACCCAGAGAATCCTAAACACCCTGGGCAAAAATATATGCTTACCTCAAAAGGTAAAGCCTTATTGAATGAATAGGAACGACAAAGGCAGTGGCAAATATCCACTGCCTTTGTCGTTTCTATTTCTGTATCAAATGCTTCAAGTTCTCATCGTTGGCGATACGCCCCAGCTCATCCTTGACTATCTGCTTGACATCTTCCTTGATTTGGTTGTAGTTGTCCTGTATGGTCTGCTTCATGCAGTCGTTGCCATCCGCATCCAAGAAATCGTTGATGATGGGGATAGGCTGATAATGGCTTTCTTCTCGCTTTACCTTGTCGGTGTCAACGACAATCTCGGAATGGAAGATCTTCTGCTCTATGCGCTCGGTGAAGTTGTCGGAAACAGATCCAACAAACATACCTTGGGTGAGTCCGCTAATCTTGCTCGGTGGGATGAGACTGTCCATCTGGGTATTGATAGATGTAGAGACATCCTGACGATTGATGGAAATGGACTGGCGCTTTTGGAGCACTTTTCCAAAACGCTCGGATAAAGTCTTGGCGGTCTCGCCAACGACCTGTCCGCTGAAGATATTACCAACGGTATTGATAACCACCTTTGCCTCCTTGTCTCCATAATCGCGAACCAACTGCGAGAAGTCTTGGAAGCCTAAACACACCGCCACCTTGTTGCTTCGTGCCGTGGCTATCAAGTTATCCAAACCTTTGAAATAGATGGTCGGCAACTCGTCAATGATAACGGATGATTTGAGTTGTCCCTTCTTGTTGATGAGTTTCACGATGCGGCTATTGTACAAGCCGAGTGCAGCACCATAAATGTTCTGACGGTCGGGATTGTTGCCGACACATAGAATCTTCGGTTCTTCGGGATTGTTGATGTCGAGTGTAAACTCGCTTGCGGACATCACCCAATAGAGTTGTGGTGAGATCATTCGTGACAGCGGAATCTTTGCGCTTGCAATCTGACCCGCCAACTGCTCCATCGCCCCACCTTGCCAGGCATCCATGAACGGAGATAAATAATTTTCAAGTTCGGGATAGCTCGTCAGGATCGGAAACACATCCTCGTATCTGCGATTGAGCAGTTCGATGGCATGGGGAAAGGTGCAGTACTTTCCGTCCTTGTAGATTCTTAGGTACCAAATGATGGCTGCAAAGAGGATAATCGGACTCTCCACGAAGAAGTCGCCCTGCTTCTGGACCCACGTCTTGTTGAGGTTAAGCATGATGGTGTATGCACTCTCATAGGCATCGGAAATGTCACTCATGAAATCAGGGTGAATAGGATTGCAGCGATGACTTCTGCGAGGATCATCAAAGTTGATGACATAGAACTGGGGCTTGACCTTATATCCATTCTGATGGTTCATCATGTGGTTGTAGGCAATCGTCGAAAGGTCGGGAAACTTGAAATCATAGATATACATTGAATACCCCTTCTCTATCT
>URYG01000324.1 GCA_900551985.1 uncultured Prevotella sp. | reverse complement strand
AGGTCTGCCATAAACTCGAGGTTGCTCATATCCTCAGTGTACCAGCGGTTCTTGGTCTGCTTGGTTACA
Organism: uncultured Prevotella sp.; assembly: GCA_900551985.1. GTDB lineage: Bacteria > Bacteroidota > Bacteroidia > Bacteroidales > Bacteroidaceae > Prevotella. The sequence goes on along the minus strand of URYG01000324.1, from coordinate 2,928 downwards.
AAACCGATGGCTGCAGAGAACAATCCCACTACGGTGGTAGCGAAAGCCACCTGCATATTGTAAGCCATCGAAGCAATATCTCCGGTAGAAAGACCTACCAGGGCTGGACCCATCGGAATCAACGTACCCATCAAACCGAGCATCGGTCCCATCTTCAGAAGTGTAGATGGAAGAGAAAGATCCTTCTCCACAAACTGGGCATACTGGTCGAGGATGCGGTTTACCTGCGCCTTGCTCTGACGGTTGTCCACGAGTTTCTTCATATAGGAAACGATGACAGCCTGCTTGTTCTTTGGCAGGCGATCGCCCAGGGTATCGATGTTATCGAGTGTCAGGGTGTTCATCTGTTCACGAATCTCCGCACCCGACTTGCGCTTGACAAGATACTGTCCGAAGAAACCTCCGAGGAGCAGCAAGGCTCTGAGGAAGAAGAAAATCAACAAAATAATCACAGGAACCAGCATGCCTGTGGAAATCCAAAACAATACGTCTGATATGTAATTCATCTTTTTTTAATGTTAAATGTTGAATGTTAAGTGTTGAATGTTAAACCTTCTGGCTAATCTTTTGCATCTTGATGCGATAACAGCCCCATCCGATAGCCATTCCTACGATGACGATGGCGATGACACCGAGAAGCGAGAGGGCATCGAAACTGTTGAATCCAGCCACGGCTGTCCTGCCATTCACCGTACCGATGATGCCCATCAATCCGAGCAGCACCTCTACCAGGAAAAGCAGTTCCAAGCGGATAGGTCGCTCAGGCAAAAGCCATCTCAAACCGTAGGTGAATACTGGCGTCAAAACCAGCAGCACTGCGGCAAGCCCCCAGGCTACCACCTGGAACGATACGCCGGGAAGCAGGAAGATGGTCATCACCAGAACACTGAACAGCACTGGGAAAACCAGCAAACCCGGGAAATACTTCAGGAAGATGAAGAACACCCATTTGCGACGACTCACATGTTCCGAAGTTTTCAGATCTACGTGGTGCACACAGAAAAGCATCGTGAGTGCCACGTCGATGCTCAGCAGCACCGCCATATCGAGCATCAGCTTCTGGTCGGCTATCCAGGCCGCAATCTGCGTCTTCGACTGCTCGATGGCGAATGGCCAGGTCATTCCCACGAAGAAGGCTACGAGCACCGAGATAATCATAATCTCCTTCACTCCGTGGAAGGTCTGCTTCAGCACAAAACTGAAGCAAACCAATATCATCATTACTAAAACTAATGTCTCCACTTTTTTTCAATGTTAAGTGTTAAATGTTAAGTGTTAAATTATTCTTCACTGTTAAGTGTTGAATTATTCTTCACTCATCATTTTGCGACGACGTCGCAAATATATCGCGAGCACAACGAACGCTACGATGACGATGACACCTACTACGATACCGCTCACGACAGTGGTGGTCTTCTGAGCTTCCTCATTCAGCGTCTCCTTCTTCATCACCATACCCTTGTCGCTGCTGTTCTTCGCAGCCTCAGCATCACGGATCTGTTCTACATTCTGCTGATATTCCTTGGCAGAAGCAGCATCGGTCTTGCTGGCGATATAGTTGCGCAGCTTGGCATTGTCGCAGACAAAACCGGAGCATGAAGGCTTATACTTGTTCACGGTCTCGGTATGAAGCTTGGCGATGTCCTTGAGCTGCTGAGGAGTAGCCTTCCACATTCCCTTGCGGGCACTCTCCATCATCACGGCGGTCATCTCCATCAGCGCTGCCGGATTCTGCTTGTCGAAGAACTCCTTGGTACCGAGATGGTACTTGTCCTTGACATATACATTATATATCTCATCCCACATCTCCTTGTCGATAGCCTTTGGCTTCATCACATTCCAGCCGTAGGTATTGGTTACGATTTCGGCGAATGTGCTGGCACTGCTGGCTCCACCCTTCATCTTCTCCTTGATATAGGCAGGGTTGAAGATGGTGGTTCTGCTCTCGATGCCGATAGCCTCCTTCACCTCCTGCATTCTCATATTGCTATGGTTGCGATAGTCGGCGAGATAAGCATCCGGATCCTTTCCGGTCACGTTGCGCACAGCAAGGTCCATACCTCCCATAAACTCATATACATGGTCGAGACTCAAGGCACCCCAGGTGTTGCTCTGTCGTGGCTGAACCACCACATCGGTACGGGTCAGCGCTGCCTCGAAAGCAGCCTTGCGAAAAGTCTCCCAGTTTTTCTCATCACCGTAGTAGGCACCCATATTGTTCATATAGACCTCGGCAATCTGACTCTCCTTATCCCAGCGGTCGCCTGCGGTTACCATCTCCTGGATACCGGTACCATAGTTGCCGTTTACACCACCAAAGACACGATACATACTTACCTCGCGTGCCTCCTTTGGCGACATGCCCTTCTCTACGAGCACTCTTTCAGATTCGGTAACACCGGCTTTCACCAGGTTGTCGTACTTATCACCCTTGGCATTTGCCGCCATCTCTATCGCCTTGTTGATGAGGAAGAGACGGGATGCTGCCAGGTCGCGGAGCTGACCGGAAGTCTGAACCACGACATCGATGCGAGGACGGCCCAACTGCTTGGATGGGATGAGACGCAGATCGGTAACACGACCGAAGGCATCTCTTACCGGTTCTACACCGAGCATATAGAGAATCTGGGCGATGGTGGCACCCTCTGTTTCGATAAACTCGCTGCTCCAGAGTGTGTAGCTCACCTTACGAGGATATTCACCCTTATGTCGCTCGCAATACATCTTGATGGTATTGTCGCAAAGTTCCTTCGCCTTCTCCCAGGCATCCTCCGAAGGTGTATTCTCCACATTGATGGAGAAGAGGTTTCTACCTGTTGGCAGAGTGTTCGGATTCACAATCAGGTCACCACCAGGAGATGGAGCGGTAAAGCCGCCATTCAGGGCATTCATCAGAGAAGACATCTCGTTGAGCGGACTCTGACGGAG
>URYG01000323.1 GCA_900551985.1 uncultured Prevotella sp. | reverse complement strand
GGACGTCAGCAGGAATCATGTCAACGGCATTACGAAGGGCGACTGGATGGAGGCCTTCATCTTCGCCATCTCCGTGGCCGTGGGACTGACTCCCGAGATGTTGCCGATGATCGTAACCGCCAACCTTTCGAAAGGAGCGATGGTCATGTCGCGCAAGAAAACCATCGTGAAGGACCTGAACGCCATTCAGAATTTCGGCGCCATGAACATTCTCTGCACCGACAAGACGGGCACCCTGACGCAGGACCACATCGTATTGGAGCGCCACGTGAACGTGGATGGAACCGAGGACAAGGAAAACCGCATCCTGCGCCACGCTTATTTCAACAGTTATTTCCAGACGGGACTGAAGAACCTGATGGACCGTGCCATCCTCTCGCACGTCAAGGAATTGGGATTGGAATCGCTGAGCAGCTCTTATAAAAAGGTGGATGAGATTCCGTTCGATTTCACCAGAAGACGCATGTCGGTAGTGGTAGAAGACAGGAACGGCAAGCGACAGATCATCACCAAGGGAGCCGTAGAAGAGATGCTGACGGTTTGCAGCTTTGCAGAATTCGGCGGAAAGGTGCAGCCTTTAACAGACAGCATGCGAAGCAAGGCTCAGAGATTCGTGAAGGAGATGAATGCGCAGGGCATGAGAGTGCTGGCGCTGGCGCAGAAGAGTTTCCTGAGCAAGGAAAACAACTTTGCCATCGAAGACGAGAAGGAGATGGTGCTCATTGGCTATCTCGCCTTTCTCGACCCTCCAAAGGAATCAGCTTCCCAGGCCATCAAGCAGTTGCACGAGCACGGCGTGGAAGTAAAAGTACTTTCGGGAGACAACGAGGCGGTGGTAAAGGCGATTTCCCGGCAGGTGGGAATCAATACTTCCGCTTCCGTTACGGGTCCGGAACTCGAAAACATGAGTCAGGAGGCCAAGCAGAAAGCGGTGGTGAAATGCAGCATCTTCTCGAAGCTCACCCCAATGCAGAAATCGGAAATCATCCAGCTTCTGCAGAAGAAGAACAACACCGTAGGCTTCCTGGGCGACGGAATCAACGACGCTGCAGCCTTGAGAGAATCAGACATCGGAATCTCGGTAGATTCGGCTGTAGATATTGCCAAGGAAAGTGCCGACATCATCCTGCTGGAGAAAGACCTGATGGTTTTGGAGAACGGAGTGCTTGAAGGCAGAAAGACTTTTGGAAACATCGTGAAATACGTGAAGATGACGGCTAGTTCCAATTTTGGAAACATGTTCAGCGTGCTGGCGGCAAGCGCCTTCCTTCCTTTCCTGCCGATGCTTCCTATCCATCTGCTCATTCAGAATCTGCTTTACGATATTTCGCAGACCACCATACCTTTCGACCGTATGGACAGGGAATATCTCGCCAAGCCACGTGTGTGGGATTCGGGCGATTTGAGCCGATTCATGATATGGATTGGACCAATCAGTTCGATATTCGATATTGCCACCTACATGGTGATGTGGTGGGTGTTCAAGTGCCAGGGACCAGATATGGAATCCCTCTTCCAGTCGGGTTGGTTTATCGAGGGCCTGCTCTCCCAGACGCTCATCGTTCACATGATCCGCACCCGCAAGGTTCCGTTCATCCAGAGTTCAGCCTCATGGCCTGTGATGATGATGACCTTCTCCATCATGGCTGTCGGTATCTGCATTCCGTTCACCTCATTCGGCAGTTCGATAGGTCTGACTCCTCTTCCATGGACCTACTTCCCATGGCTCATAGGCATTCTGCTGTCTTACTGCGTATTGACACAATGGCTCAAAACCCTTTATATCAGGGCTTTCAAGCGCTGGTTGTAATGCATGAAAATGTTTATTGTCTGTTCCGTCTGATTACCTAGAAATAGGGATTAGACGGAACCCGGATTATTTAGAAGAAACAAAAATACCTAGAAATGGGGATAAAGATAAAGCCCCGCTATTTAGAAGAAATAAAAATACCGACTATTAAGTATTGCAGGATCTTGAAATATCCATTACCTTTGCAGCATGAATTAGAGAGATGCTCGCAGGCGGCGGGCAAGCGAACAAGAAATGATACAAAACAACAAGATGATACAAAACAACCAGATGATACAAGACATCAGAATTATACAAAAACATTAAGAAATGAAGAGAATTATTTTTATTATTTTAAGCAGCATCAATATCTGCCTTGCTCATGCACAGACCTTTAACGGACAATATATTTCAGAATGGCAATGGAATATGAACAGGAACACCAATCTGGTAAACCAGCTGAGGTTGGAGCTGAGTATTCCGATAGGAAAAGGAAAGGATTCGTTCGAGGCGGCAACGCTGCATGTGGCTAAGACCAACGATGGCATTATTGATGACTGGCAGGGATTTTCTAACATAGATGCAGATAATAATTTCGCCATGCTTGCCGTGCTGGGCTACATGCACGAGTGGAATTCGGGCCATCTGTTTGTGGGAGTAAGGAATGTGAACGAGGATTTCTTTACCTCTGATGTTACGGCACTTTTCCTGAATAGTTCTGAGGGAATCTTTCCTACCGTTGCTTCCAGCTATCCGATAGCCAACTATCCGTATTCGGGTCTGACCCTTTACTTTGATGTAACCAAGGGGAGATGGACTTTCAGAAACAGCCTGTATAATGGTGTGGGCTATAATGGCTGGAAAGCCCACGACAATCCCCTCCTGGTTCGCCCAAAGAAGGATGGAATCTTCAACATGTCGCAGTTGGAGTACAACGATAAAGGTGGGAAATATTTTGCGGGTGCTGCCGTTCATACCCGTCAATATCCGATCAACGAGGATGGCGAAATGGTTTCTGCCGATGAATCCAAGGGCAAGGCAACCTGCGCCTGGTGGGTTTATGGAGAGCAGAGCGTATGGAAGGCAGGAGACAAGAATATTTCGTGTATGGTGCAGTATTCCGAGAACACCAGTCACCAAAATGCCTGCTACCGATATGCAGAACTGGGCGGTGCCTATCAGGACGAGAAGAACGAGTGCGGCTTGTCGGGCCAGTACGCCCGCTTTCAGCAGGGGGGAGAAATTCTCCGAGGAGATGACGATGG
>URYG01000322.1 GCA_900551985.1 uncultured Prevotella sp. | reverse complement strand
ATCTTCCACCCCACTTCCGAGGGCGGACTCATCATCCTCACCGGTCGCCCGAACTCGGGAAAGACGGATTTCCTCAACTGTCTGATGGCGCATCTGATGTACCACAACCAGAAGCGCGTGGCGTTCTTCTCGTTCGAGAAACCTATCAAGGGCAAGCACGTGAGGGAGATTGCCCGCATAGCCCTGGGGGTGAGGAACACGGAGGATATGGACGGCGCAGAATCGCCCGAAGAGGCAAGGATGGAGAACCGCAGGGTGCTGGATTTCCTGTCGGAGCACATGGTGGATTTCGATACGAAGACCCGTCTGCCCGACAGCAACTACATCATCGGAATGATGGAGGCGATGATGAACCGCAAAAAGCAGAAGATAGATTATCTGGTGATAGACCCGTATGTGTTCATCAACATGACCGAGGGCGGCAGCCGTGCCACGGAGACGGAGAAGGTGAGGCTGATGCTGACGAAGCTGCAGGCATGGAGCCGTACGCGCCACATCTGGACGGTGGTGGTGGCTCACCCGAGAATACAGTACAAGGACGGTCACGAGGCCTTTCCGCCGCTGGATATCTACTCCGTAGCGGGCAGTGCGCAGTGGGCTAACCTCGCCGACTTCCTGCTCACCGTAAACCGCATCTCGAAGCCCGAGGAGGGCAAGATGTTTACCATCGTAGAGATGCTGAAGGTGAGAGACCAGGAGTTCTGTCATCCCGGAAAGGTGTACTACGTGCGCCAGCCCTGCGGCAGATACGACGAAAGGGAATCGGAAAACGACTGCATAGCCGAGGCGATGCAGGGCAAGGTGCTGGCGAAGGACGATGAACCCTGGAGATAGTGAATTTCAAAAATAATACGCCTATGACAAGAGAAGAGTACAACGAGCTGAGAGCCCGTGCCCACGAGCAGATGCTCGAGGATTATAAGTGGATGCTGAATCAGGAATCGGGCATCCGGGAGTGGCGATGTCCCAAGAGATGGATCATCGAGTTTGTACACGATGTGAGCGACTATGTGATGGTGAGGAGCAGCGGCGAGGAGGACGTGGGCGATGAGTGGCACGACGATCTCCTGCGCCCCATCCCCCTGCAGAAGCTCTACCGCCAGTTCTTCCAGAAGAGCTGCATTCCCCCACCCAATCATCCGGATAAGGCGCTGAGCAAGCTCAGGGGCATGGAGCAGCGCAACAGCATCTACCCCGACAGCATCACGAGATTCTACATGGAGCAGCTGCAGAAGAATCCTCCCTGCCGAATCATCGAGCTGCTGATCATGGGAGGGGAAGAAAGCTGAAAAGAGCCACTATTAGTCTGGAATAGAGCCTCTTTTACCCTGCAATAGAGCCTCTTTTGGCGATGAAATGAGCCTAAAACAAACGTTACGTTAGGCTCATTTCAGACCCAAAAGAGGCTCTATTGTATTCCGAAACGGAGTAACCCTCGATGTAACCCTCGCAGTAACCCCCAAACCCTTGACAAACCCGAAAAAATTTCGTATCTTTGCATCGTAAACCAATTACTAATGCTTATGGAAACACACACAATGTTAGAACTGGAGAGGATGCAGCAGATGCTCCTCTCCACTCACTTCGCCCTCGGAGAGTTTCTCCGTTCGGGCACCGCCATCAAGTATGGCATCGACAACACTCCACAAAGCTCCATGGTCATCATCCGTCTGATGATGCTGTGCGAGCAGGTGCTGGAACCGCTCCGTCTGCATTGCGGCATCATCACCATCACGAGCGGGTATCGCTGTCCGCAGCTCAACCTTGCCGTACATGGCGTACCGGGCAGTCAGCATACCCTGGGCGAGGCTGCCGACATCTTCATCCCGAACGAGGAGATTCTGGCGAAGTACAGAAAATTCATAGAGTCGAGCTGCACCTTCGACCAGCTGATCCTGGAGCCTCGCGGCACCTCCCCCGGCAATCACCGCTGGCTGCACGTAAGCTATACCATGCGGCGGAAGAATCGTCAGCAGGTATTGATGTAAATTTGCTAACAACATGATAAACAGAGATGTAAATTTTTCTAATAACATGATAAACAGAAAGGAGATACAAAAATGAAGAAAGACACATGGAAAACCATTATCCAGATTGCGATTTCTATTCTCACGGCGATTGCCACCACCCTGGGGGTAACCTCGTGCATGGGTAGCTAGCGCAGATTCATCGGATTATCTTTTCATCGGATTCCGATTATTAAGGTCACGCAGATTTCGCAGATGACGCAGATTTTCATTGACAGAACGTGCTTAGGAATATCGCAAGAAAAAATCTGCGTAATCCGACCGAACAGGTCTGATCTGCGGATAAGTGGTAGAAAGAAAAATCTGCGTCATCTGCGAAATCTGCGTGACAAAAAAAACGATGAAGAAAATAATGAAAGAAAAATGAATGTTTAACCCTTTAAATCTAAATGAGTATGGCAAAATTCAGAAAAGTGAAGAACAACCGCAAGAACTCCCCTACCAGGGGAATGATCTACGGTAGAGCAGTAGTGAACAGAGTGGTGCACACCTCAGCCATCGCCAAGAAAATCACTGAGCGATGCACCGTTACCGAACCGGACATCCTGGCCGTGATCAACGCCCTGATGACGGAGATCTCCGCCAACATCGCCGAAGGCAACAAGGTGGTGCTCGACAACTTCGGAAGCTTCAAGCTCGGCATCAGAACTTCCCCAGCCGTAAGCGCCAAGAAGTTCACCCAAGCCAACATCAAGGCCATGTACATCATCTACTCACCTTACTCTGTCATGGACCAGGGCAAGCGAGTAAAGCCGATGCTCAGTGGCATCAAGATGGAGGAGATGACCGAGTACAACGGCATCGAAGACGAGGAAAATGGCGGCGGAACTTCAGGTGGCAGTTCCAGCGGCGGAACATCAGGCGGAACATCAGGCGGAACTTCAGGCGGCGGAACCGACAAGGACAATACCGGTGATACATCCGGCGGCACCGACAAGGACAACCCAAGCGGCGGCAACACCGAATCAGGAGGCACCGGAGACGGTGAAGGCGGCGGCGGCGACAATGTAGATTTCTAGAATCAAGACTGAGCATTCCAAAAGGGATGCCCAGTCTTCTTTTTTTCCTGCCCCATTTAACA
>URYG01000321.1 GCA_900551985.1 uncultured Prevotella sp. | reverse complement strand
TTTGCCAAAGAACGCCAATGGATGACCGCACAGATGCAGATGCATATCCGTGAGGTCAATTCCATGTTTGCCGATGAGCGGAAGAAAGTCCGTGAACGCTACAAGGAATATGATGGCTGTTATCTCGGTCATTATGCCCAGTGGTTCTTTTGGTTCTTCTTCACGATTGGTATCTTTGTAGTTGTAGGAGGGATAGCTATGATTGTTGCACAGAATTGTAGCAAATAAATTTGCAAACTATCATTCTTATATTTCAATTTTGAATAATAATCTTAAAATGAATAGGAACTGGTGGATTTTGGTTATTGAAATAGTTTTCAAATAACTTTTGCTCATCATTATCATTGACGACACCCCCTATAATTAGTTCCTTGGAATTCACAAAGCTACGCCCTATGTATATGAGGGCATCAGGATATTCTTTGCCGAGGCGCAGTCTTGCATTTTCTATCCAGTCCTCAATCTCCATGATTATCAGTCCGTCTTTGCTACGTACCCATTCGAAGTCTTCTGCAATTTCTTTCACTGCGGACTTCAATTCATCATAAAGCATAGAGCCTAAATTGCTTTTATTATTTTTCACAAAATGCTTTAGTCGCTTCACATCATCCTTATTGCTTACTTTTGAAATGCAGCTCAGTTCTTTCCACAATTTCACGTTTACATTTTTGATGTCAGACAAAATATATTCACTGATGGAATCCTTCAGCATTTTTCTTAGGGGAAACTGTATTGTGTTTTCCCTCTCTATTTTGAATCTATTGAGTTGTTGGATATTATGCTCTGCCATAAATCTTTATTTAGCGTAAATGTTGTTTTGATATATTCTTGAACTTGCGGATAATCCGCAGAAAGCAAATCATTGCACTAATTCAACTCCAAATTTACTTCATCCTTATAGTTCTGAATTTCGTATTTTTATCAAATCCCATTACAAGCAAGTTGTATTCTTCGGGATAATAAACTGTGTTATTATGCACGATATATGGCATTGGGGCGTTTGTCGGCAACGAGACACTTCTCTTATTAACGGTATCTTCGATTTGAATACCAACGACCCAAGGACCAATATTCCTTTCGGTAAACTTGCAGTTGCCCGAAAAGTCTATCATTGCCTGTGGAGCATAGTCTTCCTCCAAAACCTTTCGGCTTACAGACAGCAATGAGTCTTGCACCTCTTTGTCCAATTCACAGAACAAAGTTTCCTTGCCGCTTCCTTTCGTGCTGGAACACGCTCCAACAAGAAGAACACAGAAAATAAAACATAGATATTTCATAAGCGTTTGTTTATTTGAGCCTTGCGGATAATCCACAGAAAGTGATTAATCATCCCAATAATACGTAGGTCTGTTGAAAGAAGGATACCAATCCAAGTATAGCACTTGTACCCTGGTGCCTATCTTGCGATAATCACCTTCCTCCACAAGCGAATTTCCATCATAAGTTTTATCTCCGACTTGAAACTCATACAGATAACAGTTCGTAGTATAGCGATGGACCCAAGACGAAGTATTAGGTGTAATGACGGCTTCTGTTTTCACACCATACTTTTTCAGCATACCTAATAGTATAGGTACACCAATAACGGCATAAGCAAAAACACAAATACAAATACCAAAGTAAATCTTCCCTATTGTTTCCTTTACTGAGCTAAAATCAATGTATCTCATTTGTTGCTTTGTTTTAAAACAAGGTTATATCATTTGACGTATCTCACCACATCCATTCCGAGGCATCCGTGCTGATAGGTAACGGTTACGGTGTCGCCCACATGATAGTCTTCCTTGTTGAATCCTCCACTGACATTTACCTTTTGTCCATTGTCCGTAAAACGAAGAACACATCGCGTTGTCCTCATCTTGCCTCCCGAACCGTAAAGGTCTTGGATAACAGCTTGACGTTGTTGCGTAGAAATCGGGAAATAAAAGTTTGTGGTGAAGATTATCGCCCCCAATACAACGGCAAGGGTACACGTATGCATTGAAACATAGTCGTCATCCTTGAACAGCTTGACAAGCAGATAGGAAACTACTGCTATTCCTCCGATGAGCCACCAACTATCATCGACTGTTCGCATCGCCGTAATAAGTCCCCAATATACACAAGCTAACAACAATATGGTTTTGACAAACTGCACCAAACAAGAGTCGTCATCGTCTTTCCTTCGTTTCTTCATGATTCCTACAATTTTATTCCGTTCATCGTTTGCTCTTGCCATTCCAAGATTTGACTAACACCTTTATCGTAATCGCCTCTTTCTATATAATCTTTCAGCAATCGAGCGTTCTCTATCTTATCTAAGAAAAGGTTGTAATCTTCCCTCTTTCTCAACGAGATTATTTTATCCAAAAAGGACACCGACTTGCGATAGTCTTCCAAAATGTAATAGGTCAAAGCATAGTATTCGTCACGACCAGAACTTGAGCCATAGTACGGATGTTTTTTAAGGAAAAGCAGAATGTCCTCAAATGTATTCAGCTTATCAAACACATCAAATTCATTCAGTTTGTCTTGAAGTTCAGACATTCTATTAATATCACAATAAGAGCCGAGCCTGCCCCCTAAGCTGAAATTATAAGTGCTAAATGGCGCATAAAGGCATTGAGCGAAATAGTTGACGAAGAACGAATTTGGGTCTATGGAATTATCCAAATAGAATCCGACCAATACCATTGCCCCTGTTTTATGAGCCAAGGTGTAATATGCTAACCGCCCCTTTTTCTTAAACCTATCGGGGAGTATCAGCTTTCTCGTTATCTTACTCAATTCTGTTGATTTCATACTGCTCACTCCTCATTCGTTCTTCACTATATTAGTTGAAGATATATTTTTGCAAATATACCATACGACATATTCTATTGGGGTAAAAAGCTCCACATCATTGTTCTCAACTAATTCTTCTATTGAGGACTTTACAAGTCCCCAAAGTTTGGATGTTTCATATTCTTCATAAGGATGTTTCATTTCTTGTATTTTAAAGCTGCGGATTTGCAATCCGCAGGAAGTGAATTATAGCTTTTGTTCCATTAGGATTCTATCAATCATAGAGCTTTTCTTGAAAAAGGGATACGTATGATAAAAACTCTTCGGCTCAATGGAATCAGAATCTTGCTCCATCATCCATGCCGAAACAATCAAAACCATCATTTCGTAGTT
>URYG01000320.1 GCA_900551985.1 uncultured Prevotella sp. | reverse complement strand
CCTCGGTCAACTGACCACCCTCATCGTATCCTACATACCCCGGAGGCGCTCCGATGAGACGGGTGACACTGAACTTTTCCTGATACTCACTCATATCAATTCGTGTCATCATCGACTCGTCGTTGAAGAGATATTCAGCCAAAGCCTTGGCAAGCTCGGTCTTACCTACACCGGTGGTACCGAGGAAGATGAAGCTGGCGATAGGACGCTTTGGATCCTGCAAACCGGCACGGCTGCGGCGAACGGCATCACTTACGGCGGTGATTGCCTCATCCTGACCGATGACTCTCTTGTGGAGTTCCTCCTCCAGATGGAGCAGTTTCTCACGTTCGCTCTGCATCATACGGCTTACTGGTATTCCGGTCCAGCGGCTTACTACCTCTGCAATATCATCGGCAGTTACCTCTTCGCGAATCATCGCTTCGCCGCCCTGGGTGCTCTTCAGCTGCTCCTGAATCTTCTTGATATCCTCTTCAAGAGCTACCAGTTTAGAATAGCGAATCTCGGCTACACGTTCGTAATTGCCTTCACGCTCCATGCGCTCAGCCTCGAACTTGAGGTTCTCTATCTCCTGCTTGTCTTGCTGAATTTTGTTAACAAGAGCCTTTTCGCCTTCCCACTTTGCACGGAAGTCGTGCTCCTTGTCCTTCAACTCAGCAATCTCCTTGTCGAGCTGCTGAATCTTAGGTTGGTCGTTTTCACGCTTAATAGCCTCACGTTCAATTTCTAACTGCTTCAGGTGACGGGTGATCTCATCCAGTTCCTCTGGCACGGAGTCACGCTCCATACGGAGCTTGGCTGCGGCTTCATCCATCAGGTCGATGGCCTTATCCGGCAGGAATCTATCAGAGATATATCTCTCTGATAACTTGACAGCTGCGATACATGCATCATCCTGGATACGAACCTTGTGGTGGTTCTCGTAACGCTCCTTGATACCACGGAGGATGCTGATGGCATCTACCTCGTCTGGCTCATTCACCATGACGGTCTGGAATCGACGCTCCAGTGCCTTATCCTTCTCGAAGTACTTCTGGTACTCGTTGAGGGTAGTGGCACCGATGGCTCTCAATTCACCACGAGCCAGGGCTGGCTTCAGGATGTTGGCTGCATCCATGGCACCCTCGCCACCGCCAGCACCTACCAGGGTATGAATCTCATCGATGAAGAGGATAATCTGGCCGTTGGCATTGGTTACCTCCTTGATGACGCTCTTCAGTCGCTCCTCGAACTCGCCCTTGTATTTGGCACCGGCAACCAGTGCACCCATATCGAGTGAATAGAGCTGCTTGTTCTTCAGGTTCTCCGGTACGTCGCCACGGACGATACGCTCTGCAAGTCCCTCAACGATAGCGGTTTTACCTGTACCAGGCTCACCGATAAGAATTGGGTTGTTCTTGGTGCGGCGAGAGAGAATCTGGAGCACACGGCGAATCTCTTCATCACGACCGATTACCGGGTCGAGCTTGCCGCTGCGTGCCTGTTCTACCAGGTTCTTGGCATATTTTTCAAGACTCTGATAGTTGTCGTCGGCACTCTGACTCTTCACGTTCTGACCCTGTCGCAAAGCCTGGATGGCAGCGGTGAGGTCTTTTTCGTTGGCACCGGCATCCTTGAGGATTCGGGCAGCGGTAGAGTTGCCTTTGAGGATAGCGAGGAGGATAGGCTCCACGCTAACGAATTCATCTCCCATCTTCTTGGCGATGTCCTCGGCGTTGATCAATATCTGGTTGGTATCGCCCGAGAGGTATGGCTGACCAGCACCCTGCACACGAGGCAAGTGCTGCATCTCCTGCTGCAGGAGCATGGCAATCTGGTTGCCGTTCATACCCAGCTTCTGGAAGATGTAGTTGGTTACATCAGGTGCTTTCTCGATGATACCACTGAGAAGATGCACCGGTTCGATGGTCTGCTGACCATTTCTCTGCGCTATGTTCACAGCGGCCTGCACCGCTTCCTGCGCCTTGATTGTAAATTTGTCGAATGTCATATCTTGATCTCCTTTCTAATGTTATTTGTTCTACTTTCTGTTATCAGGCTTCTGTTCTTCCGGACTTTCGGCCTTTTGATGATGCTTCAGCCTTGATGGCTTCCGGCATCGCAATCCGGGGATGCGAATTGCGTGCCCATTGCGTGTTTTTTGGCGTTTTTCTGACATTTTGTCTGTTTTTTCCTTCCTTTTTCCCTATTCATAGAATAGCTTCTGTCAAAATGGCTGAACCATTACTTGATTTATCGCAAATATCTTTTAAATAATGTGATAATAGGTATTAAATATTTGTGTATTCCAAATATTCTTTGTACCTTTGCAGCGTTTTTAGAAACCATATTGAATATAAGAATTCGTAATATATAAAGTCAATGGCTGAAACAAAGAAGATCAAGACAGCTTTGGTGTCTGTCTTTCACAAGGATGGCTTGGACGAGTTGCTCGCCAAGTTGAATGAAGAGGGTGTTAAGTTCCTGAGCACAGGTGGTACTCAGAAGTTTATCGAATCTTTGGGTTATGAATGTGAAAAAGTTGAGGATATCACCACATATCCATCAATCCTCGGTGGTCGTGTGAAGACTCTTCATCCAAAAATATTTGGAGGTATCTTGGCGCGTCGCGACAATGAGGGCGACCAGGAGCAGATGAAGGAGTATGAGATTCCTTCTATCGACCTCGTTATCGTGGATCTCTATCCATTTGAGCAGACTGTAGCCAGCGGTGCCAGCGATGCCGACATCATTGAGAAGATTGATATCGGCGGTATCTCTCTGATCCGTGCCGGTGCCAAGAACTTCAAGGACGTGGTTATCGTTCCTAGCAAGGCTGAGTACAGTGTGCTTCTCGACATCCTGAAGAAGAAGGGTGCTGAAACCGACATTGAGGACCGCAAGATGTTCGCAGAGCGTGCATTCGGCGTAAGTTCTCACTATGATACTGCTATCCACGCTTGGTTTGCCAAGTAATAAAAGGTAAACCAATTCATCTCGCTACTCTTCCCACTCTTGAAAGAGAGGGCGGGAAGATGACTACAAAAGGAAAGATTTTAAGCTTAAAATATTAGATTTACATTAGCAAATGGGATTTTTTTCATTTATTCAGGAAATCGCAATGGACTTGGGTACCGCCAATACCATCATTATCAGTGATGATAAGATTGTAGTGGACGAACCTT
>URYG01000319.1 GCA_900551985.1 uncultured Prevotella sp. | reverse complement strand
CCGTTCAATGCCTTCATCACGCGCTTAGCATCCTCCTCAGGCACCTCGATGTAGGCAAACTTACTCAGCAGGTCGATGTGCCCCACCTCCTGGCGACCCTTCACGTGCTTGTTCAGATACTGCATGATTTCGCCCGGATAGAAACCATCTGCCTTACCCAGGTTGATGAACAGTCTCTTGAAACCAGCCTCAGTCTCATGCTTTCTGCGACCATTGGAAACCTTGCCTCGGCCTTCGCCACGACTTCCACGACCTTCGCCGCCACGGGAACCCTTGCCTGTTTCAGGCTTGATAATCTCAGGTGCGTTCTTATAGTAATCGAGGAACTTACCGAAGGTGATGGTTACCATCTTCTTGATAATGTCCTCCTTGTCGATGTACTCAAACTGGCGGTTGATTTCTGCCATGTATGGTTCAATCTGATCCTCATCCACATCAGTCTTCATGATGTCGTCCATGGTCTTGAAGAGCTGCTTCTTGCAGATTTCCTCTGGGGTTGGCAAAACGCCATCCACGAAGTCCTTGCCAATCTGCTTCTCAATCTGGCGAACCTTGAACTTCTCTCTGGTATGGATGATAGAAATGGACGTTCCCTTCTTTCCGGCACGACCGGTACGACCGCTTCGGTGGGTGTAGCTTGCCACATCGTCAGGCAAACCATAGTTGATGACGTGAGTCAGATCATCTACGTCCAAGCCACGGGCAGCCACATCGGTAGCCACCAGGAACTGAACGGTATGGTTGCGGAACTTCTGCATGGTGAGGTCACGCTGCTGCTGGCTCAAGTCGCCGTGCAGCGCCTCAGCATTATAACCATCCTTGATGAGCTTATCTGCAATATCCTGAGTCTCCAGCTTGGTGCGGCAGAAGATAATCGCAAAGATGCGTGGATAGAAATCCACCACGCGCTTCAGGGCGAGATACTTGTCCTTGGCATTTACCAGATAATAAATGTGATTTACATGCTCAGCACCCTCGTTACGCGAACCCACCACGATTTCCTTGTGGTCGTGCAGGTAGTTGAGGGCTATCTTCTCGATATCCTTGCTCATGGTAGCCGAGAAGAGCAGAGTGTTTCTATCTTCCGGAACGTTCTCGAAAATGGAATTGATGCTCTCAGAGAAGCCCATGTTGAGCATCTCGTCAGCCTCATCAAGTACCACGTTGTTCACGTGCTCCAACTGAGCCACGCCACGATTAATCAAATCGAGCAGTCGACCAGGGGTAGCCACGATAATCTGCACACCATGCTTCAGGGTGCGAATCTGGCTTCCGATGTCGGTACCGCCATAAACTGCGGCAATATGCAAACCGTCGATGTACTTGGCAAAACTGTTCAAATCGTCAGCTATCTGGAGGCAGAGCTCACGTGTAGGACTGAGGATGATAGCCTGTGTCTGCTTGCTACTGGCATCAGTCTTCTGGATTACCGGAATACCGTAAGATGCTGTCTTACCCGTACCGGTCTGCGCCAACGCAATCACGTCGTTCTTATTACCAAGCAAATATGGGATAACTTCTTCCTGAACTGGCATTGGATTCTCAAATCCAAGCTCTTCGATGGCACGGCGAATCTCCTCGCTCACGCCCAATTCTTCAAATGTCTTCAAATCTTTTTAACCTTAATTCATTATAATCTAAATGGAAGGCCGAATTCACCCTCCCAGCCATGAATTAGGGTGCAAAATCCTTCCGAAACGCTTGCGGCAATCCCACGCATTTATTAAGATTGCCTAAATTCGGGTGCAAAGATACGAAAAAACTGCGAATTTCTTGCATTTTTTGCGCAGAATTCATTATCTTTGCATTATCTTTACAGATAATTCGGGCAATATTGCTCCGAACTGGCTAACAAGAATCATAAACATCAACCGAGAAGAACGAATATCGCGTCACAACGACATCGCTTAACCTCGAATAACAAAGAATCGAAAAGAATGAAAAAGGTAATTTTCACCCAGGATTGGATGGCAATGCATCCATACGAGAAACCAAACGAAGTAGATCAGTACTATACAGAACTGGCAAACGAAATATACCACGCCCTCGACGAAGCGTGCTTCACCCATCAGTTTAAGAATGTGGAGGATGCCAAGCAGCTTGCACTCAGCATTGCGGGCTACTTTGAGGATGTGATTTCCGGTGCAGGAATCTGGAAGACGTTTACTGCGGAATGCAAGAAGCGCTACGGTTCCTACATTCCTTTCTATGAGAACGAGGATGATTTCGTTCCGAATACCCTGAACGAAGATGTTCCAGAATACGATCCGGAGGAAATCAACTTCGCCGACATCAAGTTCCTGTGCTGGCACCATTACCAGCAGAGCACCTATATTCAGGAAGCCGTTCCTTTCCTTTTCAGCACGATGACGCTGGCTGCCAAGCTTGCCTACAATCTGCTCGACAAGGAATATGAGACTGCGCCTGAGAATGAGCGCCTGATTACCTATCTGAGCGAAATGCCTGTACTGGAGAGTCAGAATGAAGAAGAAGAGAAGCAGCTCGATGAAATCCATCGCCGCGACACTTTGGCTTGGTTCCACTATGGCTGCTACTTCAATGTGGGCAATCGCCAGCGCCTGCAGTTTGCTCTCCAGCAGATGGCAAATTCTCCTCAGGGACTTACAGAGCCTATGGCCTACTCCGTACAGATGGAGATGACCATTGCCAGCAGAAGCAATCTCCTGGCGCTCACTTCCTTGGAGTGGCTCGAGAAGATTACGGCAGAAATGCCTACCCACAAGCTCTGGGAGAATGAGGAATTCAAGGAGAAGATAGAGAAGATGGAGGCTAGCATAGATCGCGAGAAGGCTATCCACGATTACAACCTGCTGAAGGCAAAGGATTATGGCGACAAGTTCATCTTCCTGGAGGATGTGAAGACCCTGAAGGAGTTCCTCAATGAGATTGAATTCGAATTGCCTAAAGACATCCGATTCCCACAGAAATACGAGAAGGGCATCATCGTGAGCGCAAGTCCTTATACAGGTATCAATATCAGTTTCGGCTTCGCCCACTGCATTGCTTCGCCTGAGAACCCTTACTACAATGCTGAGCGTGCAGAAGATGACAGCTTCGGAATCATCAGCGGCAACGGTCGCCCATTCCCATACGAGATTGTGTGCAAGCTGATAGAAAACAATATGTTGCCTGACGCCATAATCCTTT
>URYG01000318.1 GCA_900551985.1 uncultured Prevotella sp. | reverse complement strand
TTATCCTGCTTTTCGCTGGAGCATTCTGCAGGATAAGAAACCTATCGCCATCCGCATGCCTAGCAACGGCGTGGTTCATTCTTCTGAAGCCGTTGATGCTGAGTATGGTTACGAGTCGAAGTACAAGGTGATGCACCAGGGCGAGAAGGTGGCAATCATCGCAGCCGGTTCGTTCTATCAGAAGGGCGAGAATGTAGTCCGCCAGTTGGCTGATAAGGGCATCGATGCTACGCTCATCAATCCCCGTTATCTGAACGAGGTGGATGCCGAGACGCTGGATAGCCTGAAGGCAAACCATCAGTTGGTGGTAACCCTGGAGGATGGATGCAAGGATGGCGGCTTCGGTGAGCGAATCGCCTCTTACTATGGTACTTCGGATATGAAGGTGATGGTGGGCGGCATCAGGAAGGGGCTCTACGATAGATATGATGTGCAGCAGTTGCTTTCGGATAATCGCCTGCTCGATGAGCAGATTGTGGAAGACGTCTTGTTAGTGATTAATGATTAGTTATTAGTTAGTCGGCATAGTTAGTTTTTATTTAGCAAGAAATCCAAGCCGGAGAATCATCTCCAGCTTGGATTTCTTTTGTTTTATCATCGAATGTTTGTCTTAATCTCAGTCTTAATCTTAGTCATCATCATCGTCGTCATCATCATCATCCCAGTCTCTATCGTGCTTCCACTTCTTCTTGTCGTACTTCCACTTCTTGTCGTGCTTGTGATGCTTATGATGCTTGCCCGGCTTTCCTGGTCCATAGGTTACATGGGTTCCGCCTGGCCATCCCGGTCTTCCGTAGCTGCACTCTGGGCGAGGGCGGCGCTTGTCGTGACCCCAGTTATGCTTTGGATACTTGGTGTAAATATGGTGAACATACACATGATTCTCCCAGCCGATAGGGCGATAGAAATAGTATGAGTCCTTGAATCTCTTCCATTGTCTGGCAGTCATCATGCGCTTGAGCTGCTTGTTGCGGTAATGCCAGCCGTAGGCATCAATGTCGCGATAGCTGCGGATGCCATTGAGATAATTGAGATTGATGTTCAGGATGCTGTTGCGCTGCACGCTGCTCAATCCCAGTTCCACCACCATCTTATCTGTGATAAAACGAGCCTCTGCCTGAATATCAGTCAGTCTCTGAGCATTCATAGATGCAATCATCATCCATGCTGCTACCAATGTCATAATCATTCTTTTCATAACTATCTTCTCTTTAAAGGGTTATTACTGCATTTATTTTAATTGAAGAGGCTACTTGGTGCCGCTATCAACTTTTTGATGGTGCAAAGATAGGGAGAATAGCTGAAAAAAGCAAAGGGAAAACCATAAACCAGCGTATGATTTTCCCTAAAAGCATCGGGGGAGATTCCCAAACCGATTGATTCTCAAACCGATAGTTCTTCCCCACAGATTAATTCCCAAAAACAATTACTCTATTTCTTCTTGATATTCAATTACCACTCAACCTTTTCGTCCAGGATAACGCCATCAGCAGCAATCGAATCGTCGGCAGTAAAGCTTTCGCCACGATACTGCACGCAGAGCATCAGCAGCGGCTCTGTGCCATTGTTGCGAACAGAGCGCTTGCCGGCAGGAGCCACTCTTACCACGCTTCCCTCCTGAACAGGGAACACCTCGCCATCAACCTGGAACTCGCCCTTGCCACTCAGGAAGAAATACAGTTCCTCGTGGTTCTTGTGGGTGTGGAGGAAACCGGTCTCCGTGCCAGGAGCATAGCTCTGGAATGAGAACTCGCCGCCAGTAGCGTTCACGCTCTGACCTCCGAACACCTTTCCTGCTTTCTTAACCCCGGGAGCAAACTCTAGGGTGTAGTCCTTGATTTCACTCATCTTACCAAAATCTACGGCTGTAAAGTTGGCAGCCTTTGCGATAGTCTTTGCTTCTTTCATCTTGTTCAATTATTTAAATGTTCATACTTTTGAATTGCGATGCAAAGGTACTATAAAAAAAGCGTTCCTGCAAGAAGGCACTTGGGGGTGGGATAGTTACCCGGAGGTAACTATTGCGATGGAATGGGAGAAAGAAAAAAGAGGTGTTAACTTAGATTAACTTTGGATGCTTGGTTACTTGGAGGATATTAGTTACTTTTGTAGCCTATTGCAGAAAACAAAGGAGTTTTCCGTAATTAGAATGATAGAAAGTAAGAAAGAGTTGAATATCGTATAGATGATATAAACTCGTATTCATATTATTAATAAGGTAAGAATAGAGATTATGGAAAGAAAGATAAAGGAAATGGTTTTCCAGGATTGTCCGATTCGCAATGTGCTTGCCCGCATTAGCGACAAGTGGTCGTTGCTCGTTATTTACACGCTGAATGTTCACTGGGAGGAGCCGCTCCGCTTCAACGCCCTCCGCAGGCTTATCCCCGATATTTCGCAAAAGATGCTTACCAGCACCTTGAAGACGCTGGAGGCGGATGGCTACGTAAACAGAAAGGTGTATGCCGAGGTGCCGCCAAGAGTGGAGTATTCGCTTACCCCTCGTGCAGAATCCCTGATTCCTATCCTCAATAGTCTGATAGGATGGGCACTCGAGAATATGGCTGCAATTGTGAACGATAGAAATAAAGCGGTATAAAGAATCGTGGCTCGAAAACATAAAAGACTAAACAATTTTTTCTGATGAAAAAACAATATAGAATAGCAATCTTGGCTGGAATCTTCTTTGCCTGTTTAAAGATGCAGGCTTACGAAGTACTCCCTACTATTGCCACATCCACTTCGG
This sequence comes from uncultured Prevotella sp., assembly GCA_900551985.1. Classification (GTDB taxonomy): domain Bacteria; phylum Bacteroidota; class Bacteroidia; order Bacteroidales; family Bacteroidaceae; genus Prevotella. The sequence goes on along the minus strand of URYG01000318.1, from coordinate 450 downwards.
ATGAGGTAAGGCAGGTGTTGTTTGATAGCAAGGGAATGATGTGGATGGCCACATCATCGGGCATTGAAATATGACGGTTATTCATACAGTCAGTTTTCTTCTAATCTGAAGACTCCTTGGCTGTTGCCTAATAACTACGTGCAATGCATGGTAGAAGATCATCAGCATCGGCTTTGGGTAGGAACCAACGATGGTGTGGCTCGCATCGACCAGGCAACGGGCGAGGTGCGTCATTATCATGTTTCACAAAGTAATCAGCGTATCATCTACATGCTCTTTGTGGATCGGGATGGTTCAGTCTGGGCAGGAACTGATGGCGGATTGCTCCGTTATGATGAAAAAACAGATGCTTTGGTGGATCAGGAATTCTGCCGCAAGAGTGTAAAGTCGATGGCAGAAGATAAGTATGGCAATCTTTATATTGGAACTTGGGCAGATGGATTATACTTA
>URYG01000317.1 GCA_900551985.1 uncultured Prevotella sp. | reverse complement strand
GCCCTTGGAGTGATATGAACCGTGGCGAATCCTGTCGATTCTGTTGCCGAACAGCTTGCGGTTAGGAATCCAGAAGCCGTAAAGCTTGGTAGAGAGTCCTATGCTCATGTTCCAGTTATATACGTTGTGGAATCCGTAGGTGGTATCGCAAACCTCTTTCTGCGCAGCGGCGTCCCACGATCTCTCCACCTTGTTGGTGTACATACGGTCGGTGAAGTTGAACGAAGGATTCACGTTGAGATATTTGAAGAGGGTGAACGATGCACTCACCGGAATCTGATGCTGCCATCCGTTTCGCCAGTCCTTGATGAGCGAACTGTGCATCAGCTTATCCTCCTTGGTATTGATACTGTTGGAGATATGTCCGGTATAGCTCATGGCTATCTTCTCGTACCATTTCTCATCACCCACCATCTTCTTTCTGCGGAAAGGATAGAAGCGGGAGATACTGATGTTCAGGTCGGGCAAGGTCATCGCTATGGATGAGTCACGCATATTCTGCGAAAGGTTTGCCGTAGAACTGAGCGACATTCCGATGCTCGAGAAAGTGGTGCTCCAGCTTACGGAAGAGGTTCTCGTACTCTGCGTCATCGTCTGAGGATTATAGAGCGAGTTGAGGTTGTTGCGCTCATAGCTCGATGTGGCGAAGTTGACGCTTGCCGAAAGCGAACTGAACGGATTTGCCTTGGAATCCTGTCGGTGACTCCACTGCACCTTGAAACTCTCCTGCTTAGTGAAGTCAGGCATTCCCTTGTCACCCGTCTGCGTATCCTGGTAACTGAAATAGAAGGAACCGGAATACTTGTATCGCTTGCGGTAGTTGCTGGCTGCAGACAGTCCCCACGAACCCTTGGTGTAGATTTCTCCCAGCAGTTTCAGATCCCACTTGTCGCTGATGGCGAAATAATATCCACCATCACGGAGATAGAAACCGCGGTCGCTCTCATCACCATAGGTAGGCATGATGAAACCGCTGCTGTAGCTCTTGGTGAACGGGAAGAATCCGTATGGGATACCCAGCGGCATCGGCACATCGCAGACCACGAGATAGGCGGGTCCGAAGATGACATCCTTGCCCGGGCGCACCTTGGCTCTGGAGAGCGAGATGTAGAAGTCGGGATGCGGATCATCGCAGGTGGTATATCTGCCATGCTGCAGATAGATGACGCCCGAAGAATCTCGCTTCGACTTCATACCGGTGAGGAATCCATCCTGCTGCTCGGTATATACATTATTAATAAGGGCCTTCTTGCTCTTGAAGTTGAACTTGATGGTATCGGTATCATAGGTATCATTGCCCATCTTGAAGACCGGTTTTCCCTTGATGCCTCCATCAGCCATCGAGTCCTTGGTACCGCTGGCTCTCACATTGCTCTTGTCCAGATCCATGGAGATGCGGTCGGAGGTAAGATCCATGTTCTCGTACTTCACGTTCGAGTTTCCATAGAGATGCGCCACCTTGTGATGGGCATCATATACCAGCGAGTCGTCGGCCTGATACTGTACTGGTGCGTCGATGCCACCCGACTTCTTTCTGTTGATACTGTCGAGTCGGATACTGTCATCCACCACCTTATTATGTTTCCATATAGCCTTCTGCAGGGAATCCATCTTCGTGGTATCATCAGGGGCATCCATCTCCATGGTGATCTTCTTGCCGAGGGAATCGGCCTTCACGGAGTCGCCCACAGCCACAGCAGTGGAATCAGCCTGCTTCTTCTTGTGTTTTTGGGCAGGCATACCCGGGTTTGCAACCATCATGGCGGCGATGGATGCAAACATCAGAACAGCTATAGTTGATTGTTTTCTCATTCAGAAAAATTAGAATTCTACTTATTACAATTCTCCTTCGGAGATAACACTTTTCCGAATAGGGACATTACTCAAAGAGTTTTTCCCATTCCTGGAAGCGCTTTACTCCTTCCTCGCCAAACTTAGCGAGACTTTTCTCTGCCTTTTCGATACTCTTTTCTTGGTCGAGATGAGTCTTGCTGAAGAATTTATCAGCATAGCAGATTACCTTCTCCTCCATGGTTTCCGGCAGAAAATCCTGGTGAGGCAGTGGCAGTTGCTGCTTCTCGATCTGCTCTTTCGTGATGCCGGCACCGGTATGGCGCTCGCATACCCGAGCATGTCGCTCATATCCTTCCTTGCGCAGCAGTTCGGCACCCAATCGGCCATGACAGATGTATGGCTGCGAACCGAAACAGTGAATGCCAGGAGCATCGGTCTGGAAGATTCCGATATCGTGAAGCATGGCTGCTTCCTCTATAAACCGGGCATCCAGATGCAGTTCGGGATGAGACGAAACAATCTGTAGCGCTTTTCGCGCTACAGATTGACTATGTGTGATGAGGATACAGCGAAGCTCCGTATCCTCAGGATAATACTTATCAATAATTGCTTGATAATCCATAAATTCAATGTTTACTCAGCGTTGCGCTCAATGTAAGCGATGACATCACCCTTGCGGATCTTGCTGCCCTGCTTAGCATTGATTTCCACGAGCTTACCACCCAAAGCGGCAGGAACTGTCTCAAACTCACCCCATGGAGCGAGGATGTAGCAGAAGGCATCACCTTCCTTGTACTCCTTACCGATGAATGGCTCTACAGCTGGCTGGCACTCGCCCTCGCCCTGGAACTCCCAGAAAATCTGACCGGCTACTGGTGCTACGATAGCATCTGCCTTAGCGTGCTTGAACTCAGCGAGCTGAGCTGGAGTCAAGGTGCTGCCGAGCTTGGCATCCTTTGCCTTCTGGAGGTCAGCCAGGAAGTTCTTCTTAGCCTGACCGCTCTTGAAGTTACGATACTGCTCTGGGTGCATAGCGAGTTCGAAGAGCTCCTCGTCGTCCTGACCATACTCCCAACCGTTCTCGTCCATCTCCTTCTTGAAGTCGTCGAGAGCATTAGTAAGCAATGTGTGAGCATCTACATCTGTAAACTCACGACCCTGCTTCTTGGCAAGCTCTACGAGTTCTGGATCAATCTCTCCAGGAATCTTACCACTCTTACCGAGAATCATACCCCACATAGAATCGTCCATCATTACGAAGCGGCCCTTGCCCTGCTCCATGGTGAGGAGGTTCATCAATGAGATGTTCTTTACATACTGGCTGAATGGTGTTACCAATGGAGGGTAACCTACGCGTGGCCATACATACTCTACCTCGTCGAAGAGCTTGATCAGGAGGTCGTCCA
>URYG01000316.1 GCA_900551985.1 uncultured Prevotella sp. | reverse complement strand
TTACGAATATCACCATATAATCAAGGGTCTATACGCCACCCGTTCATCGTGGCATATAGACCCTTGTCGTTTTCCGTGAGGCGCAATGTGTACCAAACCTGTTAATTATAAGTAATAAAAACAAAAAATCTATCGTTTTTGTTACTTATGTGAAACAAAAAGAGTATCTTTGCGAAAAGTTTTACTCGTATGAAACAAAAAATATTAGAAAGACTCGGGTATTCCAATCGTATCGAACGCATGTTAGGACGTGGAATGATGATTGCATTGACGGGCCAAAGGCGTGTCGGCAAGAGTTGTGTGATGCGGCGAATTTATAATCACATCGCTGAGAATGAAGAAAATCACGTTATCTATATAGATAAGGAGAAAACCTCATTTGATATGATAGCCAACTATCAGGATCTGGAGGCTTATGTAGCAGCCAACATCGTTGAGGGTAAGGAAAACTATCTGTTTATTGATGAGGTGCAGGAGATTTCTGATTTCGAGAAAGCACTCCTCAGTATCCAATCGGATGATACCTGCCAGATTATGATTACCGGCAGCAATGCCAAGATGCTGTCGGGCGAACTGGCAACCCGCTTGAGAGGCAGATATATAGCTTATCGCATTCGAGGACTCTGCTATGAAGAGTTCCTGACGTTCCATGAACTGAAGGATGATGATGCTTCCTTGAACCTGTATCTGCAGTATGGCGGGCTCCCTCAGTTGCGCAGTTTAGGATTGGAAAATACGGATTTGGTAGAAGATTATCTTGACAATGTGTATAATACGATAGTACTTCGTGATATCATAGAGCGAGAAAACATCAGAAACATACCATTGTTGCGAACGCTGCTGAAGTTTGTGAGCGATAATATCGGTAAACAATTCTCAGCAACGAGTATTGTAAAATTTCTGAAAAGCCAGAACACCGAAACGTCTGCCAAGATGATTCTCACGTATTTGGAGTATTTAAGCAATGCTTTTATTATCGATCGAGTTAACAGATACGACATTCATGGCAAGCGACTTTTCGAGTTAGGCGACAAGTTCTATTTCGAAGACCTGGGAATCAGGAATCATATTATAGGTGGCAACAGGCGTTTTGATATCGAAAAGGTGATGGAAAACGCTGTATATATCCATTTGTGCAGGATGGGGTATAAAGTATATGTTGGTCAGATGTATAAGGCTGAGATTGATTTTGTTGCCGAGAAAGCGGATAGTGTGGCGTATGTGCAAGTTACCTATCTGCTGGCTTCTGAGGAAACAGTAGAGCGTGAATTCGGCAATTTGAAATTGATAAAAGACAGTCATCCCAAATACGTGATTTCTATGGATAGGCTTTACAGTCAAACCAATATTGATGGCATTAAGCACATTCATCTGCGAGATTTTCTGAAAATGACTACTTTGGTTTGATGCCAGGTAGATTACGAATATCACCATATAATCAAGGGTCTATACGCCACCTTTTCATCGTGGCATATAGACCCTTGTCCTGTCACATGAAAAAAGCAATCTCTAACTTTTTCAGAAACTTTTCCCAGAAAGCTCTTGCGGGTTTGGAAATAAAGTCGTAACTTTGCGCTGTAGATTTTAAAACAGATGGTTATGAAGTACTTAGATCCTAAGGCAGACCTCACGTTCAAGAAGATATTCGGCAATCATCCTAAAAGACTGATCAGCCTTCTGAACGCACTCCTGCCACTCAGCGACGAGGAGCAGATACAAGAAATCAAGTATCTGCCTACAGAACTTGTGCCCCAGCTCGAAGGGGGCAAGAACACCATTGTGGATGTACTCTGCACCGACGTCAGAGGCAGGAAGTTCTGCGTGGAAATGCAGATGGAATGGTCTGATGCATTCCAGCAGCGAGTACTGTTCAATGCATCCAAGCTCTATGTGAGTCAGGCTAAAAAGGGCGGAAAATACAGCGAACTGCAACCAGTGTATTCTCTCAACCTGATAAATGATATCTTTTCGTATGATACTCCGGATTTCATCCACAACTACCGCATCGTGCACGATAAGGACAGCAACAAGGTAATCAAAGGCTTGCATTTCACCTTCATAGAACTCCCTAAGTTCACTCCTCATTCCATTGCCGACAAGCGCATGATGGTATTGTGGCTCCGTTTCCTCACGGAAATCAATTCCAACACGAAGGAGATTCCTGCCGACCTGCTTAATGATCCGGAGATAGGGAAAGCCGTAGATGAATTGGAGATATCCGGATTCACGGATGCCGAACTCCGTGCCTACGACAAGTTTTGGGACACTGTAAGTGTTGAAAGAACTCTCCTGGACGACAGATACCAGAAAGGTAAGGAAGAAGGAAGAACCGAAGGCATGTCCCAGCGAAGCCTTGAGATAGCCAGGAAGATGCTGGCAAAGGGAATGGACGAAGCGACGGTCTTGGATATGACGGGGCTGACAACAGAGGATATGAAGCTGCTGAAAGCGAAGATGTAGATAACAAACTACCTCTCGCACCACCATACATGCGATTCCTGATATGGTGTTATTAGAAAAAAACGCAAGAAGCGCGAGCCATACAGCCCGCGCTTCTTGCGTTTTTTATTGTTACAACTTTATATATAGTTATAATCTGATGACATTACAGGTTAGCCAGCTCCACTACCTTATCCACGGCAGCAGACAGACCGTCAGCGTTCTTACCGCCAGCCTGAGCGAAGTGGGGCTGACCGCCACCGCCACCCTGGATGAGCTTGGCAGCCTCGCGAACCATCTGACCGGCGTTGAGAGAGTGCTCCTTAACAAGGTCGTCACTCATTGCAACGTTCAGCATCGGCTTGTCGTGCGATACGGTTCCGATAACGGCGAGCAAGTTCTCGGTTACTGCCTGACGCAGCTTGAACATGAGGTCCTTGGCAGCAGCCGGCTTCATAGGCAGCACAGCGGTGATTACCTTGACGCCGTTCACCTCGCGAGCCTTCTGAATAAGCTCTGTCTTGGTGCGCTCCACAGCCTGAGCCTGGAACAGCTCGATGTTCTTCTTCATTGCGTCGTGCTCCTCAATGTACTTGCCGATAACAGCCTGGAGGTCCTTGGCGTTGTTGAAGAGGGCGCGGATGGCCTTCAAGCTGTCCTCGATGTTATAGAGAAGCTCCTCACATTCCTTACCGGTCTTTGCCTCGATACGGCGGATGCCGGCGGCAACGCTGCTCTCAGAGATAATCTTGAAGAAACCGATACGACCCTGC
>URYG01000315.1 GCA_900551985.1 uncultured Prevotella sp. | reverse complement strand
CGCGGGCATCGCGGGCGTAAGAACCTGTTCCAGCCGACTATATGGGTGATGTGATGAGTGATCTTCAGGGACGCCGTGCCCTTATCATGGGTATGGATTCTGAGGCAGGTTACCAGAAGTTGAGTGCCAAGATTCCACTCAAGGAGCTTGCCAACTATTCTATCTCCCTCAGCTCGCTTACCGGTGGCCGTGCTTCGTTCACCACTAAGTTTGCCAGCTACGAGTTGGTTCCTACCGATATCCAGAGCAAGCTGATTGCCGAGCATGAGGCTGAACTGGCTAAAGAGGCTGAATAGAGTAGAAAAGATGTTTCATCTTTATGATAAAATTGTTGTTTGAAATATAACTTCGAATTATCTCTCTTATATAAATTAAAATTTTATGTTGATATGACCAATGGGGAGCCTGCATGTGATATGTCGGCTCCTCTTTATTTTTATATATGCAATTATAACTGTTTGTTTCTGTTAATTAGAGCAAAATCAATTGAAATAATTAACTGTTTTGTGTTAACCAATTAAGAAATTTCCTATCTTTGCCCCTATGAAAAAGAAAACGATTTGGACCATAGCCGTTATTATGGGCTTTTCGTTCCTTGCGCTGCTATTCCTGCAGCTCAGTTACATCCAGGAGATGGTGAACATGAAGAAGGAACAGTTTGACGAGTCGGTCAACAGAGCCCTATATCAAGCTTCAAGAAACTTGGAGCTGAATGAAACTTTGCGCTATCTTGAAAAGGATGTCAATGAGACGGAACGCAAGGCTAGTAAGAAGGATTCGGTGGGAACCCGAAGCGGTCAGCTGGATGGTACCATCCAGCACTCTCACCAGTATTCTGTGGTGGGCAAGGATGGTACGGTCTATTCATCCTTCGAGTTGAAGACCATTGCAACCAATCCTGCCAACAAGCCGAAGGCGATGATTCTGCGCAGCGACAAGAACTCGCTTAATGAGACTCAGAAGTCCTTGCAGGAGATTGTGAAGAATCGCTATGTATATCAGAAAGCGTTGCTTGACGAGGTGGTTTATTCCATTCTCTATTCGGCATCCGATAAACCATTGAAGGAACGAATCAACTTCAAGCAGTTGGATCAGGACCTCAAGGCTGAGATGATGAACAATGGAATCAATATCCCTTATCACTTTACGGTGACAACCCAGGATGGTAGGGAGGTGTACCGTTGTCCTGATTATACCGACGAGGGTGAGGAATACAGCTATTCGCAGGTGCTCTTCCGCAACGACCCGCAGTCGAAGATGGGAGTCGTAAAGGTTCACTTCCCTGATATGAACAGCTACATCTTCTCCAGTGTGCGCTTTATGATTCCTAGCATCATTTTCACGCTGGTGTTACTCATCACCTTCATCTTCACCATCGTGGTCATCTTCCGACAGAAGCGATATACTGAGATCAAGAACGATTTCATCAATAATATGACCCATGAGTTGAAGACGCCTATTGCCAGCATCAGTCTGGCAGCACAGATGCTCAACGACCCGTCGGTATCCAAGAGCGAGCAGATGCAGAAGCATCTGGGTGGTGTGATAGATGATGAATCGAAGCGACTCCGCTTCCTGGTAGAAAAGGTTTTGCAGATGAGTATGTTCGACCGCAAGAAGGCGGTGTTCAAGAAGAAGGAGCTCGACCTGAACGAGATCGTTGAGAATGCAGCCCACTCTTTCGCCCTCCGCGTAGAGCATACGGGAGGTAAGATATACGTGGATATTGAGGCGATAGACTCCACGCTCTATGTGGATGAGGTGCATTTCCAGAATGTGATCTTCAATCTGATGGACAATGCCGTGAAGTATCGCAAACCGGAAGAGCCGCTGTTTATCACGATGAAGACATGGAATGATGAACATCATCTCTATCTCTCCATCAATGATACGGGCTTGGGTATGAAGAAGGAGAACCTGAAGAAGATCTTCGACAAGTTCTACCGCGTACATACGGGCAATGTGCATGATGTGAAGGGCTTCGGCCTCGGTCTTGCCTATGTGAGGAAGATAGTGGAATTGCATGGTGGAGAGATCAAGGTTGACAGCGAATTGGGCAAGGGTACTACCTTTACCATCAAGCTGCCGGTAATACATGATTAAGAGACAATGATAAATAGAATATTAACAAGTAAAAATAATAAGAATATGGAAGAGACAGTAAAAATCCTGCTTTGCGAGGATGATGAGAATTTGGGTATGTTGCTTCGTGAGTATCTGCAGACCAAGGGCTTTGCTACAACATTGTGCCCTGACGGTGAGGCTGGCTTCAAGGAGTTTACCAAGAACAAGTATGATATTGCCGTTCTCGATGTGATGATGCCTAAGAAGGATGGCTTTACTCTGGCTCAGGAGATTCGCCAGCAGACGGCAGATCTGCCAATCGTATTCCTTACTGCCAAGACTTTGAAGGAGGATATTTTGGAAGGCTTCAAGATAGGTGCTGATGATTATATCACCAAACCATTCTCTATGGAGGAGCTGGTGTTCCGTGTAGAGGCTATCCTGCGCCGTGTACGTGGCAAGAAGACCAAGGAATCTACCATGTATCACATCGGAAAGTTTACCTTCGATACACAGAAGCAGCTGCTTACCATCGGTGATGAGCAGACCAAGCTGACTACTAAGGAGAATGAGCTTCTTGCTCTTCTCTGTGCTCATGCCAATGAGATTCTTCAGCGTGATTTCGCATTGAAGACCATCTGGATTGACGACAACTACTTCAATGCGCGCTCTATGGATGTGTATATCACCAAGCTCCGCAAGCATCTGAAGGAAGATCCGCAGATTGAGATCATCAATATCCATGGTAAGGGCTACAAGCTCATCGTGCCGGATATGGATTAAGGATAGGGATTAACAGAAAAGCTGTAAGCTGTATAAGGCAGTAGAAGGCTATCTATGGAAAAAGAGAAAGGAGGGTGTGTCAAAAGTCCAAGACACACCCTCCTTCTTTCGTTTCATAACCGCCTGTCTTTATCCTTTTTTCAGCGAATAGACAAATCCGGCAACGCCAGCCAGGATGAAGAACAGACCTGCAAACAACATGATGTTGCTCTTGATGGCGAAGGCGAAGCTTGCCGCAAGCAGCAGAACGCCCAAAACGATGAAGGTCATACCCATGGAAGGGAGGGTATGAAGTGATTTTTTGAGTCTTTTATCCATATTTTCGTGCAATTAACAATTATTTTCTGCAAAAGTACAAAAAATATTTG
>URYG01000314.1 GCA_900551985.1 uncultured Prevotella sp. | reverse complement strand
TTGATGCAAAAACGTTGCTTACTGAAACCATTACCATAGCTGCGATAGCTGCAAAAACGAACTTCTTCATAATCTTATCTTTTTAAAATGTTACTATTTATTGTTATTTACTTTCTTTGTGGATTCATTGTCGAACCCGCTATTCATAGTCACAATCGGCGTGCCAAAAAGATGAAGAAAATGGTTTTGTGTTGATAATCAGTTATTTATGTGGAATATGCCAAAAATAGATGGTGTGGAAAATGAGGAAAGACTGTGGAAACATTCCCCAAAAAGTTGGGGAATGCAAGCATTGTTTTTATTGGTAAGATAGCTCGTAACTATTGTTAATAATAAGAAAAACGCTTGATTTCTGAAATATTATCCGTATCTTTGTACCTAGATTATAAAGAGTAAGATTATGGCTTCAAAGAGATATCCTTTGGGAATACAAACGTTCTCCGAAATCGTGAAGGGGAATTACTTCTATGCTGACAAGACGGCTATCGTCTATCAGCTGGCTCATTATGCCAAGTTTCATTTTCTGAGTCGCCCGCGTCGATTCGGAAAATCCTTGTTTGTATCTACTCTCAAGGCTTACTTTGAAGGTAAGAAAGAACTGTTCAAGGGACTTGCCATCGAACAGATGGAGAAGGAGTGGACGGCATATCCTGTCATCCACCTGGATTTGAGCTGTGGTAAGTATTATAGTCTGGAGAATACATATTCAATTCTAAACGGAATACTGGAAATAGAAGAGAAAAAATATGGTTTAAAAGTTAATCCAATAGATGAGAAGTCTTTTGGAGGTCGTCTCAAGAACATTTTGCTTGCAGCAGCTGCTCAGACAGGTAAACAAGTTGTTGTTCTCATCGACGAATATGATGCCCCGATGCATGATTCTGTCAGTGACGAAGACTTACAGAAGACCATCCGCAACATCATGCGAGATTTCTTCAGCCCTTTGAAGCAGCAAGAGGGAAACATTCGCTTTGTATTCATCACAGGCATCTCTAAGTTTAGTCAGCTCAGCATCTTTAGCGAGTTGAACAATCTCAAGATTCTCACGTTGAAGGATGAATACAGTAGCTGTTGTGGTATCACCAAGAGTGAATTGACTCAGTATTTCCGTGAGGGTATCGAAGAGATGGCAGAGCATAATGGACTCACTTATGAGGAGACCTTGCGGCAACTCAAGCAGCATTATGATGGCTACCATTTCAGTATCAATAGCGAGGATATCTTCAATCCTTACAGCATCATCAATGCTTTGGACGATAAGGAGTTTAATAGCTATTGGTTTACATCTGGTACCCCTACGTTCCTGATAGAACTGATGCAGCAGAAGAATTTGGATATGCTCAATTTGGACGATTTGTGGATACAGGCATCACGTTTTGATACACCTACGGAAAGGCTTACTGATCCTATCCCTGTCCTTTTCCAAAGTGGATACCTTACCATTAAAGGATATGAGCGAAGAGGAAAACTGTATCATCTCTGTTTCCCAAATCAAGAAGTAAGACAAGGTTTTTCTGATAGTCTCGTCAGGTATTATACAGCGCAAGACATGAACAGATATGATGCCATCGTGTATGCTTATGCCAAGAATGTGCTCGTCAATGACGACATGGGAGCCTTTATGCCTCACTTGAAGGCATTCTATGATAAGTTCCCATATACGATTATCAACAATAATGAGCGTCACTATCAAGCCGTGATGTTCACTATCTTCACTATGCTTGGCGAAGATGTGAAGGTGGAGCATACTACTTCGGATGGAAGAATAGACCTTGTGCTCAAGACGGATAAGAGTATCTTTATCTTCGAGTTGAAATATAAGAAGTCTGCTGATACCGCCATGGCGCAAATCAGCGACAAGGACTATGCCAAAGCTTTTGCCGATGATGAGCGGAAGGTTGTAAAAGTAGGTGTTAGCTTCTCGGAAGACCAGCGAAGCATAGAGAATTGGATGATAGAATAAATGATATTTTCCAATAAGAGTAATACTCCCATCCCCATATTTAGGTATTTTCCCGAAACCATCATTTTTAGGTATTGCAGATGATGGGAAAAGGCTGTATCTTTGCACCCGAAAATAAAATGTAACTAAAAGATAAAGGACAAATGAAAACAACTATCGTAATTTATGGCTCTTCTACTGGCTCATGCCAGTCGATTGCCGAAACCATCGCCTCTAAGTTGGGCGTGGAAGCTGTAGATGTAGCTAACATCGATGACGCTACTATCGCAAGTCATGAGAATCTCATTCTCGGTACTTCTACCTGGGGTGCCGGCGAGATGCAGGATGACTGGTATGATGGCGTGAAGACGCTGAAGAGTGCCGGCTTGGCTGGCAAGACTGTAGCCCTCTTCGGTTGCGGCGACAGCGAGTCTTACCCTGATACTTTCTGCGGCGGTATGAAGGAACTCTATGATGCTGCTGTTGAGGCTGGCGCTACCGTATTGCCTGGTGTTTCTACAGATGGTTACACCTATGATGACAGTGAGGCTGTAGAGGACGGTAAGTTCCTGGGACTCGCACTCGACGAGGTAAACGAGGACGACAAGACAGAGGAGCGTATCGATGCATGGCTCGAGGCGATCAAGCCAGCGTTGTAATTTTATTAAAAATATTTTTCAAGAATTAGAGAATGATGGAATTCTCTGATTCTTGATTTAAAAACAGATTAATTCGGATAGTATGCAGCAGGAAATCGCAACACCAGTAGATTTGAAGGTTCTGATGAATCATATTTATGAATATAAGAAGGGCGTGCGCCGTCTGGTGCTCTACACCTTCAACAAGAAGTATGAGTCTTTTGCCATAACAAGATTAGAGCGTCAGAACATTGATTACATCATCCAGCCGGTTGGCAACGACCGTCTGAATCTCTTCTTTGGTAAGAAGGAATGCCTGGATGCTATCCGCATGATAGTCACCAAACCCTTATGCCAGCTTACGCCGGAAGAGGATTTCATCCTGGGTGCCATGCTGGGATATGACATTTGTGCCCAATGCGAACGCTATTGTGAGCGAAAGAAGAAAGTCTGCTAAGAATTTCTTTCATCTTCGAATATTTTAATGTTAACAAAGAAAGAGCGTGATAGCCTCATTTGGCGATCACGCTCTTTTCATGTATAAGATAATTCAAGTTTCGCAAGTAAGGGAATTAATTGAAGTTAAAGAAGTTATCACTCCCTACGGTCGTTCGGGAAGTTAAGAGACAATAGTCTT
>URYG01000313.1 GCA_900551985.1 uncultured Prevotella sp. | reverse complement strand
AGAAGGTAGTAGCCCTGGAGCGCAAGAAGGAGAGCGACTCTGTAGAGAAGATTGCTGCCCTCAAGGCAACCATCGAAGAGCTCAAGAAGAAGTAACAGATTCTTTTTATATATGTTGAATGTTGAGTGTAGAATGATGAATGCAGAATCTCAGACGGATGAATTCGTCAGCCATTCTGCAACTCAACATTCAGCATTCAACATTCAACTTTTTTATTATGATCAAGAAGCTTTTCACCTTATTTATATGTATGTTTTCGTTCGCCATGACTTTCACCAGTTGTAGCGACGAGGCTTTTGATGTGGATAGCGTCAACAAGCAGACCATCCTGGTATATTATCCATGGACAGGCTGTACCACCAGTTCGGGTTTGAAGCAATTCCTTGCAAACAACATCGACAGCATCTGTCAGGGTATCGTAGCCAAGAAAGGACTTAGTGACTCACGTGTGATGGTGTTTTTCAGCGAGAAATACAACAAGAGCACACTCTACGATCTGCAGTACGATGCCGCCAGCAGGACGGTGAATCGTGTGCCCGTGAAGACCTACGAGGACAACAGCTATTGCACGGCAGAGGGATTCGCCAACCTTCTCAATGAGGTGAAACAGAATGCCGAGGCACTCAACTATGCCCTCATCATCGGAGTACATGGAAGCGGATGGACCTATGCAGAAGATTGGGTGAATTATCCGAAGTATGCCCGTCCTAGCTTCGGAAGCACAGCCACAGCCAGCAAGCCATCCGGTACATTCAGCGGCATCCAGTTTGGTAGCGACCCAGACCATCCAGTCACCCGCTTCTTCGGAAGTGTAGATTCCAAGAGTTATGCCATGGACATTCCAACCCTGGCAGAAGGAATCAGACAGAGCGGACTGAAGATGCAATACATCCTCTTCGATGCCTGCTATATGGGTAATGTAGAGACTGCCTACGAGCTGAAGGATGTTACCAACTATCTCATCAGTTCGAGCAGCGAGGTGATGGGTATGGGCATTCCATACCGAAGCATCTGGAGCATGCTCAATTCCGCAACGCCCAACTATTCCGGCATCGTAAACGGTATTGTCAACTTCTACAAATCCAGCGACGTACCTTATTGCAACATGGCAGCCATCGACTGCCGGGAGATGGACAATCTGGCTAGCGTAATGAAGGAAATCAACAGCAAATACACGCTCGATTCCTCCATTCCTCTCGAAACGATCCAACCTCTCGACGGCTTCACTCCTAACCTGTTCTATGACATGTCGGTATATGTAGATAGTCTCAAGCCAAGCGGTTACCTGAAAGACCAGTTTGCCGCCCAGATGCAGAAGACCGTCAAGGAGGCAGCGCATACCGATGAGGCATTCACCATGCTGATAGACCCCTATAGAGGATCCACCTTCCAGGTGAAGAGCTATTGCGGTCTTTCTATCTCCGACCCTAGCCAGCACAGTGTAGCGCTCAAGGGAAGAGAGAAGACTGGATGGTGGAAGGCAACCCACTAATAAAGTTGAATGTTCACATTTCAAAATACTAAGGACAAAGATGGAATTTTTTATAATCGACCATAATGGACAGCAGGCTGGTCCTTTCAGTTTCGACCAGCTCGTACAGAAGGGCATCAGTCCCGAAACACTGGTGTGGAAGCAGGGAATGGCAGATTGGACTCCTGCCTGGAAGGTAGAAGAACTGAAAGCTGTACTGGAAGCAGTAGAAGCCAACCAGAGCAACCAGAATGTCCAAAAGCAAGAAGGAGTTCAGCAAGGTTTCCAGCAAGGAGTAAACCAGCAGCAGGCTCAACAGGAAGCTTATCAGAAAGCCCAGCAGGAAGCTTATCAGCAGGGATTCCAGCAGGGAGCAGCAATGCATTCGAATTTCCAGCAGCAGCCTAAGAAGAAGACAAGCCATTTCGCTATCAAGATGGTGATAGGTCTCATCATTTTCATTCTTGCCATATTTGCCGTAACCAATCCGAGCGCAGATGCTCACAAGGAGAAGGTTCGCACGGAGGCAAGCAAGGCGGTAGAAAAGGCGGTAGGATCTACCGACAACAATTTCTTCTCGCAGGCGCTCCGCTCTGTAGCCAAGATGATGGCTGGCAGCATGATGGACGAAGCGATGAACCAGCTTTTCGAATACCACAACTATATCGTCTGTTCTACAGGTTCCGTAGAGTTCAACGGCAAGCAGCATACCGTGAGTTTCGGTATTTTAGGCAACGTCTATACGATGAATGCCGACGATATGGTGAAGGCGCTGGAATCAGCCGATAATCTCCATATCGAGGAATCTGAATCAAACGTATCCTCTGATACTCCTGATATGGATGGCTCAGATTCAGAAGCTAATGTCAATGACAATCAGGCTGATAGCGATGAAGGCAGCTTCAGCACAAGAATGCAGAAGAAACTGGAAGAGAAAGCCAATCAGGCTTTCGATAAGGCGGCGGATAAAGTGAGCAAGAAGGTAGAAGAGAAAATCAACCAGAAGCTCGAAGAAACCACCGATTCTTCCAGCATCGAAAAGGTGATAGATAAGATCCTGGAGTTATTCTAACGACATATAATACAAATCTCCCTATAAGCAGGCGGCATGCGTCTGGCTTATAGGGAGATTTTTGGCTAAAAGAGCCTATAAATAGCTGCACAGATATCAGGCTACTTCCAGAAAATCGGGAGAGCGGGAAATCCTGACCACCACTGCGTGATGACGCACAAACTGCATGCGGATGCGGGCAGTGAGAAGATCGTAGCACTCCTCGCTATGAATGAGGAAACCCAGATGGAGACACTCTCCTACGATGATGCAGTGGTTGCGCCAACCGTGAATGCCATTACCCCTGGAGAAAGATACACGGGAGGCAACATGGGAGGCTGCCCCAGAATCTACTCTTGCGTCTGCATCCGCCAATCTTATATAATAAGGTAATGCCAGCTTGCTGTTGCGCTGCAGGGCATACTCGCCTTCCGGCAGACAATGCACATCCTCCTCCAACGTATCACAAACATGCTGACCATCAATCAGCAATCTACCACTTACGGCATGATGATAACTGCCAAAACGTTCTATAGCTATTTCCATATACTTATGAATTTTCCAAACTATTATTTTTTAACCTTAAACCCATCCCATCTTCTCTCCATATCCGTGTAAACATTATTCAAGAAAGAGAGAATCAGGCGAAAACACCCGAAAAATGGGGAAAACGTGCTTTGGAGATACTGAAAAGACTGGAAATGGATGAATATGC
>URYG01000312.1 GCA_900551985.1 uncultured Prevotella sp. | reverse complement strand
CCTTTAGCCATGATTTCACTACTGGAAGCGACGAGATAGTTTGTGACATCCTTTAGTTCATACGCAGTTTCTACATTTCCCATATAGCATACGTCAAAAAGTATATACTGCATTTTGATGCCGCTTTGCTTTATACCTTCCACCAATGTGCTTAGATCTATTGAATTTTCCTTGCGATCTACGCTACCGAAAAAGCGGGTTGTTGGATTATTTGGGTCAGTACCAAACTGAATGCCGCTAAATGGAGTGTCATAAGATAACGTTTGCTGAGTATTGAATGATTTTGCCTGGTTTGGATAATTTATCCAATCGTCAGCGCAAGACCAGCCGCAACCATGACCACCAATAATCAGGGCATAGTTAAGTGCTTCTGCATTTTGTCTTACCTCATTGAGAATATCTGCGAATCCGTTTGCAGAATTGTAGGCAGAACCTTCGTAAGTTTTAATAGGAGTCCTGCTTACCTCTTTGGTAACATCGTTATATGTCAGATCAAAGAGTGTACTATTGTTGGCATTATTGCTGAAGAAAACCAATACACGCGTATTGTTGAGTCCCTTCTTGTCTTTAATACCTGCACAGATGCTGTCAATATTATTAGATAAAGCTTCTGTCAAACCGATACTTGAGTTTCCGCCAGTCCAAGGTAGGAATACGAGTATTGTCTGCTTATTAACTTTGTCGATATCAAAAGCTTCTTCTGTACAACTTCCTAATCCGATGATGGATACAATTGCAAAGATAAATCCGTAAACAAACTGTTTCATTTAGGTAAGGATTTAAATGAAAAGTTTAGTGTTTAGAGATATGATGTCGCTGCATAAAAGCGATAATCCGACAGGATACTCTAAACACTAAACATGATTATTGATTATTACTTCTTCTTAAGTTCCTCGATAGTAGCCTTCAGGGCTGCAATCTTCTCTACAGAGTCGCTCTCCTTCTTGCGCTCCAGGGCTACTACCTTCTCTGGAGCGTGAGCCACGAAGTTCTCATTGCTGAGTTTCTTGCGTACACCCATCAGGAAGCCTTCTAAGTGCTTGAGCTGAGCTTCTGCCTTCTCAATCTCGGCAGCTACGTCGATAAGGTCGCCCAAAGGAACGGCAAACTCGTCAGTACCTACCATGAAGCTGGATGCATCAGCGCTCTTTTCTGCAATAACCTCAATCTTGTCGAGGTTTGCCATCTTAAGAGTTACCTCATTGAAAGCTTCGAAATCGTTCTTGCCAACTACCTGGAGAGACAACTGCTCCTTCTGTGCAATGTTCTTCTGGTTGCGGACAGTACGAACGCCTGCGATGATCTGCTTCACTGCCTCGATGTCTGCAACTAATTTCTGCTCCTCGGCTGTAGGTGCAGGCATCTCCAGCTTCTCGCGCATGATGCTCTCGCCATCCTTGCGGTCGTAGATGTGCTGCCACAACTCCTCGGTGATGAATGGCATGAATGGATGCAACATCTTCAGAAGGGCATCGAAGAAGCGGAGGGTAGCGTCGTAGCTCTTCTGGTCGATAGGCTGACCGTAAGCTGGCTTCACCATCTCCAGGTACCAAGATGAGAACTCATCCCAGAACAGCTTATATACAGTCATCAATGCCTCAGAGATACGGTAGTCCTTAAACTGCTTCTGCATCTCCTCGTTCACCTCCTTGAGCTTGGCATCAAACCACTTCACGGCGATTTCTGCACTCTTAGGCTGCTCGATATCCGCAGTCTCCCAACCCTTCACGAGGCGGAAGGCATTCCAGATTTTATTGTTGAAGTTACGTCCCTGCTCGCAAAGGCTCTCGTCGAAGAGGATGTCGTTGCCGGCTGGAGCACTGAGCATCATACCCATACGAACACCGTCGGCACCAAACTTGTCAATCAGATCCAGTGGGTCTGGTGAGTTACCGAGACTCTTGCTCATCTTGCGGCCCAGCTTATCGCGGACGATACCTGTGAAATATACGTGCTTGAATGGCATCTTGCCACGATATTCGTAGCCAGCCATGATCATACGTGCTACCCAGAAGAAGATGATATCCGGACCAGTTACGAGGTCGGAAGTAGGGTAGTAGTAGTTGATCTCCTCGTTGTCTGGATGCTCGATGCCATCAAACAGAGAGATAGGCCACAGCCATGAAGAGAACCAGGTGTCGAGGCAGTCGCTCTCCTGCTCAAGATCCTCAGCCTTGATGCTGGCGTTCTTCTCCTGGGCAAGCTTCAGCGCCTCCTCGGCAGTCTCTGCTACCACGAAATCCTTCTTGCCAGCATTGTCGAAGTAGTAGGCTGGGATGCGGTGACCCCACCAGAGCTGACGGCTGATACACCAGTCCTTGATGTTCTCCAACCAGTGGCGATAGGTGTTCTTGTACTTCTTAGGATAGAACTCGATGTCATCGTCCATCACAGGAGGGAGGGCGATGTCGGCAAAGTGCTGCATCTTGAGGAACCACTGTGTAGAGAGCTTTGGCTCGATAGGCACATTGGTGCGCTCAGAGAAGCCCACCTTATTATTATAGTCCTCAATCTTCTCCATCAATCCGGCGTTCTGAAGGTCGATGGAAATCTGCTTGCGCACGTCCATGCGGTCCATACCTACATAGAGACCTGCTGCCTCGCTGATGGTACCGTTGTCGTTGAAGATGTCGATGGTTTCCAAACCATGCTTCAAACCGAGTGCGTGGTCGTTGATATCGTGAGCTGGAGTTACCTTCAGACAACCTGTACCGAACTCGATATCTACGTATGTATCCTCGATAACAGGAATCTCGCGGTTTACGAGAGGCACGATGACGTGCTTACCCTTCAGCCAGGTATTCTTCTTATCCTCAGGGTTGATACACATGGCAGAGTCGCCCATGATGGTTTCTGGACGGGTGGTAGCTACCACAGCATAGTAACCCTTCTCATCCTTGTGCATCACGTTCTCCTCATCCACCTGCTGGCAGTCCTGCTCAACTACGTAGTACTTCAGATGGTAGAGCTTAGAGTGCTCGTCCTGGTAGATAACCTCCTCGTCAGAGAGCGCAGTCTGAGCCTTAGGGTCCCAGTTAACCATGCGCACGCCACGATAGATGAGTCCCTTCTGGTAGAGGTCGCAGAATACGTGGATAACGGCACGGGAGCGGGTCTCGTCCATGGTGAATGCTGTGCGGTCCCAGTCGCAGCTGGCACCGAGTTTGCGGAGCTGCTTGAGGATGATGCCACCGTGCTCGTGAGTCCAGTCCCAAGCGTGCTTGAGGAACTCATCGCGAGTAAGG
>URYG01000311.1 GCA_900551985.1 uncultured Prevotella sp. | reverse complement strand
GTTTACGTTCCAACCTCTCTTATTCTCCTTTGGCTGCTTTAGAGCTTTATGTTAATAATCCTAACTCGTAGTTTTTAGAAGAAAGAAGCGTTGAGTTGTGTTCCCGGAAATATAGTTTTTTGTCTTAAAGTTCTTCCAGTAAGATAGTTAAATAGAATATCCATCTGCAGCAAAAAGTGACTCAGTGACTCAGTGACTCAGTGACTCAGTGACTCAGTTTATTTCCGACCGTATGTTCTACCCTCTTTATAGTAGATATATTATATATATATAATATATAATTTATATGCTTACAATTTGTAAGCAGAAAAATAGACCAAATAGGGGCTTAAAATAAACTGAGTCACTGAGTCACTGAGTCACTTTTTGGGGTATATCTAGCTATGCTTCGTCATCATTATGAATCTCGTAGATAGCTCTCTCTTGTCAATAAATAGTTATTCTATCACAAACTTTTCCAAATTCTGTAATACTATTATTTTAAAAAAGAGGAAATGCAGGAACTGCATTTCCTCTTTTATCAGGGGTATTGCTCTTGTTCAGAAGAGCCGAATTATTGCTTATCCGAGTCGATGAGGGCGAGCAGATGCTCTACTGCCACCTCCTGCGGAATGTTCTTTTCTACGCAAACCTGCTTGCGGTAGAGGCTTACTCGGTTAGGACCGGCGCCTACGTAGCCGTAATCGGCATCCGCCATTTCGCCAGGACCATTCACGATGCAGCCCATAATTCCAATCTTCAAGCCTTTGAGATGCTTGGTTGCCTCCTTGATCTTGGCGATAGTTTCACGGAGATCGTAGAGGGTTCTGCCGCATCCTGGACAACTGATGTACTCGGTCTTGCTGGTGCGCAGACGGGCTGCCTGGAGAATGCCGAAGGCGGTTTCATCTACAGTCTGGGCAGGGATGTCGCCATCGTTCATCAGCCAGATGCCATCGGTAAGACCATCTATCATCAGTGCTCCCATATCGGCTGCTGCCTCCAGCTGGAAGTCGCTCTTCTCCTCCTTGCCGTGCTGATACATCTCGGCAAAGATTACAGGGTTCTTCAAGCCGGCATTCATCATCTCGTGAACCAATGCACGCTGGTCGCCCAGGCGGTTCTGATGATTGCTTACGCAGATAACCACTACCTCTGGATGAGCCTTCAGGCAGGCGATATACTCCTCGGCAGGAGTTCCAAACTGCAGGGTGAGGAACTTAATGTCTGACTTGATGCTGGCGATGAGCGGCATAGCCATGGTTGGGAAGATAGGGTAGAGCTTGGCTCCGGTGGTTTCAGGCTTGCTGTTCAGCGTCTCGTAAACGTTGTAATCTACGATGTAGCTCTGACCTGGCACAAACTGCTTAGGCATCTTGCCGCCGATGTAGATATAATCTGGAGTAGCATCCTTGTTCTCACAAACGGTGCTCTCGCCGTTGATTCGGTTGCTGATGACTACAGGTACGTTGCTGCCGCCGATATTGCCTACAGCCACGGTTTCGCGGCGGGTAGGGTGCAGCCAGTCGAAGCCAGGATAAGCAGCAGCCGGGATGAGCAGCTGACCCTTCTTTCTGCCGATATAATCCACCAGGTGGCGAGCCACAGGAATCTCTGCAGCCGGCTCCTCGCTGAGGCTTACACGGACTGTATCGCCGATACCATCTGCCAGCAGGGCACCGATACCTACGGCACTCTTGATTCTGCCATCCTCGCCTTCGCCTGCTTCGGTTACGCCGAGGTGGAGCGGATAGTTCATACCCTCCTTCTCCATCTCGCTGACGAGAAGGCGCATGGAGCGAACCATCACTACGGTATTGGATGACTTGATGCTGATGACTACATCGTGGAAATTCTCCTTCTTGCAGATGCGCAGGAACTCGAGACAGCTCTCTACGATGCCCTCTGGGGTATCGCCGTAGCGGTTGCGGATGCGGTCGGAGAGTGAACCGTGGTTCACGCCGATGCGGATGGCTGTATGATGCTCCTTGCAGATGTTGAGGAACGGCACGAAGCGGTCTTCTATCTTCTGGAGTTCGTGGGCGTACTCCTCGTCGGTATATTCCTGCTTGATGAACTTGCGGGCAGGATCCACATAGTTGCCCGGGTTTACGCGCACCTTCTCGCAGTAGAGGGCAGCCACATCGGCAACGTTAGGATTGAAGTGAACATCGGCAACGAGCGGAGTCTGATAGCCGTCGGCACGGATGCCGGCATTGATGTTCTTCATGTTCTCTGCCTCGCGGGAACCCTGCGTGGTGAAGCGCACCAGCTCGCCGCCAGCCTTGATGATTTCCTCTGCCTGGCGTACGCAAGCCTCGGTATCATTGGTATTGGTGGTGGTCATCGACTGGATGCGGATAGGATTATCGCCACCCAGGTCGAGGGCTCCGATATGTGCCACGGAAGAGGCACGGCGGGTATAATTGAATAAATCTACCATACTTTGTTATTCAAGTTTTACTAGTGAGGAATTGATAGAAGTTAAAGAAGTTATCACTCCCTACGGTCGTTCGGGAAGTTAAGAGACAATAGTCATCTAGTGTAAAACGTAGGACATTTGTCCCTTAACTTCTCTCTAACTTCCCTAACTTCCCTTTATTTCCCCACCTATGAAGTTCTGTTAATTGCACTTGAAATCGTATTTCACCTCAGCCAGATCCTGATTTGCCTTCTCGATCTTGGCACCAAGCCCCGCCTTCCATGCCTCTACCTTCTGAGCCACTTCCTCATCGGCAAGGGCAATCATCTCGGCAGCGAGGATGGCTGCATTCTGAGCTGCATTCACACCAACAGTAGCTACAGGAATGCCAGGAGGCATCTGGATGATGCTGAGCATGGCATCAAGACCATCGAGCATACCCTTGATAGGCACACCGATAACTGGCAGTGGGGTAGATGCTGCGATAACACCAGGAAGGGCGGCAGCCATGCCGGCAGCGGCGATGATTACCTTCACGCCACGCTCCTTGGCTCCCTTGGCGAATGATTCTACTGCATCCGGTGTACGGTGGGCAGAGAGGGCATTCACCTCGAAAGGAATCTGGTTGTCGTTCAACCACTTACATGCTTTTTCCATAACAGGCAGATCGCTGGTACTGCCCATGATAATGCTTACTAATGGTTTCATTTCTTTCTATATTATATGTTATTAATTCTTTTTCTATGTTCCTTGTACGGCACCGGATTCGGATGATGTCCGGGATGGCGCAGGCTTCAGATGACCAGGATGGCGCAGGCGGCTCCTACGAGAAAGCCCGTAACTACCTGCGAGAGTGAGGCACTGTTCATCTTCAGCTACATGTCA
>URYG01000310.1 GCA_900551985.1 uncultured Prevotella sp. | reverse complement strand
GGGCGATGATATCTATGTGGGTGGTGGCAATACTAACGACCAGACAGAAATTCACTTGGCTTCGCAGTATAAGAGTACCAGTCTGTTGAACTTCAAGGGTGCATGGACAACCAGCTATTCGGGTATCAACCGTTCTAACTTGGTGATCAAGGATGTCGATGAGACTACAGTGCTTTCTGATGCCGAGAAGGCTACTTATATTGCAGAGGCAAAGACCTTGAAGGCTTTTTATTATCTGCAGCTTTGGAAGTTCTGGGGCAATGTGCCTTATTACGAGAAGAATCTGGAGTCCCCTTATATTGCCGAGCAGCTTTCAGCCAGCGAGGTATATAATAAGGTAATAGCCATGTTGGAAGAGGTTATCAAGAGCAATGCCCTGCCAATGAAGGAAACTGCCGCCCGCAGCGGACATGCTACTCAGGCTTTTGCCGAGATGCTTTTTGCCGATTACGTGATGTATCAGAAGGATGAGAGCCGCTATCAGCAGGCACTCGGTTATATGGAGGATATCATCAATAGCAGGAAGTATAGACTGATGAGCGATTATGCCGGCATCTGGGAACAGAGTGGTGAGTGGTGTGATGAGTCAATCTACGAAATCAACTATTGTGCCAAGGGTAGTAAACGTAGTTGGGGAAGTCCCGATGCGGCTGGTGGTACCGTAGTGCCAACCTTGATTGGTATCGATGGCTTGAGCTATAAGGCTTCTGCTGCCCATCTGGCAGAAAATCCTTCCTACGCTCCTAAACAGGAGCTGAATGGTGGATGGGGCTTCGGCGATGTATCCAAGGAGGTGTATGATCTTTATGAAAAAGATGACATTCGCCGTACTGGTGGAATTGTTAACATGGCTGATTATGCTGCCGATTACAAGGCTCGTACGGGTGATGAGGTAACTTACAATGGCCGTTATCAGAACACGGGTATCTTCCTTTTGAAGTATTTGGGCCGCCATGGTGGTAATGATGGGGCTGTGGGTGAAGTCGACATGGGTTGGGATAACAACCAGCGTATCTATCGTTATTCTGAAACTCTGCTCAATGCCGCTGAGTTGATTCTCCGCACTGGCGGTGATGCAGCCAAGGCACAGGGATATTATAATGAGGTTCGCAATCGAGCTCATGCTTCTGCCCGTACTGTTTCTCTTGATAATCTCTTGGAGGAACGCCGTTTGGAATTTGTTGGCGAGGGCAAGCGTTACTACGACTTGATTCGCTTTGGCAAGGCTGCCGAGGTATTGAAGCCTGGTGGAGGAAAGGTACTCAACAAGGCAAAGACTGCATACGATGTGATTGGTGTACCTGAGCGTATCCAGTGGACGGAAAGCAAGAAATACTTGCCAATCCCTCAGGATGAAATAGAGGCTGCTAAGGGTACTTTAAAGCAGAATGAGTATTAATAGTCTGTTCTCCTAGTAATAAGTTATGTTCGGCACTGTTGAACCTATGTTCAGCAGTGCTGAACTTATGTTTCGCAGTGCTGAACTTATGTTCAACACTGCTGAACATAGATTTCTTCGTAGTTTAAAAACTTTTATTCCTAGGAATAAGTGATAATATAAAAAAGAGTGTGAGTTTTCTCGGATAGAAGACTCACACTCTTTTTATATGTCATTACTCAGCATTCATATATTACTCTGCTTTCAGTCCCATAGACTTGATATATCCAGCTTGAGGCACGAATTCTGAAACTTGGCATTCTCAACGTTCTGTAATAAGCCCCTTTCTAGATTTGATATTCTTGAGTGGATCTTATGCGATTATCATACAGAGCTTGAGTACGTTCTCCTCGAAGTGCTCCTTGTCTATGGCATTGTTCTTGAGTATGGAACGATAGTTATATACAGTTTGTGGTGAATAAGACAAGATGCCGGCAATCTTGGAACTTTCAGTAATGCCTAATCGTAACAAGGCGCACACACGAAGGATGGGTGGCATTTCCCCATTCTCTTTCAGTTGGATGTGTGCCGATTCTGTGAGTTGCTGGTTCAGCTCGCTTATAAAAGTTGGGTATAGAGATAGGAAAGCTTTGTCGAATTCCGTCAGAAACTCCTTGTTCTCTTTCTCTGTATTGGTTGAGGAAGAAAGGAGGCTCAGAAGTTCCTTGCTTTGGTTGGCTTTTATCTTTCTTGCTACCAAGGTGCGCAGTTTGCTGTTTCTCTCTATATTCTTATAACACAGGTCAATATACACCTTTACCAGTCTTTCGCGCTTCTGGTTGGTATCCTTCAGTTCGTCGTTAATGAGATGCAACTGTCCATTGAGAATTTCCATTTTTGCGGATGTTGCTGTGATTTCATCTTTCTTTTGTTTCAGCAGCCTGTTCTTCTTGCGGATGAACAGGCTGCTAATACCTACTCCAAGTAGGAGCAGGATAATGACCAATAGGGCGATGTTGAGCAATCTGTTAGTTGTTTTGATGTCATCTGTATAGGCATTGGTAATCAATTGTAATTTGGATGAAATCTCAATGCGGCGTAACCGGTTGTTGTATGCATAAGCATCTTCCAGGGACAGGTTGATGTATTCCTGTGCTTTTTTCAGACTTCTTGTCTTATGTTTGTAGATGAAGAGAGCGATGTCTTGCAGGGCTAAGTTTTCTTTTGTGGCAGAAGTGATGTCTGAGATAGCTGCAACCAGAAGGTAATGCTCCATTAGCTTTAGGTTGTTGGCTTTCTTATAGACTTCAGAAAGCGCAAAGGCGGTCATGGCATGCAGACGGCTGTTGGTCTTTTCCATGCTCAGTGCCTTTTTGTAGTATTGGATGGTCCTGTTATTGTTGGGATGATTGCTGAAATAGTATAATTCTCCCATCAGATAGTAATAGAACGCATCTTTCTTTGGAGATAGTTCTATTGCTTTCTTCAGGTATTCCATTTTCTTCTGGTTGTAATTCTTGCTGAATTCATTGTTTTCACAGTAGGCTGCCCAGTTGTTGTATAGTTCGTAAAGTGTATAATAATATAGAAACTGGTAGTTATGTGAATCTTCTTGGGGGGCTATCTTCTGCAAAATTTCCTTTGCTTCTGCATAGAATCCCCGTGTGATAAGTAACCTGGTTTGGCTAAGGCGGAATCTTTTGTTAAATAAGATATTGTTGCTCTTTTGGGCAAGGAGAAGGCCTTTGTTTACGTAGGTCATCGCCGAGTCGTACTCGTAGGCTTTGTAGTCATTGGCGAGTTGTTCGTATAGCTTTAGCTTGTCTTCATTGCTGGTTACATATTTGGCACCTTGCTTGATGTCATTCAAGCTTTTCTCTTTTAACTCTATGTAATACGCACGTTGTGCCAGGGCAGCATCCAGCTGCTCGTAGAGCT
>URYG01000309.1 GCA_900551985.1 uncultured Prevotella sp. | reverse complement strand
ACAAAGAGCATATAGACGAGAACAAAGAGCATATAGAGAGGAATATTCAGTATCTTGGAATCCTCATTTTTCGAAGGAGTTTAAAGAGAGTTTCCTTTATAGAGGAAAGTTTTTTGAGAAAAGTTTCCCTTATAAAGGAAATAACTTATGATTTTTCTTCCTTTATAAAGGAAAATGTTGTATCTTTGCACCCAAATTAACATAAAACGGAAGATATGGACAAGAGAATAGCAAAACTGCTGATAGCGGAGAATCAAAAGATGATTCAGAATGTGGAGATGGTGAAAAGAAACATCAGCTTCGAATCTCATTCTAACTATGTGCTGGTAGGACTAAGAAGAGCCGGTAAGTCTTACTTGCTATATCAGCGTGCCCAAGAGATGATAGCTCAGGGACATCTGCCAGAGGAAATCCTTTACTTCAATTTTGAAGACGACCGATTGGAAAATCTCCAGCTTTCCGACCTGGATGCCATCAAGCAGGCTTACGAGGAGATGCATGGGCATCAGCCTATCTTCATGCTCGACGAGATACAAATCATTGATGGGTGGGAGAAATTTGCACGCAGACTTGCTGACCAGAAATATAGAGTGTATATCACTGGTAGCAACGCCAAGATGCTGAGTAGCGAGATTTCGACTACGCTTGGTGGCAGATATATGGTGCAACCCGTTTTTCCTTTCTCCTTTCAGGAATACTTGACAGCCCGGCATATCTCCTTGCCTGCGCAATGGGAGTATCTGCAAAATTCTGACCTCAAGAGGGCTTTTCTGGAGTATTTTCATATTGGCGGTTTGCCGGAATTGGTGATTGTTGATAATCAGTTTAAGCGAGAGTGGTTGGGCAATCTATACAACAAGATTTACTTTGGAGATTTAATTACCAGATACGGAATTCGTAACCCTCTGGCGATGAAGACTTTGATACGTAAGCTTTCTGAGAGCGTAAAGCAGCCACAGTCTTATAACAGACTGGCTAATCTGGTTTCTACAGTGGCAGGAAAGGTAAAGCAAGAGACGATAGTGGACTATCTGAGATATATTAAGGACACTTGCCTGGTCTTCTCCATAGAAAACATTTGCGCAAAATTACAAGATAGAATGTCGAACCAGAAGTATTACTTTATAGATAATGGTTTTCTGAGTCTATTCCTCTTTGATCCAGAAACATCTCTCTTGGAGAATCTGGTAGCCATTCACCTGCATGAGAAGTATGGGGAAGATCTCTTCTATTATCATAATAATGTGGAGGTGGACTTTTGTCTCTTTGAGCATCAATGTGCTTTCCAAGTGTCGTATAGTATCAAAAATGCTGTTACTCGTGAGCGAGAATTGGGGGCTTTAAATGCTTATCAGAAGAGGTATCCAGGAAGTAAACTTTTTGTTATTACGATGGATGAAGAGGAGACGATAGAACTGGATGACTTGAAGATTGAAGTGATACCAGTATGGAAGTGGTTGCTTACCTCGTAGTTGTTGTTTGTTCCTCACTGGGGCACCAAAGTCCGTCAGTGAGGACACTTAGATTTTAGCTTTCAGTCTCCAGCTCCTTTCCGAGAACAAAGAGCATATAGAGAGGAATATTCAGCGTTTTAGCCTCGGCATTACGCTCGTATGGCAAGAGGCTGGTACGGATAGCCCATTTGGGAGAGTATTTCTCCACATAGAGCTTGAGGCTCTTGGCATTCATCGTAACGCCTGCTTTTACCTCTAATGGATAGACATCAAGGCCATCAGAGATGATAAAGTCTACTTCCGAGGTGGCAGAGGACGTCCAATAATAATTGGTTTGTAGGGTGTCAGAAAATTGCTGAAGTTCCTGACAGACAAATTGTTCTGTCAATGCGCCCTTAAATTCCTCAAAGATTCTGCTACCGTCTAAGATAACCTTAGGCGACACTCCGCTCATGGCTCTCAGCAAGCCAACATCCAACAGGAATACCTTGAATGATTTCAAATCAATATATGCGGATATTGGAACGTCTGGTTTGCTAACATTGTGGGTGCGGATAGTTTCGCCTGCGTCACATAGCCACATGATGGCATCCTCATATTCTCTTGCCCTGGCTCCTTCTCTTACCAAGCCGTAGACAAACTTTTTGTTTTCCTTGGCAAGTTGGGAGGTGATACTATTCCACACATATCTTATTTTCTCGACCATTTGATGAGGTGCATGTTTGGAGAAGTCTTTTTGGTATGCAGCAATCAGTTGTTTCTGAATTTTCTCTACCTTCGTAAAATCCTTTGTGTCAAGCCATTCGTTAACAACAGCAGGCATTCCTCCTACTATCATGTATCTCTTGAGATAATCAATGAGTCGCGGTTCGAAAGCTTTTACGTTTCTGTTGCCTTGCTGTATATAGTCAACTAACATCTGCTCGCCATTGGCAAGAAGAAACTCCTTGAAAGTTAGAGGGTATAGATGCAGAAAGTCTGTTTTTCCAACAGGGAAAGATGTGCCTTCATGCAATGCTATACCCAGCAGAGAGCCCGCACAACAAATGGCGTATTCGGGTGCTTCTTCACAAAAATACTTTAGTGATGTAAGGGCACGAGGCATTTCTTGCACTTCATCAAATACGATGAGTGTGGTTTGTGGTTTGATTGGCTTTCCATGATAGATGGATAGTTGCTCGATGATGAATTGGGGCGAAAGGTCGCCCGCAAAGATGCTTTCCAACCTGTCTTTTTGCTCAAAGTTGATATAGCAAACATCTTTGAAATACTTTTTGCCGAATTCTCTTAACAACCAGGTTTTGCCTACCTGTCTTGCTCCTTCTAAGACAAGCGGTTTCCGATGGGTGCTCTCTTTCCATTTTAACAATTGGTGAATTAGAAGTCTTTCCATACTTTTTTATTTGTTTTTTGCAAAAGTACTAAAAATCATGGTATTAAGCAAGAAAAATCACATATTTCGAAGGAGTTTTAAACATATTTATCACATTATACAAAGGAGTTTTATGTTAAATACTCACATTTTCCGAAGGAGTTTTCAGCAAATCCTCACATTTTCCGAAGGAGTTTTGCTGCGTTTGATGAATAGAGAGCTACTTTTAAAAACACTCTTCACTCTTCACAAACACAACATAACTAACTGTGTATAAGATGTTTGCACGGGTGAAGAGTGACTATGCACTCTTCACCACTCTTCACCTCTCTTCACCCTGTATTTTTCGAGGCTCCTAGATCATTCCCAACTCCCTGCTTCAGCCATCATTGAAGACCAGCGCTGGTCATCAATGATGACCAAGCTTCGTGATAAGTAGCGGCTCAGCAGTACGCCCTTGCATAAGTAAGCGGCTCCGCATTTATACGTAAGCGGTGAAGAGTGGTGAA
>URYG01000308.1 GCA_900551985.1 uncultured Prevotella sp. | reverse complement strand
TCCTGGGTCTTCAGGTTCTTGATGGTGAACTCCAGACTTCCTGCATCATCGCCCTTGGCATAGATGGTCTTGATGGTGGAGTAGGCGATGAAGGCATCGGTATTGTTGCGCGATTCATCATCCTTGTAGATTCCCACCACCTGGAAGTTGAGGTTGCTGATCTTCACGTTCTTGCCCACCAGCGAACGGTAGTCTTTGCTGAGTTCCTTAGCCTGGCTTCGGCTTAGCACCACATTCTTGCGCTGCTCCTTCATATCGATTTCGTTGATGAATCGTCCGGCTATCATCTCCGTCTTGTCGATTTTGGGATGCGTAGGAGCCACACCCACCAATGACTGGCTTGCCACATAATTATCGCCGTAGTTGATGTTCACGTTATATTGTTCCAATCTTCCACCTACATCATCCACGTACTGACCGTAGGTCTCGTTGCTTATGAGGATATCCCTGTCGTTGAGCGTAATGCTTCTGCCTTCCTTCAGTCCCTTGTAAGCCTTGGAGGTTTCGCCCGGGAATACTCGCATGGAGTTGGCAAGGAATCGGGTGCTTTGCTGCAACTGGGCATTAATCAGTCCGTTGCCGGCGCCCAGCAGGAATATCAGCATGAAGATACCCCAGGCAACGGCAAATCCCGTGAGCGAAGTGCGGAGCTTGTTGCGCTTCGACGTGCTCCATATTTCTTTGATTAATTCTCTCATGTTCCAAGTTCAAAGTTACTTAACGTAGTCTTTCGATACGAGATGATGGTCTCTGTTGTCTTCGATGCTTCCGATGAGCCCGTCCTTGATATGGATAACCTTATCGGTCTCGTTGGCTACACCGCTTTCGTGGGTTACCACCACGATGGTCATTCCCTCTTTCTGGTGCAGTTCCTTCAGCAGGTCCATCACTTCCACGCTCGTTTTGGAGTCGAGGGCTCCGGTAGGCTCATCGGCAAGGATGATTTCGGGCTTGGTGATGAGGGCACGGGCGATGGCTACACGCTGCTTCTGTCCTCCTGACATTTCGTTAGGATAATGGTTGGCCCATTGCTTCAAGCCCAGTTTTTCGAGATATTCCATCGCCAGTTCGTGGCGCTTCTTGCGGCTCACGCCCTGGTAGAAGAGTGGAAGCTCCACGTTTTCCACCGCCGTCTTGAACGAGATGAGGTTGAACGACTGGAAGATGAAGCCAATCATCTTGTTGCGGTATTCGGCAGCACGGGTTTCCGAGAGGTCTTTGATGAGCACATCATTGAGTCGGTATTCGCCCGTATCGTAGTTGTCGAGAATACCCAGTATATTTAATAAGGTGGATTTTCCCGAGCCGGAAGCACCCATGATGCTGACGAACTCGCCACGCTCGATGTCGAGGTCGATGCCCTTCAGTACATGGAGTGGCTGAGCACCCTGATAGGTCTTGTTGACGTCTTTTAGATGAATTAATGACATATAATACGTTTGTTTATTGATATGAATTTAAAACGTTAGACGCTTGCAACCTTCTGAAAGTTGCAAGCGTAACTCTTTTTTAAAAACGTGATTACATCCACCTTATTATATATAAGGCAAAGATAGTAGTTATAAATATGCTTTTGAGAATGAATAGTGTCATCATATCCTTATCTTTTTGAGATTCTTCTTTATATCTTCACTTTTTTGAGATTCTTCTCCAACTCTTCCTTCACTTCATCGATGGAGATGTCGAGAAGCTGCATCTGTCGGGCGAGTTCCGGGAGTCTTTCTTTCATAAACTCCTTCTTGCGGGTCTTCTTGATCTGCTTCTTGGCTCCTGCGGAAACAAAGTAGCCCAGGCCTCGCTTGTTGTAGATGATCTCATCGGTGGCAAGCAGGTCGTATGCCTTCACGGTTGTGTTGGCATTTACCTCCAGCAGTACGGCGTATTCCCTGACGCTCGGTATTCGCTCGTCTTCCTTGTACTTGCCCGCCAGGATCTCATCGCTCAATCGCTCGGCTATCTGTACGTATATTGCTTTATCGTTACTGAAATTCATAATCTTCAATTTTTAATTCTTAGATGTTGATCCACTTGTTGCAGATAACCTGCATACGGGTGAAGAGCTTGTAGGATGCCCAATAGTTGAAGGCAGCCAAAGCAAGAAATACTGCCGATGAGGTGAATACAGCACAATATTGAGCAGAAGAACCCTCTTCGATGTGCAAGGTTCCTACGAAATCAAGCCATCCGGCTTCACCCAGTTCGTTGATAATATAACCCAAAATCAGACAAAGTGCCAATCCCGTACATGCTGTCAGAAGCACAGGAAACTTGCGGTAGAAGGCTCCTCCCAGGGTTGCGAAGGAATGGGCAAATATCAGGAAGGAGTAGACTTCCAGAATTGTTTGCCAAGAGTTGTCTATTGGTGAAAGGGCAAAAATGGTGTGGCTGAGTACTGGCCATGTAAGGCTGATATGGAAGCCTGGAGTGATGAAAAAGCTAAAGATGAGCTGGATAATATCTGAAATGACCAAGGCTCCTAGCAAAGTCACAAGACCACCAACGGTAACAACCAGAAATCGAGCCACATATTTTTCCAGGTTAGTGGCAGGAATCATCAGGAAACTTTCGCGCTGTAACTTGGTCTTCATGTTTCTGAAGATGCAAGATGCCAATACGTAAATGACCATAAAAGAAATGAATCCAAAGAACATATATGCGGATTTCTTATAACTGTCGGTCATGGCATCTAGTTCATGGGATGCTGCAATAAAGCCACTAATTCTGTAAAGCTTGATGATGTTTGCAATTGAAAAACAGATGGCGAGTCCTACAATGACTCCCAAATTATGGGTCCAGTTGTTTAATACATCCCAACGGATAACCATTCCTAATCTATTTAAATCGAGATTCTTTTTCATAATCGTCTAATCATTTAATCGTTTAATTTCCCATTAATTACTGCATTGAAGAGCAACTCCAGGTTCATCTGTGTTTCCTGTTCGCCCTCCTGTCGCTTGCAGATGGCGGCATTGCCCTGCAGGGTTGGCTCGGCGTAGAGTACGGTGTCGTCCATCTCCTGTGGGTTGCGGTACTCGAAGGTGTATTTCCCGCAGATGTCTGAAACCGATGCATCGAGCAGGAGCTGGCTCTGGTTCATGATGATGATGTGGTCGAGCAACGACTCTACATCGTGCACCTGATGAGTTGAGATGATGAGGGTGCGGTCTTCCGTCATGTTGTTGGCGATGACCTTACGGAACTGGCTCTTCGATGGGATGTCGAGACCATTGGTAGGTTCGTCCATCAGAAGAAAGCGGGTACCCGTGGCGAGTGCAAAACTCATGAATACCTTCTTCTTCTGTCCCATCGAGAGTTCGTTCAACTTGAGAGAGAGTGGTAAATCAAAATCCTTGAGGCAACGGTCCAG
>URYG01000307.1 GCA_900551985.1 uncultured Prevotella sp. | reverse complement strand
CACCAACTTCCATTGTATAAGTATAATCTACCTTTGTTGCTTTTATCGTAGCTGTACCAGTACCAACACCATTTGCGGCAGCTGTTATGTTTACATCACCACTCCAGGCTTCATTTCCTGTACTTGTACTCGAAAAGGTAGATACTACAGAGGGCTTAATTACTTTCACTCCTTGAGTATTAGTTGTGGCATAGAGCTTTTGGCTATTTGATAATGCGTCGCTTGGAATTAGGGTGGTTGTCCCATTATCCCATGTATAGGTTGGATAACCACTCAATATATAATGTTTGGTAACGCTTTTGGATTCCCTGTTCAAGACTGCAAGCCCCATGCTATGTGCCATTTCGAATTTTAGCTTGGATGCATCTGGTTCTATAACGCCACTAGCCACCTGAAGGTCCTGGCTTACCAAAGCTGTTTCTTCATTCTGAGCTTTTGCAGGTTCCCATTTATCTATCATATCTTTAAAGAACTCAGCAGCAGTTGTTGCTTCTCTATCAATGGTTGGTGCCGTATTACTATATGGATAGTAGGCAAAATACTTGTAATTTGTAGTAAACAGGAATCTCTGATTATTCTCTGTCTTCCAAATAGGATTACCCTGATCATCCTGCTTCTTTACAAGCTTGATATTAGGGATTACCACTAACCCATCCTTACTTACTGCATAGAGACCGACAGCCTCATTATCATTAAACGACTGCTTAGGATAACCAACAGCTGTCCAAGTAGTAGGATACACAACCTCCGGATTACTCAGCGTATTGATAGCTTTTGCAGAAAGCTTATAAATGACAGATTTACCTGGCTGCCATACCTGGTCCTTCATATCGATAATCAGGGACTGGAGAACACCATCCAAATCGAATTGGAAATTCAACTTGGCAGTTTCTGGCAGGGTCTGCGGAATCATCATCAGCGTATTGTTATCTGATGTCAATGCAAAGTCCTTGCCTGTTACTATATCTTGATCCTTGAGATCGAATGTATATTTTCCTATTTTTTTGCTTCCACCATCCTGGGCAAATTGCCACTCGGGTGCAGCAGTTCCTTCTCCTTTCATTACAGCAAGATCATAGGTACCCTCGTTAGGAATACCACTCAGAGTAATGCTTGTCAGTTTCTTTCCTGCACCCAGAACATCTGCCAAATCCTTATCGATAGCGAAGGTTACGGCAGTAAGGGCATGACTGAAGTTCAAACCCAAGGCGTTATCTGATTGTGAGCCTTTGGCTGTGGCAAGAATCAAATCGGGCTGATTTTCGATATCCGTTGTTGATGCAGTATATGTTATCTGAGTCTTTTCAGTATCTACATCTGGCTTGAAACCCAGAGGGGAGGTTGAGCCTGCGCTATATGGCGCGAAGGCATGAAAAGACACTTCTGAACCCACTGGCCAGCGGCTGTCCTTGATTTCCCACACCTTATCTTCATTGGTAGATGTGGCTACCGCTATTTTTGGATCACCATTTTCTTCCAGGAATAGTGATACATTATTTTCTCCGTTCTTATAAATTGCAGTTACGCCAAAGCTACCATAGGCGCCAATATTATCCTTCATGCTTCCACGCGTCTGCGCTACCCTTTCGTGTTCAACGTCTTCCAGGGGTGCGCCGGAACGGGTGATGGGTTTTCCTTCCTTGCTCCAGATATGGATGCCATCCTGCACTACGGGATGGAGATAGAGGGGTTTTCCGAAAGGAGTTGGCACGACGATGGGACCCTTCTCGGTGGCAGCAGCTATGGCAGCACGGGAAGAGGAAGCGGGAGAGAGGGGTTTCCAGCTGTTGTCGAGGGTTGCATGAAACGTGATTTTATCTTTTGATAGATTGGCTTGCTGCAGTGATTCGCTTTCTGAACATGACGTAAAGGATGCGAGTACACTGAGTGTCAATAAACTGCTTTTATAAGTTTTCTTCATCATAATGGTTTCTTTTTATTCTTTTTCTTACGCCATTTTTTTGGAGTTAAAGGAATTGGAGAATTCCGAGGCTCCATAAGAGGGGGAAATTCTCCAATTCGATTGTGAATATGATATATAATAATTACATCTTGATGTTGCCGTTTTCTGTACCAGCAAATGCATCAACCCAATCCTTCACTACCTTTACAGTGAACTTGATAGTCTTACCGAAGATGTTGTCACCCTTCTGTGAATCATCTGTACCAGGTTTAACTTCAGTACTACCATCAGGATTAGGCTTTACAGGATCTACCTTTCCACAACCCTTTGACATGTCAAGAGTGTAAATGTACTTATTGCCTGCTTCCCATTTTGTACTATTAGGAAGAGCAACGGCAGCCCAACCGTAACCATTACCACTTGCAGGGTAAATGGCAGTATTACCTCTTTTTACATTAATCAACAAAGAGATGTATGCCTTACCAGTAAAAGTATCAAAATCGTCAGCAACATCAGCAGTTGTTGAACCCCAAGATGTTACAGTCTGAGGGATAAGCATTGCACCACCTGCTGCACCACCTACATTACACTTATCTGTCAAATCGACAGGATCAGAACCAAGAGTAATTTCTTCTCCATCTGTAAACACAGTTTCATATACAGCATTTGCAGTACCCAGATTAGACCAAGTATGAGTATTGGTATTCTGACCTGCGTCATGGGCGAATGCATAATCTGCAGAACCACTAACAGAAGCAATACGAATACCCTTAATAGAATAATGAAGATCAGCATCTGAATTCTTAACTACAATCTTAATCTGAGAAAGAATGTGCTCAAAATTCAACTCTACACCATTCGTTTCATTAGCTGCCTGAGAACCTGTACCATAAGCAAAAACAACATCGTGCTGATCCTTGATATCCGTTTTTGGCTTAAAACCAGAAATAGTAGCACCATTTTTTGTTAAAGTAGGAACATTGTACTCCCAAGTATCTCCAAGATGAGAGTAAGCAACAAAGGTAAGAGTTCCATTCTTTGGCCAAGTTGGATTGAAATCCTTAGCTTCAAAAAAGTTACTAGCACCTTTCTCAAATACCTTATTTGCAAAATATGCATTATCTCCATCAAATGCACTAACAGTCATCTTAGTCATGTTAGTTACTCCATCCTTACCTGTTAACTCCAGGGCACGGCTATTCAAGCCAACGGAAGTACGGAAAGTAATATTTGAACTCTTCGCTACATCTGTTGTCTCATCTGAAGAGCAAGATGACAGGGCGATGGCAGCTGCGGCCATCATGTAAATCACTTTTTTCATAATTGATACTTTTTTTTAATTAATACTATGTTTTTTATATCTTATTA
Organism: uncultured Prevotella sp.; assembly: GCA_900551985.1. Taxonomy (GTDB): domain Bacteria; phylum Bacteroidota; class Bacteroidia; order Bacteroidales; family Bacteroidaceae; genus Prevotella. Next base: position 110 of record URYG01000307.1, on the reverse strand, counting down.
ATGATAGATAATATCTTTATTAATGATATCCTTATCTTTATTAACGATATCTTTTTCTTTTCTACATTTTGATATCTATGTATATCTCATTCCATTTGCTTACGCTCGGC
>URYG01000306.1 GCA_900551985.1 uncultured Prevotella sp. | reverse complement strand
GTATGGACAAGGAAGGATTCAGTGGCAGAGCCCCCCTGCCACTCGTGAGTGATGCTGGCTGCCGGACGCTCACCACGGATCACGCCGCGAAGACAATCATACATGCCCACCTTGTCGTAGAGATAATCGAATCCCGCCTTCACGTAGTTGCGATACTGGTTAGGATCATATACCTCGCCGATAACGATGATATGAGGATACTTAGACTTCAGAATCGATGTAGTGTAAGACCAGAATGCAGTTGGCACCATCTCCGCCATATCGCAGCGGAATCCATCTACACCCTTGCTTGCCCAGTAGAGCAGGATATCTGTCATCTTGCCCCAGGTGCTTGGCACTGGCTCGTAGTGATAGCTTCTGCCACCTGCATCGCAGTAATCCACACCATAGTTGAGCTTCACGGTCTCATACCAGTCGTTGCAACCCGGACGGTTGTCGAAACGGTCATTTCCCGTAGCTCTTGCCGGACTCTCCTCGTATGGCTCATAGATTTTGGCATCCTTGGCATTATAAGCCTTGAACTCCGGCTTAGAGTGGCGAATTTCATTCAGGTCGAGATCGCCCCATGCATAATAGAAATTATTCTTTGTAGAGAAGTGCATATTGGTATCATCGTCTTCTCCGAGATCACGTACTCCTGCCGGCTTGCAGATGGAATGATACTCACGAGCCACATGATTCGGCACAAAGTCCATGATGACCTTCATGCCAGCCTTGTGCGTACGCTCGATAAGACTCTCCCACTCCTTCATTCTCAGGCTGACATTCACGGCCAGATCCGGGTCGATATCATAATAGTCGGTAATAGCGTATGGCGATCCTGCCTTGCCCTTTACCACCTCAGCATGCTGGGTAGGGATTCCATAAGATGAGTAGTTTGTCTGTGTAGCGTGACGAATCACACCCGTGAACCAGATATGAGTGAAACCCATATCATGAATACGGGCCAACACCTCATCACTAAAGTTATTAAGCTTTCCGCAACCGTTTTCTTCAATGGTGCCGTTCTCCTTACGGGTGGTATTCCTGTTACCAAATAATCGAGGGAGCACCTGGTAAATAACTATTTTTTCCTTCATTTAGCGGTCGTTACTTAAATGATAAAACGCTTTACCCTCCCGGCAACGCCTTTGCCGGGAAGATAAAACGCATGAATATTCTGATTGATGTGATTATGCAATACCGTGATTACCTACAGTCTTGTCGATGCGGCCGATCATACCCTGCAAAGCCTTGCCAGGACCACACTCTGTGAAATCGTCAGCACCATCGGCAATCATAGCCTGAACAGAAGCAGTCCAGCGTACTGAGCTTGTGAGCTGAGCAATGAGGTTCTGCTGAATCTCAGCTGGATCTGTATGAGGCTTGCCATCTACATTCTGATAAACAGGGCACTTAGGAGCAGAGAAAGCAGTCTTCTCGATAGCTGCCTGAAGTTCGTCCTTAGCTGGCTGCATCAATGGAGAGTGGAAAGCACCACCTACCTTCAATGGCAGGGCACGCTTGGCACCGGCAGCCTTCAACTGCTCGCAGGCAGCATTGATAGCGTCAACATTACCAGAGATAACGAGCTGACCAGGGCAGTTGTAGTTGGCAGCAACTACTACGTTGCCCTCTGAGCTTACCTGAGCGCAGATCTCCTCCACCTTCTCATCAGGCAAACCGATGATGGCAGCCATGGTACCAGGATTAGCCTCGCAAGCCTTCTGCATAGCGTTAGCACGTGCAGCCACCAGCTTCAAGCCATCCTCGAAAGCCATAGCACCTGCAGCTACCAAGGCAGAGAACTCACCGAGAGAGTGACCAGCTACCATAGCAGGCTGGAACTCATCGCCCAGGCAAAGAGCAGAGATAACAGAGTGGAGGAATACAGCAGGCTGAGTAACCTTGGTTTCCTTCAACTGCTCATCTGTACCAGCGAACATGATATCAGTAATCTTAAAGCCGAGAATCTCATCAGCCTTATCGAAAAGTTCTTTTGCCAATGCGTTGTTATCGTAGAGGTCCTTACCCATACCTACGAACTGAGAACCCTGACCAGGGAAAACAAATGCTTTCATTTTTATCTAATTTAAATATTTATTATTAATAATTTCTTCTTTAAAAGCGAATTCTATGAATTCGGCTGCAAAGATACAATATTTTTCTGAGAATCGGGAGAGAATAAGCTAAAATAAAGTTATAGATATACTAAATTACCACTCTATTATACGATTTTACCTCAAAAGCTTTATAGAATACCCTGAAAACAAAAAATCCCTAATGCCTTTCGGCAAAAGGGATCTTTATATTAATTTGCTTTACAGTGCGAAAATTTTCGTACTTGTGTCGATTTGAGATTATTTTTTTGAGGATTACTCAGCTGCTGGAGCCTCTTCCTCAGCTACAGCCTCAGCTGCAACCTCCTCAGCAGCAGGAGCTGCAACAGGAGCGTTCTCAGCAACAACGTTAACTGGAACCTTAACCTCAACCTCCTTGTGATAGTGTACAGTAGCCTCGTACTCGCCTACCTTCTTAGCATCCTTCATAGTGATGATCTTGCGATCAACCTCGATGCCCTTCTTAGCGAGTTCCTCAGCAACAGTAGCAGCGTTAACTGAACCGTAGAGCTGACCTGTAGCACTAACCTTAGCAGCGATAGTAAGAACGATGCCATTGAGAGCCTCGCCCTTCTTAACAGCCTCAGCCTTGATAGCCTCAAGCTTGTGAGCCTGCTGCTTCAAATCCTCAGCCAACTGCTTCTTAGCAGATGGAGAAGCAATAACAGCCTTACCTGTAGGGATAAGGAAGTTACGACCATAACCACTCTTTACATTTACGATATCGTTCTTGTATCCAAGACCGATAATATCTTGCTTCAAAATAATTTCCATTCTTCTTCTCCTCCTTAAATTACTTCATCAAATCGGTTACGTAAGGAAGCAAAGCGATCTGGCGAGCACGCTTAACAGCCTGTGCTACACGGCGCTGATACTTCAAAGATGTACCTGTGATACGACGTGGAAGGATCTTACCCTGCTCGTTCAAGAACTTCTTCAAGAACTCTGGGTCCTTATAGTCGATGTACTTAATACCGCTCTTCTTGAAACGGCAATACTTCTTCTTCTTTGTGTCGATAGAAGGAGCGGTCAAATAACGGATTTCTGATTTCTGATCTGCCATGATTAAGCCTCCTCTTTTTTACCAAGCTTTGCACGACGCTTCTCTGCGTAAGCGGCAGCATACTTGTCAAGTTTAACAGTCATGTAACGAATTACTTTCTCGTCGCGGCGATAAGCTGTCTCGAGCTTAGCGATTACAGTTGGCTCAGCCTTGAACTCAACCAAGCTGTAGAAGCCTGATGTCTTCTTCTCAATGTTGTAAGCCAACTTCTTCAAACCCCA
>URYG01000305.1 GCA_900551985.1 uncultured Prevotella sp. | reverse complement strand
AACTGAATCTTTTTCCCGTGAGCTGATCGCCCGAGATATCGTATGTCCTGGTCAGGGTGGTCTTCTGGAGACAATGGCCCGTAGTTGGATTGAAGACATTACCGCAGTTGCCGGTAATCGTATATTTGAACGACTTCATGTAGTCCGGGCAAGGTTCCTGACGGCAGTTGAGCTGCAATACGGTGACTCCACGTTTCAGGATGCAGTCGTAGTTCTGGCTTTCTTCTCTATCTTTTACGACAATATCCTGATAGGTATAAAACATATCTGTGACCTTATTGTTCGGGAAGACGACCTCAGTCTTTGATTTGATGCTGACCTTGTTGTCTTCTGAAGGCTTATCAGTGGCAGCGGCGATAGCCACCATCTTGTAATTACCTCTAGGCACATACAGATTCACCTGTCCGAAGTTCTTGTCGGTAGAGAATTGGGTTACCAAATACATCGTATCTTTATCTTCCGGAAACAGGGCTACTTCCAACTCAGTAATCTGCTTGCACTCATTCAGGTTCTTCTTCCCACCAGTGTCTGCACGGGTAATCCAAGGAGATGCTGCCTGAGCTACGTCAGCAGTACCTGCTCTGGATTCAATTTCAGAGATTGATTTCTCGAAGAAGTTGAAGCTAACTTCCAGTTTGTCACTTCGTGATGAAGAATCCATCACGCCATCCTCTTTACTACAACCTACTACTAGTAAGGCTGCAATAATAAGCCATAGGCTTTTAGTTAAATATTTCTTCATAAGGTATTGGGTTTTGAAGAAATACGCCAGAATATCTGGTATTGTCTGCTATTACCCATCTAGTTGATACAGCCAGCTGTTTTTCTGTAATAGTATTGGTGCGAAATTACTAAAAATTTGAATACGCTGTACTCCTCAGCCCCCTATTTTTTAACTATCTTAACGAAGTTTTCACCTGATTAAACAAATAGGGGGCTTTTATGGGTACTTATAGACTACTCCTGCTCCACCTTCACTCCCGTAATCCGGCTCTTGAAATCGCCAGTCTTCTGGAGTGGGAACACCAGCGTGCGCTGATAGTGTATCTTGGCAGAAGGATTATAAACGATAGGCTGAGTGGCTGTAGCATCACTCTTCTGGAATGTAGCCAGGTCTTTCTGCTGCATCGCATAAAGGGTAATCGGACCAAGCTCCTCGCGCAACTTGCCATCCACATAAAGACAGGTCTTCCTGTTGTCGCCCGCAATCGCCAGAGTTACCTTCTTGCCCTTCTCTACCCTATAGTTGAACTTGTTGAGATAACCCTCGTGGGCAAAACCAAGCTGACCGCTTTCAGGGTCGGCAAGATAGAACGTGGCGTTATCTGATGAGAGCAACACCGTGCCCTTCGCTTCATCGGCTCCCTCGATGGTGAACTCCACCCGATAGCCATAGCCCACTTCCTTCTCGCCTGTGGTCTGACCAGGGTTCAATGTCTCTATTCTGAGCTGCTTACCCTTCTGCCAGCGTGCCGCCTCGTTAACCGCAGGAGCCTCGCTGAGCATGAGGCGAAGACGATTGAAATCTTCAAAGGAAAAAGATGTGGCAGCACCCGTCCAGCATTTTGCCGACAGCGTCTGCAAGGCAGGGAACAGTCGGTCGTGAATATCCTTCACCGTAATGCCGTTGCCCGTATGGTCGTTCCATACGGCAAACATTCCGCCGAGAATGGCTGGGTCGTTCTCCTCGAACTTCTCGTTGCCAATCTGCGCCGGCGTCCATGAATCGTAGAGATACTGGCAATTCAGGTAATCATAATAATAACCTGCTGCCGGAACGATGTAAACCAGTCCATCAGGAATGCTCACCAGTTTATAGCCCTGGCGCTTCATCTCCTTCGGGTCAGCATAACCATTATACCAGCAATGCATCATCACGTTCTCTGACTTCACCTTGGTGTCGCCCTTGGCATGAGTAAGTGCGCCCCAAACGGCAGCCTGCTTGCCAAACGACTCTACATATTTAATATAATGGTCGGTGAAGTAGCGGAATTTCTCCACCACTTCCTTCTTGGCGTTGGAATACTCATCGGTTCCGATGTGCACTACCTTGCCCCGGAACACGGGGTTCTTGCCCTCCAGATACTCCTTGAATAGCCCATCCACAAACTTGTAGGTTTCGGGATTGAAGAGGTCGAGATGATCCATGCCATATTCCTTGGAACCGATTTCCGGCTTGTAATGGGTGAAGGCGAGCGAATGGGCAGGCACATCTATCTCGGGGATGATGTTGACGCCATACTGCTCTGCCAGTTTCTGGAGTTCGATGAACTCAGCCTTGGAATAGCTGCCATCCTTAGCCGTGAGTCCCGGATAGGTGTCGCATTCCAGGCGGAAGGCTGCCGGGGTCTTCGCCCAATCATTACCGAAGAACTGCAGGAATCCGTTATCGTTGAGATGAATCTGCAGGGTGTTCATCTTGTAATAAGACATCATCTTGACCAGCGAGCGCAGATAAGACATCGGGATGAACTTTCTGCCGCAATCCATCATGAAGCCTCGCAGCCCATAGGCTGGCGTATCCCGGGTTGAACCCTTAGGCAGCACGAAGCCTGCCGAGCGCTGCTGTTCAGAAAGTTGCAGCACGGTGCGGGTTCCCCATACCAGTCCTTCTACCGAAGAAGCCGTGATGGTAGTTACGTCGCCGATGGTGAGGCGATAGCCTTCCTTGCCGAGCTGGCTGGCTGATTTCTTATCAGACTGGAGCACCAGCACAATGTCGCCGGCAGATGGTTTTCCCGTCTTAGGCGTGAGCGGTTTTCCCACCAGATCGTGGTAATCGGCAGCAAAGAGTTTCGCTACTTCCTGGGCGTTCTTTCCGCCCTTCACCACGTATTTGCCCGATGGGGTAAACATTCCCTCTGCCCCGCTCCATTGCTTGAGTTCAGGGATTACAAAAGGCTTTTCGTTGACCGTTGCCCAGCCACACGAAAGCACCAAAGTGCAGCAAGCCGTCAGCAAGAGACGCTTGAAATCATTTAGGTTTTTCTTCATCATTTTTCCGTTTTATGTTATGAATTAAATATTTCATTATCAATCATTGATGCTGCCACCAGAACATCCCAACCCCAACTGTTGATGTTGTTATTCACAGCATCTAGCGGCAAAGATACTAAGAAAAACCGAGACTTCTTCTACATTTTAGAGATTATTGACAGAAAAGGTAAAAAAATACTATGAAAATCCGCAATAGAAACCCACAAAAAAGTCTTTAAAATCAAACATATCTATCAATTTAACAGCAAGTTATAGTATATTTTTCTTAGCAACTCAAGTTCGCATGTGGTTCAAGAATGGGCTGAAGCTCCTAGAACACCGAAGAACGACGCTACACACCCTGAAAGGGCAGAAGCTCCTAGCCCGTACTTAAACCACATGCGAAAG
>URYG01000304.1 GCA_900551985.1 uncultured Prevotella sp. | reverse complement strand
GACGTTGAACGTACATTCAGCGTCGTTGAATGCACATTCAACGTCGCTGAACGGAGATTCAACGTCGCTGAATATAAAAGATTATTAGGGCTTATCCTTTTCAGCGCCATTCCTCTATTCTCCAAAGATCGTTACCTTTATATATAATAGCAATCTTGTGTATAGGCTTGCCGCTCATCAGCTGTGGCAATCTTGCGTCTTGAGCATATTGGTCTAATTGCGCCTTTGCTTCTTCTAAAGCCTTCATGCCTTCTTCATCGGTATCACCTGATTTCAGATACTTCAACTCCAGGAGATAGGCATGGGCAACCTCTGGGAAACGGGTGAGGTCAGGAATCATCGTCAAGTCGCAATAACCACCGTTCAACTCCATTTCCTGGATGATGTAGTAATAACCACTATGGTTGAGATAAGCGGCGATGAACCCTTGCAGGTTGCGCTCTGCCTGAATGCTGGAGTGGATGCTCGTGCAGTTCTTATAACCCTCGGCTATGTATTCGATGGCTGGCTTGATGTTACCATCTAGAGCCATTACATCGTATCGGTCGGCAAGATGATTATTGTTGATTTTAGCATCCTTGTTATATTCATCCAACACATAGCCGTAATATTGGCGGCGTACATTCTCGTTAGGGATTCCCAACTTAACTCTTCTGCCACGCTTGCCAATGATGGTCAGCATGCCGTAATAGTAGAGCAGGCTGGGGAACAGGTCTGGGTCAACCAAGTCTTCTGCAGGAAAACTTTCTCTCAGCTCAGCCCAGATGTAACCTTGGTTGATGATTTCTTTCAGCACGCTCTTGCGGTCGCCTTGCAGCTTGTCCAGGAAGATGATTTTCTTCATCTTGGCATAATCGGTCATGGTATTTGGGTCAACCATCTCTTCCGGAGCTTTGCCAAAACGGATGAAATGGCGAAGATAATAGATAACCATATCCGAATTGAACATCTTTGGATCTGTGACCAGACTGTCCTTTGCGAAACAATAGTTGTCATACCAAGGCTTCATGTCGGTAATCAGCTGGTCGGTCGGAACCTTGATGAGTCCTATTTCTCTGTAGTATTCTATCATTTCCCGCACCTCTGTCTCGCTGAATCCCAGCATCATATTGAACATGGGGTCCATGGAGAGATTGGTGCCGATGTTATAGCCACTGTTGAGATCGTTCACGGTGACAGGACTTACGCCCATCATCATGATGCGCTGGAACATTCCCTTGAATAGCTTGAAGAAGTCACGGTAGAAACCTTGCGCATGAGTCAAGGCGTGATACACAGCTTCTCCTTCCTCGCTCAGGATGTTGTTGGTGAAATTGTCGTACTCGTCGATGATGAGGTAAAGTTGCGTACCCTTGCTCTTGGAATAAGTATTCAGTGCATTTAGCTTATAGGAGGCACCGGAAAAGCCAAGGTATTCCTCCATGTTGAAATCTTCATCATAATAGGCTGCATACTTTTTGATGAAACCATCGAGTACACTGTTGCAATATAAATTGAAGTTTTCTTCCAAAGTACCAGGACCAGCCGCTGCTCTGGAAAAATCGAAGTATAAGACTTGGTATTTGCCAAGTCCTTCGGTCGGGTGCGACTCAATCCAAGTATCCTTGAATGTGGTATGGAACGAGTCTTTCTTCTCGATGTCGTAGTAGGCTTGAAGCATCGTGAGGAAGACACTCTTGCCAAAACGACGTGGGCGAATCAGATAGAGAAAGTCTCCTGCTTCCTCCATCTTGGGTATAAACATAGTCTTGTCAATATAGTAATTGTTCTGACTCTTAATCCATGTAAAATCGGGAACGCCGTAAGGTAATCTCTTGTAATCCATATCTTCTTCGTTTTTATAGAGTGCAACTTATTCGATTGCAAAGATAGTGGAAATAATTGGGAATAGCAAGGCTTTTTTCAAAAACTTCCTTAAATGATGTCCTTCGTTCCAATATCCTGTAGGCGACGTCTTTTTATTACAAGAGCCTAGGCTAACAGGCTCTTGTAATATTCTTCATATTGTTTAGCTACCTTTATGTATTCATGATGCTTGTTGATGTATTCGATGCTCTGTTGCTTAAGCTGCGGTATCAGCTCGGGGTGAAGCACCAGGTGCTCCAGCTCTTGATATACGCTCTCATAGTTGGGCTGCACATTGATGATAGGACGGAGATGCTCCTCGTGGATAATCTCGTAGTTTTCCGGTTCTCCACCACCTATGCAGATGATGCCCCTCGCCATTGCCTCCAGCGGATTCATCGATGGCGTATAACTGTAGAGCTGGTCGAGAATGGCATCGCTGCCGTTCATCATCTTTACATATTCCGCAAAAGGCACGTTTTGGGCGATACGCAGTTCTACCTTTTCCGGATATTTCTCGGCGATTGCCTGGGCAGCCTTCAGCATGATGTCCGTACCCTTATACTCACTTCTGCTTTTGTTGATACCTATGAATAACTTCAACTTTTGGGAAGGGCTTCTGGGGATATCTACAGGAGATGCCTTTACAGAAGGTGCCTCTTTATCCTTATCTTGATAGGATTGTGTATAAGTGTGGATAGGATAGGGGATAAACGTGGTTTTCTGTGGAAAATGCGGTTGATAACATACCCAGTATTCATAAAGTCCCGCTATGATGCCGTCGCAATCCTCTGCTATCATCCGGTTGAGTCTTTCCTTGGCGGTTCCCAGCCAGTCTTTTCTTTCTTTCAGGGCATCGGCATTGGTGCGTAATTCATCTCCTATGTTGAAATCGCTGTATCTCAATGGCTTATCCTGGCAGCAGACGCTTACCCAATAGTAATCCATGCCGAATGCATCCAGCACTACCTTCCTGTTGTGCTTTCTCAAATACCGGTAAATCGGGAAGATACGCTCAGCCTTCAACTCCAGAAACAACGGGTTAATGAGCTGGACGATGTCATATCCCCTTAACTTATGCACAATTGTGTATAACTTTATCAAATATAGGATTCCCCCCAGTTTTCCAGGCTTTCTCACCATGTTGATATCTCGTGGATAATTCTTCCAGAAGTCGCCGTTGGAGAGCACGGTAACCTCATGCCCCAGCTTGCGGAGTCCCTCGGCAAGTGTGGCATGTACGTTACTGTATTCTCCCATTAATAGAATCTTCATCTTCTTATTTATTAACTCCTTTAACTCCTTATTTATTTCTTGATGAAAAAGAGGAGCGCCATTCTTCCTACGTAGGTACCTATCATCTTTCTGAACATGGTATATTTCTTGGTGTATTCCTTGTCTGGAAGTGGATAGAGTCCATGCTTTCTCAACTCTTTGATGGCGTGGTTCAGGGCTATCAGCGAATGTTTTAGACGGATATTGTTCACCAGATAATCCATCGAGAGTTGGGCGACCTGCTCCTATATCTTCCGCAGCAGCATCAGAGGCACCC
>URYG01000303.1 GCA_900551985.1 uncultured Prevotella sp. | reverse complement strand
CTTATGACACTTGTTTTCTAAAACTTTCCTCACGCGGGCGGGCAGGAAAAATTTTTCTGAAAAGCTTCCCGCCCGCCTACGTGAGAGAGTTTTTAAGAAAACCCTGTCACCAGTGTCATCCGTCATTCCTAAGTAAGTTACTTAGCTATCGTAACCAAGTCACTTAGTTATCCTAGGTAAGTTACTTAGCCGTCATAAGCAAGTCTCTTTTATTATTGGAATAAATCATCTTTCTGAGCTAATCATTAGAAAAAGAAAGAAAATCCGTGAGAAACCGTGAATAACCGTGAGAAACCGTGAATGCCGGATTCTCAGGGTTGTATCTTTGCATTGTGATTCAGAAAGGACTACAGACAATGCGCAGCGCTACTTAACTTTGTTCAGATGAAAGTTCTGCTTTTTTTCTAATTTTATAGAGACATTCTGTTGTAGTTTCTTTATTTTTTCGTACTTTTGCAAAAAAAAGAGAGGAATGAAAGAAAAGGTCTTATATTTGTTGTTAATCATCATGCTTCTTGCATCTTGTGCAGGAAACAGGAAGTATGATGATTTGATGCAACGGGCAGATAGCATCATGAATATAGATGATGAATCCGTGAAGGTTGCCATCCGGATGCTTGATGGACCTTATGAGAAATTTTCGTATATGCTAACAGATTAAAGAATAAAGAAAAAAATGAGAGTAATAATGGTAAGATGCATTTTCTTGGTTTTCTTTATGGTTATCACTACCATAAGTTCTTATGGACAAAATGAGGAACAGAAGAAGATGAGGGAGACTAAATTGAAAGAAGAGAGCATGCAGACTCGTGATACGTTATCTTATGCACTCAACGATGTCGTAATAAAAGGATCTGCCAAGAGTATGCGCATCACGGACAATTCCGTCATCATGAACATCGCAAACACAGAATTGGCAAAGAAAGGAAAGCTCTTGGATATTCTGGCTTATATGCCTTTTGTTAGTAAACAAAATAATAACATTATTGTTGCAGGTAAAGGAGAACCTATCTTTTACCTTAATGGTCATCGTTTGTATGAATCGTCTGAACTGGAAAAACTATTGGCTTCTGACATCAAGGACATTGAAGTCGTAACTTCGCCTGGTGCCGAGTATGATGCCAGTGCTAAAGCTGTGATTAAAATCAGAACAATAAAACCAAAAGGTGCAGGATTTAGCGGAAACGTAGAAAGCACTTTCGCTTACTTAGGCAATCATAAACTCTCAGAAATACCTAGAAGTAATTTCAATTATAGAACAGGTGGCTTGGATGTCTTTGCGTCTCTAAATCTTCGTGATACAAGAACAAAGAGCGAGTCAGAGCAAAATATGTCGCTAACAAATGAGGACACTTATGCCCAAAATGAAACTTCCGTAACACGTAATACTTGGTTGGGCTATGATGGAAACATAGGTATGGACTATACTGCCAAGTCTTGGAATTTCGGCATAAAATATGCTTTTACAAAGACTCCATATAATAAAGCTACAACAGAAGGCGACGTGCAAGTGATGAAGAATGAAGAAACTTTTTATGACCTATGGTTGAAAAATGCTACCGACATCAATATGTTGGTTCAAAATCTCAGTGCTTATGCTATTTATGACTTGAGTAAACATAGCAAACTTTTTATGGACTGGTATCTTAGCAAGAGCGACAATGATACAGAACAGGGCATCGAAGAGATCTACACTTCAAGCTCTCCAATATATAAAAGTTCACGTAGCTCCTATTCCAACAAGTTTTTTGCAGGAAAATTAGAAATGCAGCACACATTCAACTTTGGTAATATAAAGTACGGAACAGAATGCTCCCAAACACGATATACAACTGCCTTTGAAAATAAGGATAACAGTCTTCTGACTCCTGCTTCAAGTAGCCTAAGAAAAGAAAAAACTATAGCGGCATACACAAGCCTTACTCTGAAAAGCGACTTTATGACTACTTCTGCAGGAATGAGATATGAATATTGCAAAGTAAACTATGAAAGCAGCGACTATGACGATTCCTGGAATGAGTCGAATTGGTTCCCTTTCATATCACTGCAAAAAAGGTTAGGCAAGGTAAAGCTCAGTGTGAGTTATACCAATAAAATCAAGCGACCGGTGTATTACTCTTTTAGGAACAATGTTACCTATCGTTCCCCATTCGAGTATTCCACAGGAAATCCTAGTTTGAAATCAACGTTTTATCATACCATCAGTTCTTTGCTATCTTATAAGAATCTGAGTGCTTCTGTGACCTATGAAGCACAGAAACATCCAGTCTTCTATATGATTCGACAATATGGTGACAACAATGCAGTAATGGTTCGTCCTGAGAACGTTAAATCTTACAAGCATTTGGTCGTTACGGGGAATTGGTTTACCACACTAGGTCCTTGGACTCCATATATCAGTGCTTCATTAGAAAAGCCTTTCTTAAAGATAGAATATACTCAATATAACAAGATGAGAGCGAATATTGAGTTGTTTAATACATTTTCCACACACCAAGGTTATAACTTTGATGTAAACTTCTCTTTTTCTAGTGGAGGCAATCAAAATATAATGGATAGAAAAGCTAACAGTATGTTCCAGCTAGGAGCATATAAGAATTTCTTGGGAGAAAATCTATATGTTGGTATCTATTATATGGATGTCTTCAAAACACAGAAGAGTAAGTACACCATTCTGTTGGACAATGTTTGGCAGCACAAGTCATCCTATGATTTTAACAATGGTATTTATATCACAGCCATCTATAAGTTTAACACTGCCAATAGCAGATATCATGGTAATCAAGCGGGACTTTCAGAAAAAGCTAGGATTGCCATGTAAGCAGGATAAAGAGGATGTGTCATCAAGCTCATGACATATCCATAATAAAAGGTTATCCAAGGGTAAATTACCTTTAGATAACCTTTATTTTTATGTCTTATTTATGCCTTATTCATCATCCTTGTTGTCTGCCACAACTTGCGGACCTCTTACCTTGTCCTTCAGGCTCAGACCCTTCTTGATTTCTATGTTCACACCATCGCTCAATCCGGTGGTTACTTGCTTGCGGGAATAGGTCTTCTTCTCGCCGCTGCCCTTTACGATATAAACAAAGGTGCTGTCGCCGCTGAACTCGATGGCACTCTCCGGAACGGTGATCACGTGGTTAGCCTTTGCCAATACTATCTCGGCGTTGGCACTGTAGCCGGAACGGATCTTGCCGCCTTTTACCGAGCGGACGGCTGCCTTTACCTCAAACTGGTTGGCTCCATTGTTCTCTACAGCCTTTGGAGAAATGTACTCCAGGTCGGCATCAAACTTCAGATCCTGCATTGCTCCGATGGTAATCTTCATCGGCATTCCTACTACCAGGTTGCCCACCTCGGTCTCGTCGATGTTGCCACGGAAGATGAGGTCGTTCATGTTTGCCACACTGGCGATGG
>URYG01000302.1 GCA_900551985.1 uncultured Prevotella sp. | reverse complement strand
AAGTATTTCTTCTTGAGTCGTCAGTTCCATCACATAGATAGTGTCGGCAGTCTCCAGCGTGATATCGATTCTGCCCTTCGCCGTATGCTGCTCCACGAGGATATCGTAGTTGGTAAGCAGGGCAAAGAGGATGTAAAGCATCTGCTGGTAATGTCCCTCATAATTGGTGTTGTCGCAATACGGAATGGTTTCCAGGAAATCAGCCAGCATTTGCAGGGCTTCATCCATTTCACCACTATTAATATAGGTAGAGATGTCAGCTATCACAACCCTACCCGCATCTATTTCCGACCCGAGGTAGCCCGGCAGCAAACTGTCAAACAGTCCCACCTCAATCTCCTTGTTAGGAAAGTCGAGCGTATAGACATCTATCTTCTTTTCATAATCCTTGATGGTAAGATATCCACTCTGATACAGCAGTGGAGTGAGCGATGTCATTCTTTCCGTTGCAGCATCAAAGGATGCTGCCTTAGCCCTCACCCGTCCTAACTGCGATGGCAACACATGAAACTCCCTCATTTTCAAAATGAGATAGGTAGGAGTGCCCGAGCCGAACCAATACGAATCCATTTTCTGCTTGGCGAAGCAATTCAGCAAGCTATAAGGATTGAAGACATCAGGCGAAGGCCAAGTGAAGTGATAGCCATCATAATGGTCTTTGAGTTCCTGGATGGTCTCCTCCCTGCTGAGTTCCAGATGTTCGGCTAGTGCATCGATGTCATCGCTCATCTGCGTCAACAGTTCCTCCTTGGTGATGCCGCAGATGCCGGCGTAAGGCTCATCCATGCTCACGTTGGTGATGTTGTTAAGCTCGCTGAAGATGCTGAGCTGCGAGAACTTCGTGATGCCCGTCAGAAACACGAAGCGGAGCAATGGCTCGCAATCTTTCAAAGGACTGTAGAAATTTCGCATCGTATTGCGCAAAACATCGAGTTTTTCCTTCTCATGAGCCACATCCAGAAGCGGCGCATCATATTCATCGATGAGCACCACAGCCTGTTTGCCAGTCTTTGCCGTAACAGTTTTTATCAAGTTGAGCAAACGGACGTTTGGGTCTGGAGAATCACAATCCACTCCAAACCTATCCTCATTTTCCTTCAATATATATAAAAGGAATCGATCCAACTGTTCCTTCTCCATATGTTTGCCTCCAGCCAAACTGAAGTGCAGCACGGGATATTCGTTCCACTCCTTCTCCAGTTTCTCGATGGCAAGCCCCTCGAAGAGTTCCTTCTTGCCCTCGAAATAACTCTGAAAAGTAGAAACCAGCAGCGACTTGCCGAAACGGCGAGGTCGGCTCAGGAAGAAATACGTACCATCGGTATGTGTCATACGATAGATGTATTCCGTCTTGTCCACATAGAACTTATCCTCCTTGCGGATCCGTTCAAATGTCTGAATTCCTATAGGATATAATTTTCTTGCCATAATCAAACGCTATCTAATGAATTGCAAATATACATCAAATCCCCGAAACAACCAAGCATTTCTACGATTTTAACAAAAAAAACAATCCCGGCCCAGAGATTCCGTTGAATCTCCGAGCCGGGAATATCTTGTATTTATATATAGAAAGAATTAAATATCCAGATTCGCCCTCCTCTTGTGCAGGATTACATCCAGCGCCACGTGGAATACCAGCCAGATGGCAATATCTATGCCCAGGATATACGTGATGTTGATATCCCCTATCAGCGCCACGTTGATCAGGATGAACATCAGCGAGAGCAGGCAGATGCTTACCATCACCATTCTCACTTTCAGCCCACATCTCAGCAGCTTGTGATGGATATGGTTCTTGTCCGGCAAGAACGGGTTCTTCTTGTTTCTCAGCCGGTGGCCCACCACTCTCACCACGTCGAGCAGCGGCACCAGCATGGTGGTAAACGCCAGTACCATGTTATAGTCGCTCACGGCACGGGGATGCACATCCACCGTACTCAGGTGAATCATCAGGAAGCTGATGATATATCCCAGCGACAGCGATCCCGAATCACCCATGAAGAGCTTCCTGCCCCTCATCTCGTTTCCAAACACATTGTAATACCAGAACGGGATGATCACACCCAGTGCCGAGATACAGAGCAGGGCATAGGAGAACAGTCCCAGCCAGATATGCAGCCCCGCCAGAGCCACCAGCGAGATGGCACAGAGCCCCGAAGCCAGACCGTCGATGCCGTCAATCAGGTTGATGGCATTGGTAACATACACCACGATGAGCACGGTAAACGGCATGCCGAACCATGGTGAAACCTGATACACCCCGAAGAGACCGTCGAGCGACTTGATCCATACGCCCGAAGCCACGAGCAGGCTCGCCGCCAATATCTGCACTATGAACTTCTTCTTATACCCCACTCCGATGAGATCATCGGCGAGGCCCACCAGGAAGAGCATCATGCTACCCACCAGCAGGGCGAGGTATTCATAAGGAGCCTCCCCCTGCATAGCCCCACTGTTCAGCCCCATCAGGTGATGCACCAGCACCAGACCACCCATGGTAATCAGCATTACGGGAAAGAACGACAGTCCGCCCAGCCTTGGTATCGGCGCATGATGCACCTTTCTCTTATCAGGCATATCAAACAATCTTTTCTTATGAGAGATGAGCAGAATGTTAGGCAACACGATATTGGCGATGATCATCGCCACGATAAAGGCACCCAGCAAATAAAAATGAATTGGCTGAATCATATATCTATACTATTATTTTTTAGCATTTACTTTTTAATATTTCACCTATTTTATATAGATAGCGTAATCCCAGCAGGAAGATGTTGGAATACACACCGTTCTTTTTAAGCGCTTTCAGGTGGTCACGCATGATGCGCTTATGGCTCTCCAATCCAGAACTGGAAGCGCCACCCGTACGCATGGTTACAAAGTCTTTACTGATATAGTGCGTTTTAATTTTATTTACGAAGATAAGTCTCAGCAGATTTTCAAAGTCAGCAGCCACCCGATAGTTTTCGGCATCAAAGACACCGAACTTCTCATACACCTCCTTGCGGCAATAGAACGAAGGATGCGCCGGCATGAATCCCAGTCTCATCATCCATCTTCTGAAAGGTTTGGAGCTATAGTATCTTACGCATTTCTTCAGGTCCTCATCGTCCACATAGTGTATGTCGCCATACATGGCATCCCCCTTTTCATTCTCCAGAGTCCTTGCGATGCAAGCCAATGCATCATCCGAAGTATAGAAGTCGTCCGAGTTAAGAATACCGATTACCTCCCCCGTAGCCATCCTGATGCCCTTGTTCATGGCATCATAGATACCCTTGTCGGGTTCACTGATATATCTCATTCTTCCTTCAAACAGAGGTACCATCTTCTTTACCACCTCCAGGGTATTATCCTTAGAAGCCCCATCCACGACCAGCAATTCATAGTCGTGATAGGTTTGGGCGAGCACACTCTTCAGCGTATCGCCCACCGTCTTCCCGCTATTATA
>URYG01000301.1 GCA_900551985.1 uncultured Prevotella sp. | reverse complement strand
TGCCATGTGGCAATTTCGATTGTTTTCCGGTCTGGCAGAAGAGACAGTTCATCTTGCAGCCCACCTGCGAAGAGACGCAGAGCGTGGCGCGGTCCTTATCAGGGATATACACCGTTTCCACGAACTTTCCGCTTCGGGTAGGGAAGAGATACTTGATGGTACCATCCACAGAATGTTGTGCGTCAGAATATTCTGCGCATCCTATTTCGTATTCGGCAGCGAGTTTCGCACGGTTGGCTTTCGAGATGTTGGTCATCTCATCAATGCTCTTTACGTGCTGCTCATAGAGCCACTTCGCTATCTGTCCGCCGGTGAAGGCAGGCATGCCGAGATCCTTAGCCACCTGCTTCAATTCAGCAAGTGTAAGACCTAAAAGATATTTTTTTTCATTATTCATACTGCAAAGATACGCTTTTTTGCTGAAAAATTCGTATCTTTGCCACATATTTTAATATAATAAGCTAAAATAAGGTGAAAATGAGAGAAAAAATTGATCTTTTCTTGCCTTGTGACGACCTACAGGAAGCTAGACTTACTACCATAGATCTTCACGAAGACAAAACAGTACAGCATATCAACCTCCTGGTGAGCGCTGACTTCGCTGCCCAGCATCCGGTGCCGGAAGGTTGCACCTTCATTGCCGTTGACCGTCTTGAGAGTTCTAACACAGTAGAGAGCATCGCTGAGAACACCGATGCCGACTATGTGTTGATCTGTACCAAAAATACAGATATCCAATGGGGCAATCTCGCATTGGAGCGTTTTCTCCGTGTGGCTGATGACACGGGAGCGGTGATGGTTTACTCCGATCATTATACGATGGTGTTGGATGAGGAGGAAACAGCTAAGTTCCAGGCTTCATTGGGTGAAGATGCTTCTGAGCTGGACAAATCTCTGAGTGTTCCTAAGTTGGAAAAGCATCCGGTAATCGACTATCAGCAGGGTTCACTCCGTGATGATTTCGATTTTGGAAGCCTCTGGCTCATCAAGGCACAGGCTCTCCGTGATTATGTAGCTCAGCGTGATCGTCAGGAATACCTCTATGCGGGTCTCTACGACCTGAGACTTTATCTGAGTAGAGTGGGAGAAATCTTCCATATCAATGAGTATCTCTATACCGAGACAGAGAGGGACAATCGCAAGAGTGGTGAGAAGCAGTTTGATTATGTGAACCCTCGCAACAGAGAGGTGCAGATAGAAATGGAAAAGGCTTGTACCCAGCATCTTGGTAAATTGGGGGCCTTGATTGATACCTGTTACTATCGTCAGCCGAATTTTGATGAGCAGGACTTTGAATACGAGGCATCTGTCATCATCCCGGTTTTCAATAGAGAGAAGACCATTGCAGACGCTGTGCTTAGTGCGATGCAGCAGAAGACCAAATTCAAGTTCAACGTCATAGTTGTAGATAATCATTCTACCGATCGTACAGGTGAAATCGTGCAGGAAATAGCTGATAGTACGAACAGGGATGTAGAGAAACTTGATTTGGAATATAAGGAGGGAAAGGTAAAATGTACGATGCAGGAAAAGCTGGCTCCACGTCTCTTCCTGCTCCAACCTGCAAGCAAAGACCTTGGTATAGGTGGCTGCTGGAATCTTGCCATCTCTAGCGAGTTTTGCGGAAAGTTTGCAGTTCAGCTCGATAGCGATGACCTCTATTCTTCTACCGATACACTGCAGAAGATAGTAGATGCTTTCCATCAGCAGAAGGCTGCGATGATTGTGGGTTCTTATCGTATGTGTGACTTTGATTTGCAGACCCTTCCTCCTGGACTTATCGACCATAAGGAGTGGACCGAAGAAAATGGCTGCAACAATGCTTTGCGCATCAACGGTTTAGGTGCTCCTCGTGCTTTCTTTACCCCGTTGGCAAGACAGATACAATTTCCAAATACCAGCTATGGCGAGGACTATGCGATGGGCTTGGCTTTCTCTCGCCGCTACCGCATCGGCAGAATCTATGAGGAACTCTACCTCTGTCGTCGCTGGGGAGGAAACTCTGATGCTGCCCTCAGTATAGAAAAGGTGAACGCCAATAATCTTTTTAAAGATCGTTTGCGCACCATGGAGTTGAAGGCACGTCAGCAGATGCTGTTGGGAAAGGCTGATATCATGGAAGATAGCAGTATTTCCCGATTCTTCAATCGACAGTTGGAGCAATGGGAGGAGGCTCGACATCGTTATCGCGACCTCAAGCACGTAGAGACCAAGACACTCTCTGAGTTTGTGAAGTTGCAGTGGAATCCGGCTCGTATGGTTAGCACGGGAGCCAAAATCGACAAGAAGGCATTGAGCGAGCGCCCTTGCTTCCTCTGTGCAGCCAATCGTCCGGAAGAACAGATGGTGCAGCAGATAGACGATAAGTTCCAGCTGTTGGTGAATCCGTTCCCTATCTTGCCAATCCATTTCACGATCCCGGCACGCAAACACCAGTATCAGCTCATCTATAAGAACTATGGTGAGATGCACAGATTCCTGAGTCTGCACAGCGACTTGATGGTTTTCTATAACGGTCCGAAGTGTGGAGCTTCTGCTCCAGACCACTTGCATTTCCAGGCCGGTTCTAGTGGACTTCTTCCTTTGCAGGCAAACTGGCAGCGCCTTTCCCGCAATCTTACCGACATCATCTCGCTGAATGATGATGAGAAGATTGCATTGGTTCGCGATTTCATCGTGCCAGCCTTTGTTATCATCTCGAAGAGTGAAGAGAGTGATGAAACCCTCTTCCGCCGACTTTACAAGGCTTTGCCTCATCGTGGAGACGAGAAAGAGCCAATGATGAACATCGTTGCTTGGCGTAAGGGTGAAGAATTCATCACAGTGGTTATCCCAAGAGAGAAACATCGACCAGATGCTTACTTTGCTGAGGGGGATGCACAGGTGATGGTTTCGCCGGGAGCACTCGATATGAGCGGACTCATCATCACTCCTCGTGAGGAAGATTTCCGTAAACTCACCGATGAAAAGGCTACTGCTATCTTGCAGGAATGCGGTATCAGTCCAGAGAAGGTAGAGACTATCGTTAACAAGCTGAAGGCGGCAAAGGAAGCTAAGGCTGCTGTCGGAACTTCTGCCTTATATAATAATGGAAAGGAACCTGAGGTGACTGTGGGAATCGTGAGTGCACAGAAGGTTCATTTCATACTCAACAAACCTTATCTTGCCAAGGGAGAAATCGTGATTGGTGAGCAGGAGGTGGAATTCTCCGAAGGTGGTGTGCTTTGGAACGGAAATCAGTATAGTTCACTTACTTTCCATCCGCAGAGTCCGGATGCCTCTTTCTCCTTGAGTGATGTAACCATCGGTGTGAACTTCCATTGGGAGCGTAAGGAAACCCAGACTTTCCTGGGTACGCTGAGATTCCTGGTAGAATCTGATAAGATTTTAGCCATCAACGAGCTGCCTGTAGAGAAGTATCTGGAGAGTGTCATCAGCAGTGAGATGAGTGCCACATCCAGTCT
>URYG01000300.1 GCA_900551985.1 uncultured Prevotella sp. | reverse complement strand
GGGGATTTAAAGGCAAAAAGTTAAGATATAAGACAGCTTAGAAACCAAAAGTTTACTACGCTAACGCCTTTTTTAAAGGGGTTAGCGTAGTAGACTTTTGATATTTAAGAGAAGTTTTAGAGAAGGAAGAGCGGGAAAACAGCTGTTAACTGTTAACTCTGTTAACCCCTACTTCAAATTCTTATCCAGGAACTCCAGCATTTTCTCCTGCGCTTTCAATCCGCAGGAATGAGGGATTTCCCAAAGCTCCGTATCCAGCAGATTATCAGCTTCCTGACTCTTCCAAACCTTGTGCATTTCGGCGAAAGCATCTTTTACGCCAGGCACAGGGAAGAGTTTATCTTTTGTGCCATTGATAAAGAGCATCGGTTTCGGACAGGCGAGGGAGGCGATGTGCGGATAGTCGAGATATTGGCGGAGACCGGGAATACAATTCGCAAAGCCGCCATTCTCCTTTCTTCCGAATCTCCGGGTAAGTTGGGTGTCCGTGGTAATCATCCAGCAGATGGAAGCACCCGCCTTGATTCTATCCGATAATGCAGAAAGCATCCACGAGCGATAGGCTCCCATCGAACACCCCACGCATCCGATACGCTTCGCATCCACCATCGGCAGCGAAGCCAGAAACTCGGTGCTGGAAATATCATCGTAAGTCATGAAGGCAGAGAGGTCTCTACCCAGCATCATCATGTTGCCGGCAATGAGATCGTATTTGTTTCTATCCACGCCCTCCTTTCTGCCTCGTTCTCCCCACATCGGAGCATCAATCGAAAGCACCACGTAGCCATGTTTCGCCAGGTAATCGCCCATGTACTGGCCCTCGTAAAGCTGGTTTACCCACGCATCTGCATCGTCCAGAACCTCCTGGTTGGCAGCCTTCTTCTTTTCTGAGAGATTTCCATTTGCATCCTGCTCTTCAGAAGCAATGAAGAAAGGGCGAATCATCTTCTCCTTTCCTATAAAGAGATGAGCGCCATGATCGTGAAGCGCCACCACGGCTGGATATTTCCCAGCTTCCCCATCCGGAACCAGGAGATAAGTCGTAATCCTGGAATAGGCGTTGATATTGAAGGCTATTTTCTGCGCCTTATATCCGTCTCTCTGCTCCTCGCCCAATACCTCCATATCCCAAGCCGCAGCTGCTTTCGGGGGCGTCATCATGCATTCAAACACCTTCGCCCTTGCCGCCTTTTTCCACTTCTTGAAGCTCTTAATCGGACTGTTGCCCCAAGCCATCGGATAGGTCAGTTCCTTCTTCAGCGTTTCAACGTAAGTAGGAATCTCTCCCTGCCATTCATACTTCTCCCGCTTCTGAAGCTTCGGCTTAGAAGAGGTTTGTGAAAGCGGCACAGAGGTCTGAGCAAGCGCCACCGACGCCTGCAACAATGCAATAATACTATATGTGATAATCCTTTTCATTCTCTTGTTTGTTTTATAATTTGTTTATAATTTTGTTGATAGGAAATCTATCTACCTGTTTATAAGATTAGTTATAGTTTGCAAAATTAAGAAATTATCCGCAAAAAGAGCCCAATAATCTCGATTTTTTTGCGTACCTTTGCCTAAACATCTATAAATAACGGATAAAACATTATCAAATAGAAGATAAACATCAATAAACAACAGATAAAACATCATCAAATAGAAGATAAAGACATGAAAATAGCAGTTTTTTGTTCAGCAAATAAGAATATCGACCCCGACTTCTTCAAGTTGACAGAAGAGATGGGAAAGTGGATGGCAGAGAACGGCCACGACCTGGTTTTCGGCGGCTGCAACTCCGGTCTGATGGATTGCATCGGCAAGGCAATGAAGGCGAACGGCGGCAGAACCATTGGTGTGGTTCCTACGCTTGTAGAGCGAGGAGGCAGAACCTTCCCCGACCTCGATATCGAGATTCCGTGTGATAATCTCAGCGACCGCAAGGACCTGATGCTTGCCCAGAGCGACATCTTCGTAGCCCTTCCTGGCGGCGTCGGCACCCTGGATGAAATCTTCACCATCGCAGCCTCCCACACCATCGGCTACCATCATAAGATGGTGATTCTCTACAACATGAAAGGCTTCTGGAACTCCACCATCGCCCTTTTGGACGACATGGCAGAGAAAAGCATGATTCGTGGCAATTGGCGAGATGTGATAGAAGTAGCGGATAACCTGGAAGAGCTAAAGGCGATAGTTGAAAATTCCCATTAATATGATTTTTCGGCAAACTTGCACATTTCTCATATCAAAAAGTGGCAAACTTGCACATTTTTGATATTAAGGAAGAAATAGAAGCCTATAAACGAAATACTCAGAAACAAAAGAAAGAGCGGAAAAACAACTGTTAACTGTTAACTCTGTTAACCCAGCTGTTCTTCCGCTCTTGATATTTTCTTCAAGACAATCTAGCTCTTCCCCAAGAGGAAATCGGAGAGGCTCATCATTAGAATGCCTTCTTCATTATAACCCGAATGATATCTATCCCCTACGATAATCAGTTTGCGGAAGCCATCGCTTACATTCAAAAGAGAAGCCTGCTCCTGATCTACCTTCTCTTTATCCGGCAAGGCGTAAGCCGACTGGATATAGAGGCGTTCATCATGACGGTTCACCACAAAATCAATCTCAAGATTCCTACGCTGCAGCTTGCCATTCTCATCCCGCTTGAAGCTCTCCACTGATCCCACATCCACAGTATAACCCTGCTTCCGCAACTCGTTATAAATCACGTTTTCCATGATATGGGTGAATTCTATCTGCCGGAAATCAAGCACGGCATTTCTAATACCAATGTCCTCGAAATAATACTTGGTGCCAGCACCAATATATTTGCGCCCTTTCACATCATAGCGCAAAGCCTCGCTGATGATGAAGGAATCCTGCAGGTATTCCAAATACTTGCTGATAGTATTGCCGCTTATCTCTACTCCACCAGCCGACTTAAACGTATTGGAGATTTTCAAGACATTGGTACAAGAACCTATCGTAGATGCAAGGAGACGTACCAGCTCTTTCATTCCCTCTGGATTCTTCAAGCGATTTCGGTCCAATACATCTTTCAGATATACGGTCTCATAAATCTCTCGAAGATAGTTCTGCTTGGCTTCAGGGCTTTCCATCTGAACCACAGCAGGCAATCCACCATAAAGATAATAGGTTTCCAGGGCTTGACGCTCCTCTCCTCCCACAACCTCGTAGTATTCAGAAAAGCTCAATGGGTGAATCCGGATTTCCCATCCTCGCCCTCTGAACTCTGTGATTACATCCTTTGACAAGAACCGGGCATTGGAACCAGTTACGTACACCTCAGCATTCTCTACATGGAGATAGGAATTGAGCACATCCTCAAACTCCTTCACCATCTGAACCTCATCAAGAAGTATGTAATACTTCTCCTTATCAACCATCTGAGCATCTATATACTCTAAGAGTGCATCAGGGTCACGGAGTTTCTTGTTTCTGCGGTCTTCAAGATTTACTTGTATGA
>URYG01000299.1 GCA_900551985.1 uncultured Prevotella sp. | reverse complement strand
AGGCTCTCCATCGGTATCATCCGATAGTCTCCGAAAGGATAGTGCTTCCTCTGCATCATCCTCTTCATCCTCATCAGGTGAAAAACCGGGAGAGCAGACCTTCGAGATGTCATCCCAGAAGCCGGTTCATCCTATCAGAATGCCGGATGGCAAACCGCTGAGACCGCTCAAGGAGATGAAGCCGATGAAGGCAGAACCTCTTCAGACGAGATAGTGATGGAGGAACTGAGAAGATGCGGTGCTCATACCGTGGTGCTTCCCGATGGCACCATCCTGCAGCAGGCAGTGGTGGAGATAGCCGAGGGTAGGGTAGTCAACTACTATGAGTTCCGTGAGGAGTTGCCCATGACCGAATGGCTGGGCGGAGAAATCAGGGTAGAGCGTGATGAGGAAGGCATCCTCTGCGCCCTATGGAACGGGAAGAGATTAAACAATAAACATTAAACAATAAACAAAAATAATATGTTAAGCGTAGATCAATTAGAAGACAAGTTGATAGACTTGGCATTTGCTGAGGATATCGGTGATGGCGACCACACAACCTTGTGTTGCATTCCAGAGGACGCCATGGGTAAGAGCCATTTGCTCATCAAGGAAGATGGCGTTTTGGCAGGTGTAGAAATGGCTAAGAAGGTATTCGCACGCTTCGATCCTACCATGAAGGTAGAGGTTCTGTTGCAGGACGGTACCCACGTAAAGAAGGGCGACATCGCCATGATCGTAGAGGGCAAGACCCGTTCGCTGCTCCAGACTGAGCGCCTCATGCTCAATATCATGCAGCGTATGAGTGGTATCGCTACCATGACCGCTAAGTATGTAAAGTGCCTTGAAGGTACCAAGACCCACATCCTTGACACCCGTAAGACTACTCCAGGTCTCCGTATGTTGGAGAAGCAGGCAGTGAAGATTGGTGGTGGTATGAACCATCGTATCGGTCTCTTCGATATGATTCTCCTCAAGGACAACCACATCGATTTCGCTGGCGGTATCGATAACGCTATCGACCGTTGCCACGCTTATCTCAAGGAGAAGGGTCTCGATCTGAAGATTGAGATTGAGGTTCGCAGCTTCGATGAGCTCGACCAGGTATTGAAGCACGGCGGTGTCAACCGTATCATGCTCGACAACTTCTCTGTGCCTGATACCAAGAAGGCAGTAGATATCATCGCTGGAAAGTATGAGACTGAGTCATCTGGCGGTATCACCTACGATACCATCCGCGACTATGCTGAGCAGGGTGTTGACTTTATCTCTGTAGGTGCCTTGACACACAGTGTGAAGGGTTTGGATATGAGCTTCAAGGCTTGTGATTAATATAAATAAAGGTATATTTTATGAATAAGATTTTCGCTTCAGCCTTGATGGCTGTAGCTATGTTGGGCAGTGTCTCAGAGGCTGAGGCTTGCAGCAACTTCATCGTGGGCAAGAAGGCATCAGTAGATGGTTCTGTGATGTGTTCTTACAGTGCCGACGATTACGGTATGTTCCAGAATCTCTGCCACTATCCTGCGGCTAAGCATGCCAAGGGCGAGATGCGCAAGATTTTCGATTGGGACAGCAATAAGTATTATGGTGAGATTCCTGAGGTTGCCGAGACCTACAACGTAATCGGCAACATCAACGAGTGGCAGGTTACCATCGGCGAGACTACCTATGGTGGTCGTGAGGAGATGGTGGATTCTACCGGTATCATGGACTATGGTTCACTCATCTATGTAGCTCTCCAGCGCAGTAAGACAGCTCGCGAGGCTATCAAGGTGATGACCACCCTCGCCAATACCTACGGTTACAACTCTGGCGGTGAGACCTTCACCATCTGCGATCCTAACGAGGCTTGGATCATGGAGATGATGGGTAAGGGTGCCGGTTCCAAGGGTGCTGTATGGGTAGCTCTCCGCATTCCGGATGATGCCATCTGTGCTCATGCCAACCAGAGCCGCATCGGCAAGTTCAACATGAAGGACAAGAAGAACGTGATGTATGCCAAGGATGTGGTTTCTTTTGCCCGCAGCAAGGGCTGGTTCCAGGGCAAGGATGCTGATTTCTCCTGGAAGATGGCGTATGCAAAGCCTGATTTCTCAGGTCGTCGTTTCTGCGATGCCCGTGCCTGGGCTATGCTGAACCACTTCTATGATATGAGTCCTTACCTGGATTGGGCACTCGGCAAGAATCCTGATGCGCAGGACATGCCTCTCTGGGTGGTTCCTAACAAGAAGGTGAGCGTAAAGGATGTAGAGAATGTGATGCGCGACCATTACGAGGGTACTCCTCTTTCTGTAGCCGACGGTTCTGATATCGGCGGTGGTATCTGGGAGATGCCTTATCGTCCTACACCATTGATGTACAAGGTGGATGGCAAGCAGTATTTCAACGAGCGTCCTGTCAGCACTCAGCAGAGTGGTTTCGTATTCGTGAGCCAGATGCGTTCATGGTTGCCAAGAGAGATTGGCGGCGTTTTCTGGTTTGCCAACGATGATGCCAACATGGCTGCGTTCACTCCTGTATATTGCTCTATGACCGAGCGTCCTGAGTGCTACAACACTCCTGGTGCTGATGCCTTGCATTTCAGCAAGAAGAATGCTTACTGGGTTTGCAACATGACCAGCAACATGGTTTATCCTCGTTACAGCTTGATGTTCCCAACCTTGAAGGAGGTTCGTGATAGCTTGGACAACAGCTATTTCGCTGCTCAGGCAGGTGTTGAGAAGAAGGCTCAGGAGCTTTATGCCCAGAACCCACAGGCTGCCGTGAAGTATCTCAACGACTACAGTGTAGAGAAGGCTCAGCAGATGTTGGCTCGCTGGAACCAGCTTTTCGAGTTCATGGTGGTGAAGTATAATGATATGATCATCAAGCCAACCGATAAGAATGGTACCTTCAAGAAGACTCCATACGGTTTGGGTGCTACTCCAGTTCGTTCTGGTTATCCAGAGAAGTTTGCCAAGCAGCTTGTTAAGCAGAGTGGCGATAAGTTCCTGGTTCCAGAGGAGAAGAAATAAAACAAAAACCTCCCTATAAGTGCAGGCGATTTATCGTCTGGCTTATAGGGAGGTTTTGTATATAGCTCCTTCAAATTTTACTTGGTATCTAATGAGCTTTTCAATTTCTCAATATGCTCTAATGGCAACTGGGTGGCGGCTGATACCTGTTCTGTAGATAAGCCCATAGCAAGAAGTCGCTGCGCTGTGGCAATATTAGCCTTGTTCTCACCCTCAGCTAATCCTTCAGCTAATCCTTCAGCTCGTCCTTCTTCTCGTCCTTCTTCTCGTCCTTCTTCTCGTCCATCGGCAAGACCTTTCTGCCAGCCATCATCATAACCCGTCTTGATAACACTGCGCTGATAGCGCAGGTTCTCCATGTGGCGGACATAATCATTCTTTTCCGCTACGGTCAATTTATCTATGTCCAGACATTTGCGGGCATCAGCCAAACCAGGAGCCTGGGCTGCCTCGCTGATCTCGCCAGTCTTGAGAAACTCGATCCATTCATCCA
>URYG01000298.1 GCA_900551985.1 uncultured Prevotella sp. | reverse complement strand
TAATATAAGACCTGCGAAGAAGGCTCGTCTTCTTCGGAACGCTGGGAAAGGCGATTGCTGCCTATGCCGCCTGCTTCGGATTCCGGCTGCCGCTTTCATCAGGACACATGATGTTCGGACTCACTTCCGCCCATGCTGCCGGCAGTATCGCCATGGTGATGGTGGGAATGAACATTCTGGTGGGTCCGAATACCTACCTGGTCAACGATGACATGCTGAATGGTGTGGTCATGATGATACTCTGCACCTGCATCATTTCCTCGCTGCTTACCGACTGGAGTTCGCGCAAGATTATCCTCCGCGACAAGGAGTTGCCGGATGCCGAAGATACCAAGAAGGCAAGCGATGAGAAGATTCTCATACCGGTGAAGTATCCGGAATATGCCGATAATCTGATGAACCTTGCCTTCCTGGTGAGAAACCAGAAGCTGAACAGAGGACTGGTTTGCCTGAATGTGGTGTATGATGACAAGGATATGCGATACAAGCAGGAACAGGGCCGACAGCTGCTGGATCATTGCAGTCAGCTTGCCGCAGCCACCGACGTGATGACGCAGACGCAGGTTCGCATTGCTGCCAACATCGCCAACGGCATCAAGCATGCCTTCAATGAGTTCCAGTGTTCAGAAATCATCATCGGCATGCACATGCATCAGGAGGTTTCGCCTAAGTTCTGGGGAGAGTTCCATCAGAGTCTCTTCAATGGTCTGAGCCGTCAGATTATCATGGCACGCATCAAGCAGCCGCTCAATACCATTCGCCGAATACAGGTGGCTGTACCATCGAGGGCTGAATTTGAACCGGGTTTCTACCGCTGGGTAGAGCGACTGGCGCGCCTGTCAGGCAATTTGGATTGCCGCATCCAGTTCCATGGCAGGGAGGAGACCCTGGCACTCATCAATGAGTACATCACCAACCGCCACCAGGAAGTACGTGCCGAATACACCCTGATGCAGCATTGGAACGAGATGCCGCAGCTTGCCTCCCACATGAGCAAGAACCATCTCTTTGTGGTGGTGACAGCCCGCAAGGGTACGGTATCCCACAAGTCGGCACTGGAGCGATTGCCGGAAGAGCTCACCCGCTTCTTCTCGGGCACGAACCTGATGATCATTTTTCCAGACCAGCACGGAGATTCATCGGGCAATGTCCTCACCTTTGCTGAGCCTCAGCATCAGGAGGAAATCAGTGCCTACGTGGCATTCAACCAATGGTTCAAAAAGAAATTCAGAAAGTAAAGAGAAAACAAATGATACTAAAAAAGGTCGCCAAAATGCTGGCGACTTTTTTTAGTATATAAACAATTTAAACGATTCATAATCGTCGAATTTCGACGAAAAGCAATGTATTTCCGTCGAAACTATAGCCAATCCGTCGAAACTTTATTAGCTACGTCGAAATTCGCTGGATATAGCGATTTTTAGCGGAATTATAGCGAATTCGTCATTGATTATAGCGGAAAATCGTTTTGAATCCGTCAAAAAATGACAAGATTTATAGCGAAAACAACAAATTATAGCGAATTGTATCGTTATGTTCGGCACAGACAATTCGATAGAAGATCTCCTTACGTTTGTACGACCTAACTTTGGCAGCAAAGTGATTTTTGTAGGCAATCCTGCGCAGTTGCCTCCAGTTGGTTAATCAGTATCTAATGTATTACGGGCTGAGTATTTTTCACCCTAAACTGAAAAAAATCACAAAGAAAATACACTTTCCTCCTGAATTTATAGCCTATTTTCAAAGAAAAATATTATCTTTGTAGCTGTTTAAAGATTAACGAGTATGAATATTATTGAATTATATGAAAGCTTGAAAGGCAGCTACAAAAGTTACCTGGAAAGTTTTGTTGCCATAAAGGATGAACGAATCAAGGAAAAGGTCAGCGACTCCATCAAAAATGAAAAACTGTGGCCAAAGGCTTTGATTCAATTCAATCCAAACTTCAAGAAGGGAATAGGTGTACAGGAACTTATTGCCAAGGGGCTCCCTATCCATAAAGATTTGGAATATTTCTTCGACAAGCCATTTTATATGCATCAGCAAGAAGCTATAGAGTTAGGCTGTCAAGACAAAGAATTCATTGTGACTTCCGGCACGGGTTCTGGTAAATCACGTACTTTCATGGCTACTATATTCAATTACGTTCTACTTCACGAAGAGGCATGCAAGGATAAGACTATAGCTATTATCGTTTATCCAATGAATGCCCTCATCAACTCACAAGCTGAAGAATTAAGCCGATATAAAGCTGAGTTCGAAGAAAGAACAGGCCGTTCTTGTCCTTTCACTTTCGGCAAATATACCGGACAGGAAAACGATGAAGCACGCAGAAAGATGCAGCAAACACCTCCTAACATCATATTAACCAACTATATGATGCTGGAATTACTCATGACTCGTGCTGGCAAAGAAGAAGACTTACGCAAATGCTTCTTGGAAAACCTTCACTTCCTTGTATTCGATGAGTTGCATACTTATCGAGGAATGCAAGGAAGCGATGTCTCGTTCCTGATACGCAGAATCAAATCTTTGGCAACAGGTCAAGTACTTTGCTTCGGAACATCAGCCACAATGGTAGCAGATGACAGTATGACTTATAGTCAGCAAAGAGAAAAAGTTGCCGAAGTTGCATCATGCATATTCGGAAGTTCATACACAAAGGAACAGGTAATAGACGAATCTCTTGCTATAGGATTATCTGATGATGAACCTTCTGACGGTGAATTGCGCATTTGCATCAACAACCCGGTTCCACATTCAGCAGACATACATGATGCAATAAAATATCCTACAGCCATTTGGATAGAACAAAGTATTGCGCTTGCCTACAACAGAAAAGAAAACAAGTATTTCAGAGGGAAGCCTATCTCTATAGAGGATATGGCTAAACAACTGAGTATAAAAACTGGAGAAAAAGAAGGAAAGTGCCAGAAGCATATCATAGAAGTGCTTAACTGGTGCAATTACCTGAACCAGCAGAAAGGCGTATCGGTACTTCCGTATAAAGTTCATCAGTTCATTCCTCAAACAGGAAACGTATATCTTACTATAGGCGAACAAGACAACCGCCAAATCACAGTAGAAGAAAAACTCTATTGTGAAGAGCTATCACATGGCAACACAAAAGTCATGTACTATCCCGTCGTGTTCAGCCGTCTAAGTGGTCACGAATTCTATGTCGTCAAAATCAATGGCAGTCTGATTATGCCAAGAAACTTTGATGGCTATGCATCAGGTGATGGCGATAGCGATATCAATGATGGCTACATCGTCCTTCCTCATCATGGAGAAAATATAAATGATTATATCCTTGACGTAAATTCAGAGGAAATTCCATCAGATTGGTACACCACAAACAAAAAGGGAGTACGAAAGCTGAAGAAAACATACGAGTCACGTATTCCACAAAAGGTTTACGTAACTCAATCAGGCGCCTACAGTCCAACCGAACCACTTGATAGCATGGGGTTCATCGAGGCTATTTTCGTACCATCTCCACTCATGTACG
>URYG01000297.1 GCA_900551985.1 uncultured Prevotella sp. | reverse complement strand
GTGAAACCTGGAAAACCGTGATTAAGATTGCTCTCTCACTCCTTACAGCCATCGCAGCCTCTTTAGGTTTGACAAGCTGTATGTAAGTCGGGATGTAAAAACTAAAAAAACTGTCAAAGGCTCTCTTGCTTCCATGCAAGGGAGCCTTTTTAAATGCCCACACCCCGCAGTTGAAGTTCACAACTGTATTTAAGTTTGTTTTCTTTTGCAGTTCTAATTATTTTTGTTAATTTTGCATCCGTAACATAAAAAGTGCTGTATGAAGAAGATACTATTTTTACTGTTCCTGATGTATTGCAATCTCTGCAACGCTCAACTGTCTGAAGTCAGAGTCTGTCCCATACCTGCTATCTCGCAGTTGCCTGTGAGTGCCATTTCCGATATCTTCGAAGATTCTGATGGATATATGTGGTATGGCACCGTAGATGGTCTGTGCCGTGACGATGGATATCATGTACACGTATTCCGTAGTGATTTCCATACTCCCGGTCTGATGGATATCAACTCCGTGCTCTGTATTGACG
Source organism: uncultured Prevotella sp. (assembly GCA_900551985.1). Lineage (GTDB taxonomy): Bacteria > Bacteroidota > Bacteroidia > Bacteroidales > Bacteroidaceae > Prevotella. Next base: position 3,001 of record URYG01000297.1, on the reverse strand, counting down.
AGGGCAAGGACAAGCGTATCTGGTTTGGTACCCAGAAGGGCGTTTACATCCTCGACAAGAATACCTATGCCATCAGGAAGATAGCCCAGAAGGAACTGCAGAATGCTCCCATCACCTTACTCAAGATTCGGAAGAACGGGGATGTCTGGATTTCCTGTGACAATATGCTGTACGAATTCGATTGCGATGGAAAGCTCCGCAAGCGCCATCAGCTTTCATCTTTCTGCACGATGCTCTTTGAGGACAGGCAGGAGAATCTATACTATGCTACCTGGAACGGGGAATTCTACCGAAAATCAAGAACCGGGAAAGAAGTCTTGCTGGATAGGCACATGTCGGTAAAGGCGATGTGCGAGGATCAGCAGACGGGTAACTTCTGGCTCCTCACTGGCGGCTCTGCCGTGTGGTATTATTCACCTCAGGCAAAGACGGCATCTGCCCGGTTCGCCAGACAGCAACTGCCGGCTTCCATGGATACATCATTATTCAGAGAGGTGATTCAAGATCCCCATTATCATTATCTGTGGATTTTATGCCAGGACCACATCCTTGTTTTCAATCCAAAGCAAGGCAACCGTCTGGAACCCGTTTCTACGGAAGGGGTCTTTACACCCGAAAAGAAGATATTCTCACATATCTACCAAACCCGGGATGGAAATATCTGGATTTCGGCGTTCGACCATTACAGTTCTGTCATCAACTTTAAGGGCAGTGATGCCAACAACTATCCGTTTGCCCCTCTGGTGCAGGCTACAGGATTCAATCCTGCCATTGTTACGCTCTGCAAGGACGACGATGGCGCCTACTGGTATTACCAGGAAGCCTACGGACTCTTTCTTTATGACCCTCAGCAAGGAGGTATGCCGATAGACTACCGCAAGTGTCCTGCCGTAAGTCATCTTCCGCTCTATACGATACCATATCTCATCAAGTCGCAGCAGCGCAATGCCATTTGGGTGATGACCCCTTACAATCTCATCATGAAATTGAGAAGAGAAGGACAGCAGATCTATCTGGAAAAACAGCTTGATCTGATGAAAGTAAGCAAGACTGCAGGAAATGCGGAGGTGATATTCGAAGATAGGCAGCAGAACCTCTGGATAGGTACGATGAACGGCATATTCCTATACCGCCACCATAGCCAGCAACTGGTTTGCCTATCCGAAAAGATAGGCGATGTGAGCGATTTCTGTCAGTCGGAAGATGGAAAAATCTGGTGTACGGTTCGCAACAGGGGTATCTGCCGTATCTCTCCATCGGGCAAGTGGAAGCTCTATCCGCATGCGAAAGACTTCCTGACGCTGGATGTCACTACCGATGGCACCATCTGGGCAACTACGGGCGAAGGTCAGCTTCTGTCTTTTGCTTCTACCGACCCTTCCGTCTATACGGATTATACCCTGAAGGCAGGTCTCAATGGCGATATGGTAGATCATGTGAAAGTTGACCGTTTCAACCATCTCTGGATCATGACGCCACAGACCATCAGGGAATTCAATCCAAAGAATGGAGCCGTCAGGGTATATTCTACGGGTGACAACGACATTGTCCAGCACCGTTTTCTGCCACGTGCCGTATTCCGGGACCCGCAGAGTGGCGAGATGTACTTCGGTGGAATCCCAGGCATGGTATCCTTCAAGACCAGTCAGCGCCTGGAGAGTATTCCGCAGGACGTACATACCCATATCACTGATGTCAAGGTGATGGGTAAGAGTATCTGGCTTGATCCGCTGCGCAAGAAGACGGGTAACAGTATCGAGATCGGTCCTGATGAGCAGAATATCACCATCGAGTTCTCTTCGCTCGATTTCAACAACCAGGCACGCATCTGCTATGCCTATCGGCTGAAGGGTGTGGATAAGGACTGGGTATATCTGCCAACCGGTAAAAATGCTGCTATATATAATAAGGTGGCGAAAGGCGATTATACCTTTGAAGTGAAGGCTACCGATGAGAACGGACTCTGGAGCAAGCATGTTGCTACCTTTGAGATTCATCGTCTGCCAGCCTGGTGGGAAACCGGTTGGGCATATACCTTCTACGCCATCCTCGCAGTTCTGGCAATCTGGCAGATCATCAAGCGGTATAAGGAGAGAGTAGAAGAACATAACGACCAGATCATCGAAGAGAATGTGGCAGAAGGCAAGAAGGAATATCTCACCCAGGTTTCGAAGGAGTTCGTCACCCCACTGCAGGCGATTGATACCATAGCCAACAACATCAGGAATGGAGATATGATGGTGGAGCAGAAACTGGGAATTATTCAGGACAATGTGGAACGTCTGAAAGGTATCATGCAGGATGAGATGAATTCTCAATTGGATGCTACCAGACTGGACGAGCGATTCGTCAAGAAGGCTACGAAGATTGTAGAGGAGAATCTGGGCAGTGACCATCTGGATGTGGCATTCCTGTCTTCAGAAATGGGCATGTCGCGTTCTACCTTCTCCAGAAAGATGAAGGCTGTACTCCAGCAGACTCCACTGGAGTTTATACGCAGCATCAAGATGAAGCATGCGGCAGAGATGCTGAAGCAGAAAACGGCAACCATACAGGATGTGATGCTGACCATAGGATATAATGACCACAAGAGTTTTACGCAGGTTTTCCGGGATACCTTCGGAGTTTCGCCGAGCGAATACCAGCGTGACAACAAAGAATAGAGGATGAGATTTCAGATCCAAGATTTATGAGAAAGCCCAGTTTCTGCTCCACCATCATATCTCCAAGGGGGTATTTGTTCAAAATAGCACTTGAACAAATGCCCCCTTTCTTCTGACTAAGAACCATTAACCGTTTTTCTTTCTTTTATAATACCTTTGCAACCGAAAGAATAAACATCTTAAACTAAGCATAATAAATATGAATAGAATTTTGATTAAACAATCTCAAAAGCATTTATTGCTTTCAGCGGGCTTTGCTTCGCTCATGAGTCTTGGAATGCCACAGGTGATGATGGCTAACACCACACCTAGCGGCGTAGTGCAGCACAATAACATTA
>URYG01000296.1 GCA_900551985.1 uncultured Prevotella sp. | reverse complement strand
CTGGGGACAAGTTCTTCGTTACCAAGAACGACTCTTCTATCTATGCTTTCCAAATCGGAAAGAAGGCGCTTGCCGATGCAGGCTTCCACATGATCTGCGCTCACTGCGACTCCCCTACCTTCCGCATCAAGCCTAACGCTGAGATGACTTGCGAGGGCGGTATCGTGAAACTGTTCTTCGAGGTTTATGGCGGTCCGATTATGTCAACCTGGTTCGACCGTCCACTCACTCTGGCGGGTAGAGTGATCGTAAAGGGCGAGGATGCGATGCATCCGAAGACTCTCCTGCTCCATATCCAGCGACCTCTGCTGCAGATCAGTAATCTCGCTATCCACTTCAACCGTCAGGTGAACGACGGCGTGAAGCTGAGCAAGCAGAAGGATGTGCTCCCTATCCTCGGCATCATCAATGATGAACTGGAGATGGGTAATCTGCTGATGAACGTGATTACCGGCGAACTGAATATCCAGAAGGAGGATATCCTCGACTTCGATCTCTATCTCGCCGATGCCACTCCTGCCTGCACCTTCGGTGTGCACGATGAGTTTATCTCTTCGGGAAGACTCGATGACCTGTCGATGTGCTGGGCTGGCGTAGAAGCGATGATTGCAGCAGATGCAACTTCATCTTCAGATGCTACTCGTGTTCTCGCCATCTTCGACAACGAGGAGACGGGGTCGCAGACCAAACAGGGTGCGGGAAGTCCTTTCCTCTCTTATATGCTGCAGCGCATCGCCCTGGCTCAGAGCGGAACAGAGGAGGCATATTATCAGGCTGTGGAGCGTGCCTTTATGATTTCTGCGGACAATGCGCATGCCTGGCATCCTAACTACAGCGAGAAGTTTGACCCAACGAATCATCCGATGCTGGGTGGTGGCCCGGTCATCAAGTTCAATGCGGCACAGAAGTATGCGAGTGATGCGGTATCTGCTGCCATCTTCGCGAATATCTGTGAGGCAGCCGGTGGTTACTGCCAGCGTTTCGTAAACCACAGCGATGTGGCAGGTGGCAGCACATTGGGCAATATCCTCGCCTCTTCCATCCCATTGAAGGGCGTGGATATGGGTAATGCCATCCTCGCCATGCACAGTTGCCGAGAAACCGGTAGCGTGATTGATCACGAATACTGCGTGAAGGCTTTCACGAAGTTCTATCAGTTATAATTGAAAGCTTTTGCCCTTACAGGGCGACAGGCTTGCATCCATAAATACCCAGGGCGATGCCCTGGGCTAGGAGCTTCTGCCCTTTCAGGGCGTATGGAGACTAGGAGCTGCCAGGAAAGGGCGTATGGAATTTATTAGAAAAAGAGGGTGTGGCATTGACTTATGCCACACCCTCTTTTTCAAAATCCCTTTACGATTTCTTCTCATACCCTTTATTCTGTACGAGCTTAGGATTCAGGTCGATGCATTTCTGGGGAATCGGGAAGACGGTGGTGAAGCCGGAGGATTCACCCTGAAGAGGGGTGCGGAGATCGTATGCCTCGGTGAACTTGCCGAAACGGATGAGATCCTGGCGGCGCCAGCCCTCCCATACCAATTCCAGCAGTCGCTCTTCCAGGATGTTGCTGAGCGTAGCCGGGCGATTCGGCATGCCTACACGGGCACGGACCTTGTTCAGTTCCACATCGCCATTCTCTCCCTTGCGTACCTTGGCTTCCGCCTTCATCAGCAGCACATCGGCATAACGGAACAGCACGATGTCGTTGCTCTGCAACTTGCCATCCATATACGAAGTTCTATCCACCTCGTACTTCGCCATTCTCGCTCCAGCCGTCTTGATATACTTGCTGTTGGTGAGATTCTGTGCCACTTCGAAAGGCTGATACTCCAATGGCTTTCCATTGTCCATCAGCAGTTCATGACCATCTACCTTTACCACGCCCGCCAAAAAGTTCATGCGGCAACGGGTATCCTCATCCGCCTCGCCATAACGGTTTGCCTTCATCGTAGAGATGGTGGCGCAGGTACCATTCTCACTACCCCACCCCAAGGCTCCACCATGCGTATAATGGTAAGAACGGAAGAGATAATGAAACTGGTTGGTATAGATATTCTTATCCATCGGAATGGTAAAGATATTCTCCAGGGAAGTTTCATTATGAGCAGAGAAATTGAAGGCATCATCCTTCTCCAGTTCATAGCCCTGCTCCGCCAGTTTATCGCAATAGAAGATGCAGGTTTCCCAGGCATTCAACTTCTTGCTGCGGTTCTGTCCAGCCGTTCCTCCATTGAGGAGCGAGGCACCATCTGCCGTCTGCACCATGAAATAGATGTCCTTGCCCTTCGGACGCTTGGCATAACCACGGGTCCAGTCATCAAACATATAGATTTCGGCGTTCAACGCCAGTTTTGCCAACAGGAAGTTGACAACCGGCTGGGTGATGCGACCATAGTAATTGCCCTCCTTGTTGCTATGCTCATCCGGCAGATACGGCAGCACCTTCTGCAACTCGCTGAAGACAAACTGGAAGGTTTCGCTCCTCTCGCTCTGAGCCGAGAGGTTGACATCTGTGACGGAGATGCCGGAAGCACCCGTTACCGACTCATAGATAGCCGATTCGCCCGAAGACAGAACCACCGGAACCCTGCCGAACATATCCATCGCCTCATAATACATCAAAGCCCTGACGGCACGTACCTCTGCCTTGAACTGATCCTTCTGGTTGGCAGTGAGCAGGGAGGAGCGGGCATCGATGATGTCGAGCGACTTGTTAGCCAGGACAATCACCTTATAGAGATATTTCCAGGTATCATAGAGCGGTTCGTCATCCGCCGTCCAGTCGTGACGGTACATGGCATTCCACAATCCACCATCATACCAGTCGCCACCCCGAATGGGAATCATCGCCTCATCGGTGGTCAGGGTATTGTAATCGTAGATGCCTCGGCAAGTGCCCTGAATGCCCTCGCTCTCGTTGGCTCCACCTATATAATTATAGAGCGAAGCCACGGCATTGGTATAGATTTCAGATGCAGAACCATAGATGGCATCCTCATCGAGCTGATCCTTGGGATGCTCATCCAGACAGGATGTCATCATCAGGGCAGCCATCAGAAAAAACAAGATTCTATATCGTTTCATACACTTCAGATTTTAGAATTGAACACTTAAACCCAGCGAGAAGGTGCGGTAAAGCGGATAAGTGCGCTTGTCGTCGATACCCATCGTGCTGTTCACCACGTAGCTGTTGATCATCGGAGTGAGTCCGCTGTAGCTGCTGATGGTGGCAAGATTGTTGACGCTGGCAGATACACGGAGCGACTGTACCGCGCCCTTTCGGATCGGGATATCATAGCCCAGGGTGAGATACTCGAAGTTGAGATAATCGCCCTTCTCCAACCAGTAATCGGATACGTTCTGATCGACGATGTTCTTCTCGGGAGCACCCTTCAGGACATTGTAATCCGGGAAACTCGACATATTGTTGTATGCCAGAGCCGTACCGTTGAAGATCTTATGACCGAAGGCGCCATTCACCTGGAAAGAGAGATACCAGTCGCGATAGCGGAAGCTGATGTTGGAACCCAGGGTAAGC
>URYG01000295.1 GCA_900551985.1 uncultured Prevotella sp. | reverse complement strand
TCTTTGTGCACGTCAAGACCACATACTGCTTTCATAAGCCTACATTTTTGAAGTTAAAAACTCGGTTAATGAACACTGCTTCAAAGATAATATTTTTTTGTGACTTAGAGCACGTTAGTAGGAATTATTTTGCAGTTGTGGTCTTGATTTCTCGAAAAATAAGGCTAATCTCGCACAATTCGAGGGAAATCATTTAAGTTTTTTATTATACTGGCTTATAATTCAGAAATTTTATCTAAATTTGCATCTCTATAAATTGCTTTATTTTTCAATTGAAACTCAAAAATCTGTTTGAAATATTTGGAGAATTCAATTATTCGTTGTACTTTTGCGAATGTAATTTAAATATGTGTGAAAATGGAACTGAATAAAGAATTGGGCAAATGGCTTTTAGATATTTCAAAATATCTAATAACGGCAATGCTACTCACAACTGCATTTGGCGATATGAGTAATCCTTGGATTGTTGTGAGCGTCATCTTTTCGGCAGCATTAACCTTTTGGTTAGGTTATCTCTTGCTGAAGAAAAGCACTCAAAGCATCAATAATGGGGTTAAGTATAAGAATAATAGATATAGGAAATTCAATAAAAATAAAAAAATATGATGACTATTGTTGTGTGCATATTCGTATGCGTTTTGGCAATTACGGCTTATACTTTAGGTATATACCAGGACAAAAAAAGTTGAGAAAGCAATTCTTAAATAAAAGTAAGGAGCGAAGGGTGCCTGATGACACTCTCCGCTTTTTATTTCCAGAATAAATCGTATTATTTGGAAAAATATAATATAATGATGAATCAATTTACTAAGATTATCGCAGCGCAGCTCAAACTGAGAGAGCAGGCTGTCGAAAATACATTGGAACTGCTCGAAGAGGGCTGTACGATCCCTTTCATCTCCCGATACCGTAAGGAGAAGACGGGTAATATGGACGAGGTGAACATTGAAGCCATCGCCCAGGCTAACGATAAACTCAAGGAGATGGCGAAACGTAAGGAAACCATTCTCAAGACGATCGATGAACAGGGAAAACTGACGGATGCACTCAAGAAGCGTATCGAGGAATGCTGGGACGCTACGGAACTGGAAGACATTTATCTGCCTTTCAAACCGAAGCGCAGAACCCGTGCACAGATTGCTCGTGAGGCGGGATTGGAACCTTTGGCACAAACTCTGCTCTTCCAGCGTGAACGTAATATCATGCAGGTGGCTAAGAAATATGTGGGTGACAAGGTGGCTGATGCTGATGCTGCTATTCAGGGCGCCAAGGACATCATCGCTGAAATGGTGAACGAGAGCGAGGAAAGCCGCAATGCCATCCGTGGGGAGTTCAGACGTGGCGCCATCATCACTTCCAAGGTGGTGGCTAAGAAGAAGGACGAGGAAGAGGCTCAGCGATTCTCTGATTATTTCGACTTCTCGGAACCTCTGAAGCGCTGTTCTTCTCATCGCCTGTTGGCTATGCGTCGTGGAGAGGCTGCCGGTATTCTGCGTGTCAGCATCTCTGCTGATGACGAACAGTGTACGGATAAGTTGAAGCGCCATTACGTACATGGTTATGGGGAATGTCAGACCTTGGTAGGCGAGGCTGTGGATGATGCTTTCAAGCGTCTGCTGAAACCAAGTATCGAAACGGAGTTTGCTGCATCAAGCAAGTTGAAGGCTGACGAGGAGGCTATTCTGGTATTCGCTGAAAACCTGCGTCAGTTGCTCTTGGCAGCTCCGCTCGGACAGAAGAGAGTAATGGCAGTGGATCCAGGTTTCGCCAATGGTTGCAAGACGGCCTGTCTGGATGCACAGGGCAATCTCATCCATCATGAAATCGTATTTCCTCATCCTCCTCGCAGCAAGCGCAGCGAGGCTACTGCAGCTCTGCAGCGCATGGTGAAGATGTATCATGTGGAGGCTATGGCTGTGGGCAATGGTACGGCGAGCCGTGAGACGAGCGACTGGCTGCACGAAATCGCTTTTGATCATCCTGTGGATATTTATGTGGTAAGCGAGGATGGTGCTTCCATCTATTCGGCTTCCAAGATAGCCCGTGATGAATTCCCGGATGAGGATGTGACGGTGCGTGGTGCGGTTTCTATCGGCCGTCGCCTGATGGACCCTCTGGCGGAGCTGGTGAAAATTGATCCTAAGAGCATCGGTGTGGGACAGTATCAGCACGATGTGGATCAGAGTCAGTTGAAGAAAAGTCTGGATACGGTGGTGATGAGCTGCGTGAACTCTGTGGGTGTCAATCTGAATACGGCTTCACAGCATCTGTTGACCTATGTGAGTGGTCTGGGGCCTACGCTTGCCAAGAACATCGTGGAGTATCGCAGGGAGAATGGTGCTTTCGCTTCCCGTGCCCAGTTGAAGAAGGTGCCTCGTCTGGGTCCTTCGGCTTACGAGCAGTGTGCTGGTTTCTTGCGTATTCCTGGTGCCAAGAATCCGCTTGATAATAGTGCCGTGCATCCAGAACGCTATGCGCTGGTAGAGACGATGGCGAAAGATCAGGGCGTGACGGTGAAGCAACTCGTAGAGGACAAGGCTCTGCAGAAGAAGATAGATATCAAGAAATATGTGAGCAAGGAGGTGGGTATGCCTACCTTGACTGATATCATGGCTGAGTTGGACAAGCCTGGACTGGACCCTCGTGGCGAGGTGGAGAAATTTGAGTTTGATGCTTCCATCAAGACGATTGAGGATTTGCAGGAGGGCATGGTGGTGCCGGGCATCGTGACCAACATCACCAAGTTTGGTGCCTTTGTGGATATAGGTGTTCACAATGATGGTCTGGTTCATGTTTCTCAGATGGCAAACCGCTATATCAGCGATCCTTCAGAGGTAGTAAAACTCCATGAGCATGTGATGGTTCGTGTGGCTGAGGTGGATTTGAAGCGCAAGCGCATCGGACTCTCGATGAAAAATGTTAAGTAAATATAATATGGATAAAACTCTTATAGATGATAAGCAGGAAATGGCTGAGATCGGACGTGACTGTATCGAGTCGGCTTATTGCTTTATTCACCAGAAACTTCGTGTATATGAATTTTCCAACAACCCTACGCAGCGGGATGATATCGAATACGCAATTGCTCAGTATGTGGAGGGGATGAATCCGGCATTGTTTCAGTTGCTTGCCGGTGGTAGGAAAGAGTTCTTGCTCGATCATACCAGATTTGAGGAGGATATGCGCGAGGCACAGGAAAAACTTGAGGGAATGATGTAATGTTATTCCCTTTTTTCCTATTCTATTCTTTTCATTTTCTATTCTATTCTTCTCTTTTTTCCATCTCTTCCTTCTTTCTTGGTATCCTTCTTCCTTCCCTCTCTTTCTTTCTTGATTACCTCCTCTTTTCTCCTCTCTTTCTTCTCTCTTTCTCCTTTCTAATTTCTACAAATACCGGATAAGTTTTGTTTTCTTTCGTATTATATTATTTCTTCTCCCGCTATTATCTTTCGTTCAACGTCTTTGAACCGCCGTTCAACGACTTTGAATGTGCGTTCAACGTCTTTGAACCGTCGTTCAACGTACATCCACGCTCGATGACGGGT
>URYG01000294.1 GCA_900551985.1 uncultured Prevotella sp. | reverse complement strand
GACCGCTTCTTCCTCGACCCAGGTCACATGAGCCCAATGCTCTATGCTGGTTTGGCTTTGCGTGGTTTCTTCTCAATGGAAGACCTCAAGCAGTTCCGCCAGTGGGGTTCTGTAACTCCAGGTCACCCAGAGCTCGATCTCGAGCGTGGTATTGAGAACTCATCTGGTCCTCTCGGTCAGGGTCACGCCCTCGCAGCTGGTGCAGCTGTTGCTGAGAAGTTCCTCGAGGCTCGTCTGGGTTCAACCATGATGCAGCACAAGATCTACGCATACATCTCTGATGGTGCTGTAGAGGAGGAAATCTCTCAGGGTGTAGGTCGTATCGCCGGCAACCTCGGTTTGAACAACCTCATCATGTTCTACGATTCTAACGACATCCAGCTCTCTACAGAGTGCGGCGTCGTAATGAACGAGGATACAGAGATGAAGTACAAGGCTTGGGGCTGGAATGTCATCAAGATCAATGGTAACGACGTGGCTCAGATCCGTGAGGCGCTCGATGCTGCCCAGAAGGAGCAGGATCGCCCTACCCTCATCATCGGTAAGACCGTAATGGGTAAGGGTGCCCTCCGCGCAGACGGCACAAGCTACGAGGCTTGCATCAATACTCACGGTGCTCCTCTCGGTGGCGATGCTTACGTAAATACAATCAAGCACCTCGGTGGTGATCCTGAGAATGCATTCGTTATCTTCGACGATGTGAAGGAAATCTACGCTAAGCGTGCTGAGGAGTTGAAGGGTATCGTAGCAGAGCGCAAGGCTGCAGAGGCTGAGTGGCGCAAGGCTAACCCAGAGAAGGCTACCCTGATGGACGAGTGGTTCAGCGGCAAGGCTCCTAAGGTAGATTGGAGCAAGGTAGAGCAGAAGGCTGGTTCAGCTACACGTGCTGCATCTGCTGCTTGTCTCGGTGTTTTGGCAGAGCAGGTTCCTAACATGATCTGTGCATCTGCTGACCTTTCTAACTCAGATAAGACAGACGGTTTCTTGAAGAAGACCAAGAGCATCGTTCGTGGTGATTTCTCAGGTGCTTTCTTCCAGGCAGGTGTTGCTGAGTTGACAATGGCTGATATGTGTATCGGTATGATGCTCCACGGTGGTGTGGTTGCAGCAATGGGTACATTCTTCGTATTCTCTGATTATATGAAGCCAGCTGTTCGTATCGCTGCCCTGATGCAGGTTCCAGTGAAGTTCATCTGGACTCACGATGCATTCCGCGTGGGTGAGGACGGACCTACTCACGAGCCAGTTGAGCAGGAGGCACAGATCCGCCTGATGGAGAAGTTGAAGAACCACGCTGGCAAGGACAGCGTTCGCGTATTCCGTCCAGCTGATGCTGACGAGACTACCGTTTGCTGGAAGCTCGCTATGGAGAATGTTGAGACTCCTACAGCGCTCATCTTCTCTCGCCAGGGCATTGCCAAGTTGCCAGAGGGTACAGACTACGAGCAGGCTGCTAAGGGTGCTTACATCGTAGCAGGCAGCGACGAGAATCCAGACGTTATCCTCGTAGCAAGCGGTTCTGAGGTTTCTACATTGGAGGCAGGTTGCGAGGCTTTGCGTGCCGACGGCATCAAGGTTCGCGTGGTAAGTGCTCCATCAGAGGGCTTGTTCCGTGGTCAGAGCAAGGAGTATCAGGAGAGCGTATTGCCAAAGAACGCTAAGATCTTCGGTATGACTGCTGGTCTTCCTGTAACTCTCGAGGGTCTCGTAGGCGCCAACGGTAAGGTTTGGGGCTTGGAGAGCTTCGGTTTCTCTGCTCCTTACAAGGTGCTCGATGAGAAGCTCGGCTACACAGGTGAGAATGTTTACAAGCAGGTCAAGGCTTTCTTGGCAGAGGCTTAATTAGCATAAACTAAACAGGAGTTGGAAGCTGGAGTTGGAGATTTTGCCGGAAGGCAGATTTCCATTTCCGGCATCCGACTCCTTTCACTCTTTTAATATTAACCTTGTGGAGGATAAGGGGTTAACCCCGGGTTCTTCACTTAAAAACTTAAGTATTATGGAAGTAAAGACAGTTGGTATTGCATGCGACCATGCAGGTTTTCCATTGAAGCAGTTCGTATTGGAATATTTGGAGAAGAAGGGTTATCCTGTAAAGGATTACGGTACATACAGCGATGCGAGTGTTGACTATCCTGACTTCGGTCATGCGCTCGGCGAAGGCATTGAGAGCGGCGAGGTTTATCCGGGTATCGGCATTTGCGGCAGTGGCGAGGGAATCGCCATGACATTGAACAAGCATCAGGGTGTACGTGCCGGTTTGGCATGGTGCAAGGAGATTGCTCATCTCGTTCGTCAGCACAATGATGCCAATGTATTGGTACTTCCAGGCCGTTTCATCGACAACAAGACCGCCGAGTCTATCCTCGACGAGTTCTTCTCTACCACCTTCGAGGGTGGCCGTCATGAGCGCCGCGTCAAGAAGATTCCTGTTCAGAAGTAAGGAAGGAGTTTGAGAGAAGGGGAGTTAAGGGAAGTGAAAGGGAAGTGAAGGGAAGTGAAGGGACAAATGTTCTACGTTTACATCAAAAAAACTATTGTCTCTTAACTTCCCAAGCTACCGTAGGGAGCGATAACTTCCCTTAACTCCCCTTAACTCCCCTATTTAATAATTTATACCCATCAAAACATAACGATTATGAGCAAATATTTTGCAGAATCAGAACTCATCATCAATGAGGATGGAAGTTGCTTCCACCTTCATCTCCGCCCGGAGCAGGTAGCTGACAAGGTTATCCTCGTAGGCGACCCAGGCAGAGTAGCCCTCGTAGCATCCCACTTCGAGACCCAGGAATGCGAGGTTTCCAGTCGCGAATTCCACGCCATCACCGGAACATATAAAGGAAAGAGAATCACCGTGCAGAGCACCGGTATAGGATGCGATAATATTGACATCGTGGTCAACGAACTCGATGCACTGAAGAACATCGACTTCACTACCCGCACCGAGAAAACGGAGCACACTACCCTCACCCTCGTGCGCATAGGAACCTGCGGCGGACTGCAGCTCAACTGTCCTGCCGGAACCTTCGTTGCCTCACAGAAGAGCATCGGTTTCGATGGACTCATCAACTTCTATGCCCGCCGCAACGAGATCTGCGACCTCGAGACAGAGGCAGAATTCAAGCGTCAGGTGAAGTGGAACGACCAGATTGGCAATCCATACTGCGTGAACAACGACCCGGAACTGCTGGAGCAGATTGCCGGAGAAGACATGGTTCGCGGAATCACCATAGCCTGCGGCGGATTCTACGGTCCACAGGGCAGAGAGCTCCGTGCCCCTCTTGCCGATCCGGAACTTAATCAGAAGATTGAAGCATTCGAGTATAAGGGCTTGCGTGTCAATAACTTTGAGATGGAGAGCTCAGCCCTCGCCGGCCTTTCTCTCCTCCTAGGTCATAAGGCACTTACCTGCTGCATGGTCATCGCCAATCGCCGTGCCCTCAGTGCCAATACCGGCTATAAGAGCACCATCGACAACCTGATAAAAGTAGTATTGGATAGAATTTAAAAATAAATAAATGAAGAATCAAGAAGAATGTATCTGCGCCCTGGCAACCCCCGCCGTACTGCCTCTGCCTGCGAGAGGTCC
>URYG01000293.1 GCA_900551985.1 uncultured Prevotella sp. | reverse complement strand
TGCAGCCGGCAACAGTAGAGGCTAAAGTCCACGCCACGGTGGGCTATCTGCTGGAAGAGTTCGAGCACCTTCTCGCCGGTAAGCGTGAGGAAACAGATCTTGTTCTCGAAAGGAGCCACCTCGCTCACCTCGCCTACGTTGATATCGCCCTTGGCAAAATCGGCACGGATGCCGCCCATGTTATACACCGAGAAGACCGGCTGCTCATTAAACTGCCTGCCACCCCATACCAGGATATCAGAAAGCAGGTTACTCAACTCACTCTCAGGACGATGGCGGGTCATATCATGAGCCACGGTTCCCACTACAGGACCCATGATGCTGTCCACCTTGTGCTGATAAGGGGCGATGAACTTCGCAGCCTCAGCATCCGGCTGGGCATCCCATTTCCGGTCTATCAAAATACGGGTTCTCTCTACCTTTGCCACCTTGAATTTCTGGGCAAAGGCTGGACTTGCCATCAGCATCAGAGCCATCGAGGCAAGCATCATCTGCATACTATTCTTTTTCTTCATACCTTTTACAATAATCTCATTTTGGAGTGCAAAGATACAAAATAAATCTGTGAAATCCGTGAAATCTGTGGGAAAAGACGATGACAAGAAAGAAAAATAGTTAAATCTGCGAGAAAAAAGAGAAGAAACCCACTGAAAATTTGCGAGATACGAGAAAAAGTAGTAACTTTGCACCCGCTTTTCGGCGTAACCGCTGTTGTCTGGGCAGAAGTGTTGCCCGGCCATGTTGCGTTGGAACGACAAACAATTTTTAATTTTATACAAAAAATGGATTTGATTAAAGTTGCTGAAGAAGCATTTGCAACCGGCAAGAAGTTCCCTGAGTTCAAGGCAGGTGATACTATCACAGTCGCTTACAAAATCGTCGAGGGTACTAAGGAGCGTATCCAGCTCTATCGTGGTGTAGTTATCAAGATCTCTGGTCATGGTGACAAGAAGCGTTTCACTGTTCGTAAGATGTCAGGTACTGTAGGTGTAGAGCGTATCTTCCCTATCGAGTCACCAGCTATCGATTCTATCGAGGTGAACAAGCACGGTAAGGTACGTCGCGCTAAGTTGTACTACTTGCGTAAGCTCACAGGTAAGAAGGCTCGTATCGCTGAGAAGAAGACCATCGCTAAGAGCGCTGAGTAATTTTCTTAGTTACCTATTAAAAATTAGAATCAGAAAAAGGGCATCCGATCTCACGATTGGATGCCCTTTCTGCATTTCCGACTACCTGATATCTTTTGGAATGCTCATCACACCAAAAACCTTATTCTCCGGCGCTGTAATTGGTCAGCCCGTCATCGGTGCCGTGCAATGCGCCCTGCAGATCAGCCCAGCTCTGAAATCCGGCAAGCAATGCCAGACGGTTGAGTGTCTGCTGTGAAGGTTTCTCCTTACCTTTCATTATTTCCCACACCTTGTGCAGCAACTTGTTGTTTCTATGCTTCTCTTCGTGCTGCAGGTGTTCCCTGCCTAGCTTCTTCTCCAAAGCTACAGCGAGGATTTTCAAATCATTTTTCATTGTGATTTTCCTTCCTCAAATTCTCAATTCCTTTAATTTCTCAAATATTCATTTCTTTCCTAACTGCGGGCAAAAGTACACAATATTTTTGAAACGGAGTCATGTTTGGGAGATTATTTTTGAATTTCGCCCGAAAAAAATGGTTTTCTCATATTTTTTTTGTAATTTTGCAACCAAATTCTAAATACATTTCTTAATTAAGATGAAAGAATTAGCACTTAAGTACGGATGCAATCCGAATCAGAAGCCTTCTCGCATCTATATGGATGACGGAAGGGAACTGCCTATCGAAGTTATCAACGGCCGTCCTGGCTACATCAACTTCCTGGATGCTTTCAACTCTTGGCAATTGGTCAAGGAACTGAAGGCAGCTACAGGAATGCCTGCTGCCGCTAGTTTCAAACATGTTTCTCCTGCTGGTGCTGCCATCGGACTGCCTCTGAGCGACACTCTGAAGAAGATCTACTTCTGCGATGACGTGGATTTCGAGCTTTCTCCTCTGGCTTGCGCTTACGTACGTGCACGCGGTGCCGACCGCATGTGCTCTTACGGCGATTTCGTGGCACTCAGCGATGTCTGCGACGAGGCTACTGCCCTCCTCATCAAGCGTGAGGTGAGCGATGGCGTGATTGCTCCAGGCTTTACTCCTGAGGCTATCAAGGTGTTGAAGGAGAAGCGCAAGGGTACCTACTGCGTCATCCAGATTGATCCTGACTACGTGCCAGCTCCTATCGAGCACAAGCAGGTATTCGGTGTTACCTTCGAGCAGGGACGCAACGAGGTAAAGCTCGATGATCCAGCTCTCTTCGAGGATATCCCTACCAAGAACAAGAACTTCACTGCAGAGGCTAAGCGCGACCTGATCATCTCGCTCATCACCCTGAAATATACCCAGAGTAACTCTGTATGCTACGTGAAGGATGGCCAGGCTATCGGTATCGGTGCCGGTCAGCAGAGCCGTATCCACTGTACCCGTCTGGCTGGTTCCAAGGCTGATGAGTGGTGGTTACGCCAGTGTCCTAAGGTGATGAACCTGCCTTTCAAGGAGAAGATTCGCCGTGCCGACCGCGACAATACCATCAACGTCTATATCTCTGATGAGTGGGAGGATGTATTGCAGGATGGCGTATGGGAGCAGTTCTTCACAGAGAAGCCTGAGCCACTGACCCGCGAGGAGAAGAAGGCTTGGATTGCGCAGAACAAGGGTGTATCTGTAGGTAGCGATGCTTTCTTCCCATTCGGCGACAACATCGAGCGTGCTCACAAGAGTGGTGTGGAATATATTGCAGAAGCAGGCGGTAGCATCCGTGACGACAATGTTATCGATACATGCGATAAGTACGGCATCGCCATGGCGTTTACTCACGTTCGCCTCTTCCATCATTAATCCAAGAGAAGAATTCAACGGCTTTACTTATCATAAAGTTCAAAGTTCAAAATTCAAAGTTCAAAGTATATGAGTGATATTGACGATATTATCATGGGTGGCATGGTTTTCAAGGGCGGCGGTGGTCCGAAGAAGGACGACGACGACAAGGTGAAGACCAAGGCCAAGAAGAAGAAGTACATCACGGGTGCTCACGGAAGCGGCTCTGCCCGTCAGAAGGCAAAGTATCGCCAACAGAGAGCCAACCGTAAATCGCAGAAGAAGAAGTAATTCTTTTCTCCAGAGAATAAAAAATAAATCCCCATCGACAGGAGCAGTCCAGTCGATGGGGATTTTTTCGTATTTCAGACATCAGTCTTCATTGAGCCTGATGCCCTGCCAGGTGGAAACCAGGTCGCCCGAAACGGCTACGGTTGGTGTCTGACTCTTCTCATTCACCACTACCGACTTCTGCGCCACATTCGTCTTCACATAGTCGAAAAGATCGCCATAGGTAACCTTGCCCTTGCTCTCCTGGAGTTTTTTCAGGAGAAAATAGGTAAAGAGTCCGTGCTTCTTCTCCTTGTAGGGATAAGCTGTCTCGCTGCCCTGGGCAGCCGTTATCACAAGCATGTTGCCCTTCGGAGCCTCAGCCTTTGCCTTGAGCGCCACCCCTCGGGCAGAAGCCAGCATACCCTCGCCTCGCTTGCTGCCAGCAACCTGCATATCCGCA
>URYG01000292.1 GCA_900551985.1 uncultured Prevotella sp. | reverse complement strand
AGTCTTTCCATTGTAAATGGTGAGGGGCTAGCCGTTGCCGACATGACAGGATGCACGTCTGGAGTTCTTACCATTTGGCTTACAGATGAGCAACAAATTCCTATTGCCCAAAGAGTACTGTGGACTTCCGACATCAAGGATGCTACCGAACTAGAAATGAAGTCAGTTTTTCGTATGAACGAGAAATTATCATTCTGCCTGAAAGATACAGTTCCAGGCAGCCAAACTTTCGTCCGCATAGTACCTGCATGGGATTCTCAAAGCATTAGTTCCTATGCTATGTTGAATTTTACCAACGAGCTTTCATCGTCCCTCCCCTTTCCACCATATTACAATGAAGAAGATGAAAAAAACAGAAGAAAAGACTTGTCTTCTTGGCTTCTCTCTGCCAAACAATCTATGATTGGAATAGATATTCTGAAAGAAGACTCCATCACTTATCCCTTCCCAATAGAGGCTGGGCTTGTGGTATCAGGCACTATATCGCAAGACCATCATCCTTTGCAAGAAGCCAGTGTACAGATTTACAACACAGCAAACCAAGACGCAACAATTACAAAAACAGACGCAAATGGTCACTTTGACGCTCTGTTAAAAGACTATGCGGATGACACAAAACTCTATATGCAAGCATATAGCAAGAAAGGAGAAACAGGCAATTATCTATATAAACTTGACGAATATGCTTTTCCACCCATCCAACAACCTGAAACCTACTCATCGTATGCTGAGGAGACAAGCAATTCCTATACTTTGGCTTCCTGCCATACCAGATTAGACTCCACCAAGACATACAATCTTGATGAAGTAGTAATTGCTCGCCGAGCTGCAAACAAAAAGCAATATGAATGGGTCAAGAACAGAAACCCATTTGAATACTTCGACAGAAACTTCTTAGAGAAAAAGCCCAATCTCCAGACATTAAAAGACATTATTATATATACCAATTTAGTAAGTGTTTCTTCCGACAATAATTGTATTTCGTGGAAGAGCAAAAGGTATGACCACATTCGTCCTGCTCGCCTAACCCAAAATGGAGATGCCGTAGTTTTCAGCAGCATAGCTTTGGTCATTAATGGACTAAAAATAAATTATAATATTTCCGACTTTCTCACCATCCCTGCTACTGATATAGAATCCGTCGAGTTAGTGAGACCAGGAAAACCATACGCCTTGTATCATGATGCCCCACTAGGGCTTTTTGATGTAAAAATGCGCTATCTGATAAAGAAAGAGGAAATCTCATCAAACGGTATAACGATTCAGCCACTTGGCATTTCCGTGCCTACAAAAAAACACGAAATCAAGCTGCCACAAGCAGAAGGAAAATACAAGGTGCTAATTGACGTCATATCCCCCGACAGAAGAATAAATTCTTTCGTCAAAGAAATAGAAGTCAAGAAGTAGTTGCAATGAATCAGTCCATCTTTCTTTCAAGAATGTTCTGAAAGACAATTTGACACCCTCCACTGACGTTTTGGCAGAAGTTTACACTTTGGTACGGGGATTGCAAAAGAGGAAGTGTAAGCGAATCAGTAATTCGCTACACAACATAAATAATAACGAATAATAATAAATAAAAATAGAATCGGAGGTTAAGATTATGATGTACAGAAATTCTTGGATACCAGAGGTATTTAACGGACTCTTCAACGAGGGTAATATGCAGAAGGCTAATACTACAGCCCCAGCTATCAACGTCAAGGAGTCTTTGACAAAATATACAGTAGAACTTGCAGCCCCAGGAATGCGCAAGGATGATTTTGAGGTAAACCTCAATGAGAATGGCGATCTCCATATCAAGATGGAGAACAAGCATCAGCCTGAGCAGGAGGAGCACGTTTATCTGCGTCGCGAGTTCTCATACGCTAAGTTTGAGCAGACCCTGATTCTCCCAGACGATGTCAACAAGGAGAAGATTTCTGCCAGCGTAGCTGACGGTGTGCTCACCATCCAGTTGCCTAAGATGCAGCAGGAAGAGCAGAAGATTGCACGCCAGATTTCAATAGGATAAGTGTTTTTGGTTAGTTTTTCATAAGCAGATTGTTTAGTTAGGTTTTGGTTGAATAGATTGTTTAGTTTAGGTTAGATTGTTTAGTTAGGTTTAATTGTTAGATAAGTTAGGTTTAGTTAATACATATCGCCCTAAGTGCTAGTGATAGTACTTGGGGCTTTTTTTTATGCAAAAAAACGGGTAAAGATTTGGCAGTTAGAGAGAAATGTTGTAATTTTGCAGCCCGAAATAAAAAGTAAGTATAACCCGAGTGCTTGGTAAACCTCGTAAAAAACAAGAAAATGGAAAAGAAAACAACTCAAGTGAGTGTGCTGTTTATGCTTTTCAGCATCCTCTTCTGCGTTTGTCTCATTGCGGCAAACGTGCTCGAAACAAAGCAAATCGCCGTTGGTCCCATCTCATTGACCGGCGGTCTAATCGTGTTCCCGGTAAGTTACATCATCAACGATGTGGTATGCGAAGTATGGGGCTACCAGAAAGCCCGTCTTCTCATCTGGACCGGCTTCGCCATGAACTTCTTCTTCGTAACCCTGGGTGCCATCTGCGACTGGATACCAGCCGCTCCCTACTGGACCAACGATGCCGGCTTCCATGCCATCTTCGGTCTGGCTCCCCGCATTGCAGCAGCCTCCTTCGTGGCATTCATTGTAGGTTCCTTTGCCAACGCCTACGTAATGAGCGTGATGAAGATCCGAGATGGCGGCAAGCATTTCTCTGCCCGTGCCATCTGGAGTACGGTAGCTGGCGAGAGTTGCGATAGCCTGATCTTCTTCCCTCTTGCCTTGGGCGGAATCGTTCCAACCTCAGAATTACCTTGGCTGATGCTCTGGCAGGTGGTACTGAAGACCGTGTATGAAATCATCGTGCTGCCTATCACCATTCGTGTAGTCAATGCGATTAAGAAGCATGAGGGCGAGGATGTGTATGACAACAACATATCCTACAACATCTTCAAGTTAGGGGCTATCTAGGATTAAAAAGAAAGTCCCCTCAATAGAAGTTCGCCCCACAAAGTTAACATTTAACACTTAACATTTAACATTAGAATAAAACCATGGATAGAAAAGAAGATGGGTTGAAGGCGCTGGGTGCCAAGACCCAATATAGAATGGATTATGCGCCAGAGGTATTGGAGACCTTCGTGAACAAGCACCCTGGCAATGATTACTGGGTACGTTTCAACTGCCCTGAGTTTACATCCCTCTGCCCTATCACGGGTCAGCCAGACTTTGCAGAGATTCGCATCAGCTATATTCCTGACGTGAAGATGGTAGAGAGCAAGAGCCTGAAACTCTATCTCTTCAGTTTCCGCAACCACGGCGATTTCCACGAGGACTGCGTGAACATCATCATGAAGGACCTCATCAAGCTGATGGATCCAAAGTATATTGAGGTAACAGGTATCTTTACTCCTCGCGGCGGCATCAGCATCTGGCCTTACGCCAACTATGGCAAGCCAGGAACCAAGTATGAGAAGCTCGCAGAACAGAGATTCGCTACTCACGAATAAAAAACGGAATAAAAAAACTCGGAAGATATTGAAATGTATCTTCCGAGTTTTTTTATTATGGGAACTGAGGATAATCCTCGAAGCGTATCTGGCACGAATGGTGGGTCAGAAGAAGG
>URYG01000291.1 GCA_900551985.1 uncultured Prevotella sp. | reverse complement strand
GTAGGCATCAAGGTTGCAGAGGATGGCAAGAAAGTACGCATCGCTAAAAAATCAGGGGAGGAAATCAAATAATGGATACAGCACAGTTAAAGAAAGTCTATGCCGAGACCATCGCTCCGGCACTGATGAAGCAGTTCAACTACTCTTCTTCTATGCAGATTCCTGTCCTGAAGAAGATTGTCATCAACCAGGGTCTTGGAGATGCAACACAGGACAAGAAGATCATCGACGTAGCTATCAATGAGATTTCTACTATCGCAGGTCAGAAGGCTGTAGCCACATACTCTAAGAAGGATATCGCCAACTTCAAGCTTCGTAAGAAGATGCCTATCGGCGTTATGGTAACTCTCCGTCGTGAGCGCATGTATGAGTTCCTCGAGAAGCTCGTTCGCATCGCTCTTCCCCGTATCCGCGACTTCAAGGGTATCGAGAGCAAGTTCGACGGCCGTGGTAACTACACACTCGGCATTCAGGAGCAGATCATCTTCCCTGAGATCAACATCGACCAGATTGACCGTATTCAGGGTATGAACATCACATTCGTGACATCTGCAAACACCGACGAAGAGGGCTACGCTCTCCTCAAGGCATTCGGTCTTCCATTTAAAAACGCTAAAAACGACTAAGCAATATGGCAAAAGAATCAATGAAGGCTCGTGAGGTAAAGCGTGCCAAACTCGTTGCTCGCTATGCTGAGAAGCGTGCTGCTCTGAAGAAGATCATCGCAACTTCTGAGGATCCCTCTGAGGCTTACGAGGCTGCCCGCAAGCTGCAGGCAATCCCTAAGAACGCTAACCCCATCCGCCTGCACAACCGCTGCAAGATCACTGGTCGTCCCAAGGGATATATCCGCCAGTTCGGTCTCAGCCGTATCCAGTTCCGCGAGATGGCTTCACAGGGTCTTATCCCGGGCGTAAAGAAGGCCAGCTGGTAAGCCAGCCTTCTTCCACCAAATAGGTAAATATTTATTTTTAACTTTAATATTGTCGGGGTAGTCCCGATTAATTAAACTTTTTTTTAAAATGACAGATCCAATAGCAGATTTTCTGACAAGACTCAGAAACGCAATCATGGCTCATCACCGTGTTGTAGAGGTACCTGCATCTAACTTGAAGAAAGAGATCACTAAGATCCTCTTCGAGAAGGGCTACATCCTCAACTACAAGTTCGTAGAGGACGGCCCTCAGGGCTCAATCAAGGTCGCACTCAAGTACGACCCCGCCACTAAGACCAACGCTATCACTTCGCTGAAGCGCGTCTCTACTCCTGGCCTCCGTAAGTACGTTGGCTACAAGGATATGCCGAGAGTAATTAACGGATTGGGTATTGCTATCCTCTCTACTTCAAAGGGCGTTATGACAGACAAAGAGGCTGCAGCCCAGAAGATTGGTGGTGAGGTTCTTTGCTATGTTTATTAATTGGAGGATTTAGAATATGTCAAGAATAGGAAAATTACCAATTAGTATCCCTGCTAACGTTACCGTCACTTTCGCTAATGGCGTTGTAAACGTAAAAGGTCCTAAGGGCGAGATGTCACAGAAGATTGACCCGTCTATCATCACCAAGATCGAGGATAACACCATCACTTTCGAGGTAGATGAGAACAGCCCTGTAAACTATAAGCAGAAGTCAGCTTTCCACGGTCTCTACCGCTCACTCGTCCACAACATGGTTGTAGGCGTAAGCGAGGGCTACAAGAAGGTACTTGAGCTTGTCGGAGTCGGTTATCGTGTTTCTAACCAGGGCAACATCATTGAGTTCGCTCTCGGTTACACTCACCCCATCTTCATCGAGCTTCCTTCTGAGGTTAAGGTGGAGACTAAGAGTGAGAGAAACCAGAATCCTATCATCACTCTCGAGACTTGCGACAAGCAGTTGCTTGGTCTCATCTGTGCCAAGATTCGTTCTTTCCGCAAGCCTGAGCCTTACAAGGGCAAGGGTATATTGTTCCAAGGTGAAGTTATTCGCAGAAAGTCTGGTAAGTCTGCTGCAGCTAAGTAACATTCTTAATTTAAGGAAATCATGACAACAAAGAAAATTGAAAGACGAATCAAGATCAAATATAGAGTTCGTAAGCGTGTCAATGGCTCAGCAGAGCGTCCTCGTCTGAGCGTGTTCCGCAGCAACAAGCAGATTTATGCTCAGGTCATCAATGACCTCAACGGCACTACTATCGCTTCTGCTTCATCTCTCGGTCTCGAGAAGATGCCTAAGAAGGAGCAGGCTGCCAAGGTAGGCGAGCTCGTTGCAGCTAACGCTATCGCAGCTGGTGTAACAGCTGTGGTTTTCGACCGTAACGGTTATCTCTATCACGGACGTGTAAAGGAGCTTGCTGATGCAGCTCGTAACGGTGGTCTCAAATTCTAAACGATTATGGCAATGAATAAAGTAAAAAATTATAATGACGCTGATTTGAAGGACCGCCTCGTGGCTATCAACCGTGTAACCAAGGTTACAAAGGGTGGTCGTACATTCACATTCGCTGCTATCGTCGTTGTTGGTGACGGCAAGGGCGTTATCGGCTACGGTCTTGGTAAGGCCGGTGAAGTTACCGCAGCTATCGCCAAGGGTGTAGAGGCTGCTAAGAAGAACCTCGTGAAGGTTCCGGTGCTCAAGGGCACTATTCCTCATGAGGTAGAGGCTCGCTTCGGCGGCGCTCAGGTGTTCATGCGTCCGGCTGCTGCCGGTACCGGTCTTGTTGCTGGTGGTGCTATGCGTGCCGTTCTCGACAGCGTAGGCGTTAAGGATATCCTTGCAAAGTCAAAGGGCTCTTCTAACCCTCACAACCTCGTAAAGGCTACCATCGAGGGCCTTTCGCAGTTGCGTGACGCTTACACTATCGCAGGCGTACGTGGTATCAGCATGGATAAGGTGTTTAACGGATAAAGGAGAATCAATACAATGGCAACAATAAAAGTACAGCAGATTAAGAGCAAAATCGGTGCTCCCAAGGACCAGAAGGCTACTCTCGTGGCTCTCGGACTTCGCAAGATCTCTCAGGTTGTTGAAGTTGAGGATACTCCCAGCAACCGTGGCATGATTCGCAAGGTACACCACTTGGTAACTGTAGTTGAATAATAAAATCTTAAAGGAAAGAATTATGAAATTAAATAATTTAAAGCCTGCTGCAGGTTCCACACACTCTCGTCGTCGCATCGGTCGCGGTCCTGGTTCAGGACTCGGCGGAACTTCTACCCGCGGTCACAAGGGTGCCAAGGCTCGCTCTGGTTACAAGAGAAAGATTGGTTTTGAGGGTGGTCAGATGCCTTTGCAGCGCCGCGTTCCGAAGGCTGGTTTCAAGAACATTAACCACAAGGAATACTTCGCAGTGAACCTCTCTACACTGCAGCAGCTCGCTGAGCAGAACAACCTTGCTAAGATCGGAATCGAGGAGCTTAAGGCTGCTCACCTCACTAACGGCAAGGAGCTCGTGAAGGTTCTCGGCAACGGTACTCTCACAGCTAAGGTTGACGTAGAGGCACACGCTTTCTCTAAGTCAGCAGAAGAGGCCATCAAGGCAGTTGGAGGTAACACCACAATTATCTAAAAAAGTAGATGAAAAAGTTTATTGAGACACTAAAGAACTGTTGGAGAATTGAGGACTTGCGTCAGCGACTCCTCATTACTCTCTTGTTTACGGCTATATACCGTTTCGGCT
>URYG01000290.1 GCA_900551985.1 uncultured Prevotella sp. | reverse complement strand
AGTTTTCTTCATCATAATGGTTTCTTTTTATTCTTTTTCTTACGCCATTTTTTTGTGAAAGGAATTGGAGAATTCCTGGGCTCAACATAACGTGAGGGGAATCTCCAATTCCTTGAATTTGAGTTTTTTATTGTGAATGTAATGGAGGATTACATTGGAATGTTTGTACCATCCTCATTAGGTGTAGGCTTCCAATCTACGACCTGAACAGTGAACTTGATTTCCTTACCGAAGATCTGCTCACCCTTGTCTGGATCCTTAGGCTTGCTATCATCTGCGCCACCAGGATTAACACCTGTACCAGGATCAACAGGATCTACCTTACCACAACCATTTGTCAGATCAAGAGTGTAAATGTACTTGTTACCTGCTGCCCATGAAGCAGTTGTCTGACCAGCATCAGCTGGGATAGCTACTGCTGCCCAACCAAACTGAGTACCATCAGATGGATAGATGCTTATAGTACCTCGTTTTACATTAATCAAGAGAGAGATGTATGCCTTACCTGAAAAATCTGCATTCTGGTCTGCAGCAACATCAGCTCCATTCCATACTGTAAGAGTCTGAGGGATAAGCATCGCACCACCCACTTTACCATCAGCATTACACTTATCTGTCAAATCAACAGTAGCGTCTTTTGCAAGATCAACAGCCTGGTCAAATACCTTTTCATATACCACATTTTGTGTAGCAGGAGCTGTCCAAGTATGTCTCGTTGCATCAGTTTTTGCAGAATTGAAAGTATAACTTGCAGAACCGCCAACATAGGCAATACGGATACCCTTCACCTGATAAGTATAATTATCAGAAGAATGCTTAGCCTTGATCTTTATCTGAGAAAGAATGTGATCAAAATTCAGCAATAATCCAGCTGCTTCATTATCTGTCTTGTTACCTGTTCCTTGAGCGAAGACAACATCCAGCTGATCTCCAATTTCTGTTTTAGGCACAAATGCATCAATTGTAGCTCCATCCTTTTTCAAGACTGGAGTTGCACCTGTCCAGTCACCACCAGAATGAGAATAAGCAACAAAGTTAAGGCTACCATGATTTGGCCATGATGGATGTTCTGAAGAAATAAACTCACCATAACTTTCATCAAACACGTAGTTCTTGAAAAATTCAGCTCCGCTTTCATCGAAGGCACTGACGGTCATCCTAGTCATCTTATAACCATCTGCGTTGGTCATCTCAATACCACGGGTGTTGAAACCTACGGCACTACGGAAAGAAATAGCTGAGCTCTTCGCAACATCTGTGGTCTCCTCTGAAGAGCAAGAAGAGAGGGCAATGGCAGCGGCTGCCATCATGTAAAACGCTTTTTTCATAATTGATACTTTTTTTAAAAAATTAATACTCTGTTTTTTATATCTTATTAATAATAGATAATATCCTTATCTTTTCTACATTTTGATATCTATGTATATCTCATTCCATTTGCTTACGCTCGGCTGAAGACCACCATCGGTGTCGGAAGCTGGCATCGGCAAGGGAAGCAGCTCCAACTCTATCTTGATGTGAGTCTCGTCTTCCTGCTTCTCATCGTGCACCTGGTCGGTAACATCTTTCTCGTAATACCAGTTGGTGCCGTCGGTGAGCTGCGCATAGACCATCAGGATATGCTTGTTGGGCTGTACCGGACAGTGACCGAAGAGGGTGAGACTGCCTTTTACCATCTTGTTGGCAACATCGGCTTCGGCTACGAACGGCATGGTTACCTTCTCATCCGAGAGCTGGTCGAGACCGGCTAGCCATCCACCCGCCATTCCCGATACGCTGGCACTCATCGCCTTCACTCCGTTGATGTTCTCCACGTTCTTGATTTCCACCGTACACCGCTTCACTCTCGGTTCCGGCTTCATCGTGATGACGGTCTTCTCTCCGGCTGGCTTCACTACGATGCGGTCGGCATGACTGCTCCAGAGCATTTCCGGCTGCTGCATCATTCTTTCCTTTTCGGTGCCTCGTCCCATCGGTGCGGCTCCTGCCATGGTGGCGAGGAGTCCCTGCAGGGCTCGGGTTTCGGCTGATGTTACCTGGAAGGTTTCGAAGCGCTCCTTGCCGAGGATGCGGTGGGTTTCCTTGTCGCTGTTCACGCAGATTGCCCTGTAGGTGCCTGCTGCCACTGAGATGTTTCCGCCGTTCTTGTCGGTGAACTCGTATCTGATGGGATCTCCTCCTTCTTCGGGATAGAGATAGAGACTCATGGTGGCTGGATTGGCTTCGGGATCGGCGCTCCAGTCGAACATCACCTCCACGTTCTGACGGTGGGGATGGTCGTAGCAGAGGTCCTTGTGCTCGCAGGATGAGAGCAGTTCTGCCATCATCAGGAAGAAGGCTGCGCAGACGATTACGCGGAAGAATAGGATCATTGCTTGTCTTAACTCTGTCATTCTAGTCATTTCTTACCTCCTTTCTTGCTGTTGGTGTTTCCGTTGCCGAGGAGCCATACCAGTGATACTTCGCCGCGGGTGGGTCCTATCCAGGTGCGGTTGCGGGTTGCCTCATATACGTAGCATCCGTCTTTCGGCTCATAGGTCTTGTAGTGGGACTTGATGTATCCCACGCCCAGTCCGAAGTCGAGGTTCAGGCGTCTTCCTATCGGCAGTGAGTATCCGTACTCCATTCCTGCCCCGTAGGTTTTCTTGCTCTGGTGACCGGTGCCTCCGTTTTCGATATCATAGGTGAGGAACTGTCCGTAGAGGGAGACGTGATGTCCCTGCATCGGCTTTTCCTTTGCCTTTCTGCCGAAATACTTTCTGATTTCCATTTCTCCGCCGTAGATTCGCCAGTATTTGTGGCTGGCATCCTTGCTCCACCAGGCGAGCATTCCGCTGGCTCCGAGGGTCCATCCCCTTCCGATGCTGGTCTCTATGCCGAGGTTCGGCACGAGGAGGGCATCATAGAGCAGGTTGGTCTTCAGGGCGTAGTAGGAGTTTCTGCCGGATGCATTTTCGGATGCATCTCCTGCATTTTCGGCTTCGGCTGCATTCCCGGCTGGATATACCTGTAGCTGGGATGCTGCATCCTGGGCATCCTTCTGAGGGAGCGAATCCTGTTCGCTACCTTGCTGATTCTGAATCAATGAGAGGCTATCTGTCGGACTGACAGATGGCACAATGTGTCTGATTTCGCATACCACGAGTGCTCCGGACCGGAGGCTGTCGAAGTGGTTGGCGAGCATGTATCGCCATACCTTTCCGCCATTGAGGTTCTGAAGCTGTCGTTTTCTTCCATCTACTACCTTTCCGTTTCTTACGATCCATTCGGGGGTGTTCCGAATGATGTAGAGGGCTTTCTGGCTCCACGGCGCTTTTTCTTTCTGTATCTTCAGGGCGAGTCCTTCCCAGTCTTCTCCTGCAGAGGAGACCGTGAAGACGCTGTCCGGCAGATTCAGCATCTCCTTGAGATAGTCGCGCAAGCGTTCTCCTCTCCTTCTCGCCAACCGTTTGTTGAGCTTGGAGTTACCTTCCGGCGAGGCAGCCGAAAGGATCTTGATATGCTGCAGCACCGTGTTTGGGTTGTCCCCGATGCTTCTGATACCCTGCTTGAGGGTTTCGAGCTTGGCGGCATTATCCATATAGGAGAGTTCTAATAATGAATAGCCTGAGCGATAATAGAGCGTAGTCCGCAAGCTATCGCTAACCGTTCCGGCGTATGCGTTTGCCACCAGGG
>URYG01000289.1 GCA_900551985.1 uncultured Prevotella sp. | reverse complement strand
GTTGCTAAGAGAAAGTGTATTTCTCAAAAGCGAGTGCAAAAGTACTAACTATTTTCCATTCCACCAAATTTTCCGAGAAGAAAGTTGCTTTTTTCTTTCGAATTTAACATTCATAAACACAATAAAGTTCTAAAACGGTTTTTTCTCCTTATTATATATAGGCACATAAAAAAGCATTTGTGTTCGGACACACATGCACATTTTAAGCCTAGAAGACTAAAACATTTACCAGGATTCAGCAAATTCTATCCATAAAAGAAGGGAAATCTTGAAACTTCCCACAAAAAAGAGGCATATTATTTGGCTATTACAGTATTTCTTCGTATTTTTGCCTTGTCAATTCAATAGTTTTTAATTATATAAAAGGAGAAAAGTATCATGAAGGTTATCGTTTCACAAGAAATAGAATCCGTATGTCCTACTTTTGTAGGTGCATGCGTAGAAGCCCATGTTGAGAACTCGCCTTACAGCAAGGAACTTTGGGATGAGATAAATGCGCTCGGAGAAAAGTTTAAAAGTACTCTCACAACAGAATCGCTCAAGGAGATAAGCGGTATTGCTGCAACAAGAAAGGTATATCGCGCCTGCGGGAAGGACCCATCACGCTATCGTCCGGCATCAGAAGCCCTTATCCGCAGAATGCTGCAGGGCAAGGAACTCTATCAGAGAGATACCTTAGTTGATCTGGTAAACCTGGCAAGCATAGCCTATGGCTATAGCATAGGTGGTTTTGATGCCGACAAGTTCGAAGGCGACACGCTTACTTTAGGAGTTGGCAAGGCAGGCGAGCCTTACGAAGGCATAGGAAGAGGAATGATCAACATAGAAGGCTTACCAGTATATAGAGATAAGATGGGAGGTGTAGGAACTCCTACCAGCGACCACGAACGTACAAAAATGACACTCGGCACTACTCACCTCGTGGTTCTCATCAATGGATATGATGGTAACGAACAACACGTACGTGAGAATGCCGAGTTCATTCTGCAGCTCTTAAGCAAATATTGCAAGAGCAGCGGGGGAAGTTATTTTATCTATCAATGACTTGCCTTCAATTCCTTATCCCATTTCAGGAGTCGCTGATACTCTTTCTTGGTAATTCGCATAAAGCTACCATGCTGAGGACCCGTTACGCCCTTGATATCAACAGGATCTGAGAAATTGCGGAGATACTTATCTGCCTTACAGATACGATAGTGCTTAGGATGATCGCTATACTGGATATAAGCTACACGCCAGGTATCATCGCCCATCAACTGGAAGGCAGAGCTACCTTCGCAATTCTTCTTACCTTCGAAACTTACGTAGTCGTTCTCTACCGGTTCGCCCCATCCGTGGTTCAAGTGCTTGCTG
This sequence comes from uncultured Prevotella sp., assembly GCA_900551985.1. Classification (GTDB taxonomy): domain Bacteria; phylum Bacteroidota; class Bacteroidia; order Bacteroidales; family Bacteroidaceae; genus Prevotella. Next base: position 2,333 of record URYG01000289.1, on the reverse strand, counting down.
GTAGCAGTATAGATACCAGGTTTTCCACCTTCCTTCTTGATCAGCATGTGATAAAGACCATCGCTCTTCAGGAAGTTGATGTCAGCATCAATGGTAGCATATCCCCAATCGAAGAGAAGCTTTGGAGTAGTAATCTTGGTGAAAGACTTGTCAGCATAGCTATAATACATACGATCGTATTTTTCCTCCGCACGGTTAAGCATAGAATAATAGATCATGTATCCCCCCTTCTCACCATTTTCCCAACGATAGTCAGGATCCCAGAAAATCTGAGGAGCCCAGACACGGTTGATGGTACTCCAATCCTTGTAAGGAGACTGAGCGGTAGCTGCATCGCAGAAATTCTGCATACCCTTACGATAATCGAAAGTTACACTGGTCCAGTGAATGAGGTCATCGCTCTTCAAGAGATCGATACCATAGTTATCCCACTTATGGCTTTTTGCCACACACATATCCGTGGTCACCATAATATATCCCTTTCCATTATGGGTTCGGGTGATATAGGCATCACGGGTTCCCCCTTCGATACGCGCATGCTCAGCAGGATCAAAGATAGGCTTACCATCATTAATGTCCTGATAGTTGTAGCCATCACGAGATACGGCATAGGCGGTCCACTCTCCCTTATCACTCATGTGACAATAGAGATAACCATAATCACCCTTTACTAAATTCTGTGCTGTCATTGGCATGAAAGCTGCCAAAGCCAGGAGTACTGTTGATAATTTCTTCTTCATTATTTTTTAATTTGTTAGTTGACAATTATAAGATGATGCTGCAAAATTACAACATTTTCCAGAAATTACCAAGTTCTAAAGCCCATATAGCTATCAAAATGATGAAAAGTACTCCTTTTTGAACGATTTAATACCTTTTATACCTGGTCACTACAATTCTATGGTCCTGCTGTAACCATCGTTACCTTTTACTTCAACTGCATGTTCATTCCACCCGTATATGTATTTATATTCCGGAGGCAGGATGATATTACCCCTCCTGTCCAATAGTCCATACAAACATTTCTGTATGCCTATTCTGCATTGGGCATAATCACCTCGGAAGTTAGAGATATGCGCATAAATGGGTTTCACGATGATGTCGTTCATCACCCTCAGCCCCCATCTGCCATCCTGCTGGAAAGGTTCTACATTCTTCAGATATTCCTTCAGTTGTATGGCTGTCATTTTCTTCCTTGCCGTATTCGCCTTCTTCACCGTTACCATCTCATCATTCACGGCAATGATGTTCTGAATCTTCTTCACATAGGTTGGAATGATACCCTTGCCAGCCCTCAAGCCAGCAAACATACTCTCCCAGTTGCGAGGCTTGTCGGGCAAGCCGAACTTGCGGTAGTTACCTACGTTGTCGATAATCATGCACACCTTATCCTTGTTCTCATGGTTGATGCGCAACCCACGCCCCACCATCTGCAGATACTTGGCTAGCGACAGCGTAGGACGGGCCATCTGGATAAACTCCACGTCAGGACAGTCAAAGCCCTCGTCGAAGAGGTTCACGTTCACCAGACAGTCTATCTCGCTGCGCCTGAAAGCCTCCACCATTTCCTTGCGTTTCTTGGCAGGCGTCTTGCTGTCCAGTGCCACGCTTTTCAGTCCGAGGGCATTGTAACAGGCGGCTATCGCCTGGGCATGGTCGATGTCAATGGCATATACGATACCCTTCTTGCCGTCAGCGTATTTCTTCACGCTGTCGTAGAGGCGTTGGATGGTCTGCGGAATATTCAGTTTCTCGTCCATCTCCTTGATGGCATAGTCGCCATCGCTGCCTCGTCCTTTCAGCTGGTTCACGGCCATCTGATCGTTGGAGTACTTGCCGATCACCACGTAGTCGTAAGGTGCCAGATACCCACGCAGGATGAAGTCGTTGGTACAAGGAGATTTCAGCAACATCCCAAACAGTCTGCCAAAGGATTTCTTGTTCATGCGGCATGGAGTGGCCGTCATACCGAGTTTCAGAGCCTTTCTGTTCCTGTCAAACAAGTCTTGATAGGAAGTTGCTATGGCGTGGTGAGCCTCATCCACAACGATGAGTCCTGGCGTACACTCCGCCCCTTCCAGTTCTTCTACATGTCTGTTCAACCATTGAATGGAGAGCACTCTTATTCTTACTTTCGCCTTCAGCTCCATTTCCTTCTCCCCATAGTCCAGGCAGAATCTGTCGAGTGTCTGCTGCATCTGTTCCACCAGTTCACGGCGGTGCGCCACAATCCACACTTCGCCCGTGTCATGGTTATCAAGAAACCATTTCACCACAGCCGCCATCACGTAGGTCTTTCCCGTACCTGTCGGCATCTGCACCATCACCGAGCT
>URYG01000288.1 GCA_900551985.1 uncultured Prevotella sp. | reverse complement strand
CGTATGCATAACCAACTGCACCCGCCAGCTGATGGCAACCAGCCGTACCATCGGCGAGGTGAAGGTAGATGCGCTGCGCCAGCGCCTGCTGGAAATCAACCCTGAAGCCAACATCACGGCTTATCAGAAAATCTATCAGGCAGAGACAGCAGAAGAGTTCCACATGGAGGAATACGACTTCATCATCGACGCCATCGACTCGCTGAAGGACAAGACCGACCTGATTCTGCGTGCCACTTCCCTTCCGAAGGAAATCACCTTCGTATCTTCGATGGGAGCAGCCCTCCGCCGCGACCCGTTCATGGTGAGAAAGGCTGAGTTCTGGAAGGTTGATGGCGATCCGCTGGCAAGAGCCCTGCGCAAGAAATTCAAGAAGAACAAGACCTTCCCCCGCCGCAAATTCCAGTGCGTATTCAGCGAAGAAAAGCCAATGCAGAACATGGGAGTAAACAAGGCTTGCGGTACAGGCGGTTGTCTCTGTCCGAAAGCAAAGCTACTCAGCGGAGAGAGAGGAACAGACACAGCCATCTATGATGCACCTGGCGATCAGCGACTTGTAGAACATGAGTGGTGTTCTACGAAGGCGCAGATCAACGGTTCGCTCTGCCACATCACCGCTACATTCGGAATGGCAATAGCAGGAATCGTAATCAATCATATCATCGAAAGATAGCGACCGAGCGATGCAGATCAGGAATAATTACGACAAGATGGCTGCAGAACCGGATCCGCAATAAAATCCGGAATGGCAGAGCTTCTCTCGCATCATAATTTAAAAGAAAAATCTGATGAAACATATAAAGACTGCATTGATAGGATTCGGGTATCGGGGCAAACAATTGCTGCGGCTGCTGCGCACGATTGAGGGCTTCGAGATTGTCGGTATTGCCGACATCAACGGCTGCGGGGATTCGGAATCTCCGGGCGCTTCCTTCTATCAGGGCGAGGAAGCCTACAAGATGATGCTCGACGAACAACAGCCCGACCTCGTTTTCATCACCACCCCCTGGCACCTCCACATCCCCCACGCCACGGAATGCATGCAGCGAAACTGCCACGTGGCTCTCGAAATCAAGGGCGGACTCTGCCAGGATGAATATGCCCCGCTACAGGAAATCGCCCGACAGAAAGGAGTAAAGGTTTTTCCGCTGGAGAATACCCTCTTCATGCGAGAAATCCTTGCCGTAAAGAGAATGGTGGATGAAGGGGCTATGGGAGAAATCGTCTATATGAGAGGAGGTTACCGCCACGACCTGCGCAACCTGCTGCTCGATGACAACGGGGTGCTGGGTGGACGAAAAGGTACGGAAAGCGTGTGGAGAAGCCGTTTCTACTCGCACCACAACGCCGACATCTATCCCACCCATGGACTCGGTCCGCTCTGCATGATTCTAGGCATCGGAAAAACAGACCGTCTCGCATGGCTTACATCCTTCGCCTCCAAAGCGGTGGGACTTCGCCGGCGAATGGCAGAAGAGGATGCCACTCCCATCACCCTGGGCGACATCATCTCTACGCAGATTGAAACCCAAGGCGGAACGCTCATCTCACTCACCCATGACACCACCCTGCCCCGCCCAAGAAGTCTCGACTTTGAGGTACAGGGTTCGCTAGGCATCTGGGACGGTGTGAGCCGACGCATCTACCTGGAGAAGATGAACTCGGAAACCTGGCAAGACGACCACGCCATCCTGGCACAATACGAAAGCCGCGAATGGCAGCTCTGGGGCGAGGAAGCCATGAAGCACGACAGCCACCACCGGGGCATGGACTACATCATGCTGAGAAGCGTTGCCGCAGATCTGACGGGAGGCATTCACTATCCCGCCACGCTAAGCGATCTTGCCCTCTGGACATCGGTAACCCTCCTGTCAGAAATTTCCATCAGGGAGCATCGCCGTGTGGCTTTCGGTTATTCAAGTGATTTATAAAATAGAAAAACAAGAATTCATAATATAATATAGAATAAGAAACAGATATGATTACAGTTGATGGATTGACCGTAGAATTCGGCGGCACCACCCTATTCAAAGACATTTCCTTCCAGATCAACGAGAAGGACCGTATAGCCCTGATGGGCAAGAATGGCGCAGGAAAGAGTACCCTGCTCAAGATCATCGCAGGCGTGAGAACAGCCACACGTGGCTCCGTTTCCGCTCCTAAAGACTGCGTCATCGCCTATCTCCCCCAGCATCTGATGACCGAAGACGGAAGAACCGTGTTCGAGGAAACCTGTCAGGCGTTCGCCCATCTCCACGAGATGCAGGCGGAGATCGACCGCATCAACAACGAGCTCACCACCCGCACGGATTATGACAGCGACGACTATATGCAGCTCATCGAAAAGGTATCTTCACTGTCAGAGAAATTCTATGCCATCGACATGACCCACTTCGAGGAGGATGTAGAGAAGACGCTGCTCGGCCTGGGCTTCGAGCGCTCTGACTTCAACCGCCCTACCAGCGAGTTTTCGGGAGGCTGGCGCATGCGTATCGAGCTTGCCAAACTGCTGCTGAAATCACCAGATGTGCTGCTCCTGGATGAGCCTACCAACCACCTCGACATCGAATCTATCGGATGGCTCGAAGACTTCATCATCAACAGTTCGAAGGCGGTGGTAGTAATCAGTCACGACCGAAAATTCGTAGACGACATTACAACAAGAACTATCGAGGTTACCATGGGCAGAATCTACGACTACAAGGCAACCTACAGCCAATATCTGGAACTGCGCAAAGAACGCCGCGAACAGCAGATGAAGAAATATGAGGAGCAGCAGAAGATGATTGCCGAGACCAAGGACTTCATCGAGCGTTTCAAGGGTACGTATTCGAAGACTTTCCAGGTGCAGAGCCGCGTGAAGATGCTCGAAAAGCTGGAGTTGATCGAGGTGGATGAGGAGGATACCAGCCGACTGAGACTGAAGTTCCCTCCAAGTCCGAGAAGCGGTGCCTATCCGGTTCAGATGAGTGACGTGGCGATGTCGTTTGATGACAAGCAGATTTTCAGCGGCGTGAATCTTACCGTGGAGCGTGGTGACAAGATAGCCTTCGTGGGAAGAAACGGTGAGGGTAAATCTACGCTCGTAAAATGCATCATGGGTCAGCTTCAGAACGAGGGTAAGCTGGAATTGGGACACAATGTTCAGATTGGCTATTTTGCTCAGAATCAGGCTTCTCTGCTCGATGGCGAGCTTACGGTTTTCCAGACAATAGATGATGTTGCCAAGGGCGAAATCAGAAATAAGATTCGCGATTTGCTGGGTGCATTCATGTTTGGCGGCGAGGATTCTACCAAGAAGGTAAAGGTTTTGTCGGGTGGAGAAAGAACCCGTCTAGCTATCCTGAAGCTGCTGCTGGAGCCGGTGAATCTGCTGATTCTCGATGAGCCTACCAACCACCTGGATCTCAAGACGAAGGATGTACTGAAGCAGGCGCTGCTGGATTTCGACGGCACGCTGATTGTAGTGAGTCACGACCGAGACTTCCTGGATGGTCTGGTTAGCAAGGTTTACGAATTCGGCCATGGCCGCGTCCGCGAGCATCTCTGCGGAATCTACGAGTTCCTGGAAACAAAGAAAATGGAAAGCCTTCAGGAATTGGAGAAGAAATAAAATCTCAAAAGTTTTTTACGTAAGAGGATGCTCCATTATTCATCGGATGAAGAAACGAAAAAGAGGGTGCGTCATGGACTTATGACACACCCTCTTTTGTATTTTCAAATAATTTCTTTAAAAT
>URYG01000287.1 GCA_900551985.1 uncultured Prevotella sp. | reverse complement strand
GAGACCCGCCCAATGGTTGACCTCCAGGGTAAGTTCTATCTCATCGAAGACCTCGATGACAACTTCGTGAACGCTTGTGTCAACAAGGAGGCATACGGTCATCACGCAGGCGACTACGTGAAGAATGCCTACGACCCACAGTTTAATGTGGATGGTGTCTGGGACAAGAAGGCTTCTGATAAGGCTGAAGACCTGAATATCGTACTCTGCTACGAGTTGAAGCAGGAGGGCAAGGCTTTCAAGAGCGAGAAGCACGTTCACAACTATCCTCACTGCTGGCGTACCGACAAGCCTATCCTCTACTACCCATTGGATAGCTGGTTTATCAAGGATACCGCCCGCAAGGAGCGCATGGTAGAACTCAACAAGACCATCAACTGGCAGCCTGAGAGCACCGGTACTGGCCGTTTCGGCAACTGGCTTGAGAACCTGAACGACTGGAACCTTTCACGTTCCCGCTTCTGGGGTACTCCATTGCCAATCTGGCGTGATGAGAACCGTGGCGAGAAGTGCATCGGCAGCCTGGAGGAACTGTATGCTGAAATCGAGAAGTCTGTGGCTGCAGGCATCATGCAGAGCAACCCATTGAAGGAGAACGGTTTCGTTCCTGGCGACTACAGTCAGGAGAACTATGATAAGATTGACCTCCACCGTCCATACGTTGACAAGATTGTATTGGTTAACGAGGAGGGCAAGCCAATGTATCGTGAGAGCGACCTCATCGACGTTTGGTTCGATTCAGGTTCAATGCCTTATGCCCAGCTCCACTACCCATTCGAGGGTGAGATGGCCCGTGGCACAGAGGCAGACCGCGATGCACTCATCCACAGCACCTACGAGGGATATGCTATTCCTCCTAAGTTCTATCCAGCCGACTTCATCAACGAGGGCGTGGATCAGACCCGTGGATGGTTCTTCACCCTGCACGCCATCGCTACCATGGTATTCGACAGCGTAGCCTTCAAGAACGTCATTTCTTCTGGTCTCGTGCTCGATGCCAAGGGTAACAAGATGAGTAAGCACGTGGGCAATGTGACCAACCCATTCGAGATGATCGATAAGTATGGTGCCGACCCTGTTCGTTTCTATATGATGACCAACAGCGAGCCTTGGGACAACCTCAAGTTCGACCCTAACGGTGTGGACGAGACCCGTCGCAAGTTCTTCGGTACCTTATATAATACCTACAGCTTCTTCGCCCTCTACGCTAATGTAGATGGTTTCGATGCTGAGGCTGCTCAGGTGCCATTCGAGAAGCGCCCAGAGATCGACCGCTGGATTCTCTCTTCACTCAATACCCTCATCAAGGGCGTTGACAGAGAGTTGGCTGGTTACGATCCAACCCGTGCTGGTCGTCTCATCGATGCGTTCGTAAACGATGACCTCTCTAACTGGTACGTTCGTCTGAACCGTAAACGTTTCTGGGGTAAGGAGATGAGCGAGGATAAGCTGAGTGCTTACCAGACTCTCTATACCTGTCTGATGACAGTGGCCAAACTCTTGGCACCATTTGCTCCATTCTATGCAGACGAGTTGTATCACGACTTGGGCGGCGAGTTGGAGAGCGTACATCTCGATAAGTTCCCTGTAGCCGATGAGGCAGCTATCGATGCCGACCTGGAGGAGCGTATGGCCATCGCCCAGAAGATTACTTCTATGGTATTGGCATTGCGCCGCAAGGTGAACATCAAGGTTCGTCAGCCACTGCAGCAGATCATGATTCCTGCCGTAGATGATGTACAGAAGGCACACATCGAGGCTGTAGCCGGACTGTTGAAGAACGAGGTGAACGTGAAGGAGGTTAACTTCATTGAGGGTCAGGGCATTCTCGTGAAGAAGGTAAAGTGTAACTTCAGAGTGATGGGTAAGAAGTTCGGCAAGCTGATGAAGGGTGTTGCAGCCCAGATGTCAGCGCTCGACCAGGACCAGATTGCAGCCTTCGAGAAGGCAGGCAACATCACATTGAATATTGACGGACAGGAAGCCGTAGTAGAGGTAGCCGACGTGGAGATTATCTCTGAGGATATCCCAGGATGGCTCGTATCTAACGAGGGCAATCTGACCGTAGCGCTTGAGGTAGAGTTGACTCCTGAATTGAAGAAGGAGGGTATGGCTCGCGAGTTGATCAACCGTATCCAGAACCTCCGCAAGGAGACAGGACTGGAGATTACCGACCGCATCAAGGTGACTGTGGCATCCAATGAGGAGACCGACGCAGCCATCGAGTCATTCGGCGACTACATCAAGGGTCAGGTACTGGCTGACAGCATCGAAATCGGCGACAACGCAGGTGTTGAGACCGAGTTTGATGACTTTAAGTTGAACATTCTCGTAGAGAAGAATTAAATAATGTAAGGAGTTAGAAGTAAGGAGTCAGGAATATCCCCGAAAAGCAGAGACGGATTCCCTCCCGAGTGGAGCCGGAATTCCCCTCAAGAAGGAGTTTTCCCCAACTGTTTGCTTCTAACTTCTGCTGTTTATCCGGAAACAAAAATAACTAAATAAACAAGATTAAAAACTGCATAACAATAAATGTCTATGGCTAACGAAAAACTACGTTATAGCGATGAGGAGCTCGAGGAGTTCCGCGCTATTATTGAAGAGAAATTGAAAGTGGCTCGTTTGAACTACAAGGAGATGATGGCTCAGCTGAATCATTCCGACAGTAATGATATCGTAGATACATCACCTACCTACAAGGCTCTCGAAGAGGGTAGTGAGGCCCAGAGTAAGGAAGAGATCATACAGATGGCACAGCGCCAGCAGAAATTCATCAAGGGTTTGGAGGCAGCGCTGGTCCGTATCGAAAACAAGACTTATGGTATCGACCGTGAAACTGGTGAGCTGATTCCTAAAGAGCGTCTTCGTGCTGTTCCTCATGCCACATTGAGTGTAGCTTCCAAGGAGGCAAGAAATCGTAAATAAATGAAAGAAAATAAAAAGGTAAAGACAGGCTGGCTCGTCACGGCAATGGTGGTGATACTCTTGATAATCGACCAGATTATCAAGCTCTATATCAAAACCCATTTTTGCCTTGGCGAGTCGGTTCGTGTTACAGATTGGTTTTATATTGAGTTCGTCGAGAACAATGGTATGGCATGGGGCATGTCGTTCATCGGCAAGTTCTGGCTCAGTCTGTTGAGGCTTGTTGCCATCTGCGTGCTGTTCTGGTATCTGCGCCGCATCATTCAGCGCGGAACCCACCGCAAGCTGTACATCTATCTTGTGGCATTGGTGCTGACGGGTGCCATCGGCAATATGCTGGACTCCATCTTCTACGGTCTCATCTTCACGGCTTCATCCACCGAATATGTTTCCTATATGGTGCCTTTCGGAACGGGTTATACTGGTGTGCTGATGGGCAAGGTGGTGGATATGTTCCGCTTCCCATTCTTCACTTATACGTGGCCAGACTGGGTGCCTTTCTTCGGTGGACAGCATGGTACTTTCTTCGACCCGGTATTCAATTTCGCTGATTCCTGCGTTTCTGTAGGTGTCATCTCGCTCCTATTTTTCTGTCGTGAGGAACTGGAACAGTTGGGAGGAGGAAAGAAGGAAAATGAACAAGAAAAGGAATAAGAATGAAATCATTGAATAAAGCATTTTGGGGTATCTTCTTGGGTATCAGCTTCTTGACATGCATTGCTTCATGTAAGCCTTCGGTGCCGGGAGAGTATCTTTCCGAGAAGGAAATGGAGAATGTGCTCTACGACTTTCATATTGCTAAATTGAGCATCAA
>URYG01000286.1 GCA_900551985.1 uncultured Prevotella sp. | reverse complement strand
TTGAGATGTTTAAAAGAGAAAATGAGTTTGGAGGCGTTGTTGGTATCCATCAGTCGCTGGTTGAGCTCAGCCAGCTGCTTGTTCTGTGCCGCAATCTCCTTTCGGTTTTTCTTCAAACTGTTTTTCTGTTTGGTATTCACCACCGTAAGAATCAGAATGATGGTTAAGATGACGCAGGCACAGATGAGTCCAATCTCCATACGGGTACGGGAGCGTTCTGCGGCCTGCTGGTTGCTGGTGACAATCACTGGCAGGATATTTGAAATCTCTATCATACGGAGACGGTTGTTGAAAAACTGGGCATCCTCCATGGAATGTTGGATATATTGGGTAGCACGCTTGCTGTTGTCTTTGTCTGTTTCGTAGAGGAAATAGGCAAGTCTTTGGAGGGCTATTGTCTCCTTGAGTTGGCAAATCCCATCAGACTCACTTGCCTCTACCAGATACTTCACATACAGATCATACTGTTCTAAGTCTCTGTAGTAACGTGCTACACCGTATGCTGCCATAGGATGCAGTCGGTCGTTTTTAGCCGTCATCTTTAAAGCTTTGAGATAACAGTTTAAGACACTTCTGTGTGTAGGTGAGCTGAGAAATAAATATTCTCCCTTCAGATACTGGTAATATGCCGACTTCTTGCCTTTTTCATTGAAGTTTTCAAGCAAAATTCCCATATAGTACTTCTTTTTAGCTTTGAACTCGTTCTGAAATTCCGATTTGACAGCGTAAGATTCCCAGTAATTGAATAGCCATGCATAGGTGAAGTAGTAATACAGCTTCTGTTCGTATGGCATTTGCTTAGGGTCGAGTGTCTCCAGAATGTCTTCCGCCTTGCCATAGAATCCTCCCACCGACAGCACGGATGCCCGGTGTATCTTAAAGCAATTGATATAAAAGGTGTTATGGGTAGCTTCTGCCAGTTGGAGTCCTCTTCTCACATAGGCACATGACGAGTCATAGCGATAGGTACTATAGGCACGATAGAGGCTGTCGAGATATCGTAATTCTTCCTCTGCTGTAATCGCATCGCCTGCCAGTCGTCTCAGTCGTTTGAGCTCCTTCTCTTTCTGTTGTTGGTAGTGGCTGTCCATTTCTATGGCGTGGTCAACCCGTTCCAATAGCTTTTCCTCGTCGACCTTGCTATAGGAAAGAAGTGGTATCATGATGAATAGTAAAAGTATGTACTGCTTCATAACTATGTACGATTTATGTCTTTTTGCACGATTTTTATTGTTTACGCTGCAAAGATATAGAAAAGATTTCTAATAAAAGCATTTACTTTGATAAAAATGCTTAAATGCATTAAAATACTGATAATCCGTAGGTTATGTATCTTAAAAAACTACTGTCTATTTACTAAATGCCTACTAGAGTGTACAGTTAGCCAAAAAAGTATGTATCTTTGCAGCGGAATTCAAAAAAGCAGTAAAATGACTTTGGTTCAAAAACCACTTCAAGTCTTCTAAAGTTTAAAGGTATATAAATATTCCTTTTGTTGATTTAGTATGTTGATTTAAATAACAGTATTAGTTTCTTAGGGGAAAGATTGATTGAATAGGAAGCCTGCTTGATTGAATCTATTTGCTTTCAAAAAAGCAGCAATGCTTTACTATTATGTTTAGGAAAGACTCGTCGTTTTCTTGTGAAAGAAGATGGCGGGCTTTTTTTATGCCCTAAACTTTAATTTTTGTTACTTACACTCTCTTTATTCACAGAAAACTTGCATATCTCGGATTTATTCTGTACCTTTGCCACATATATATTAAAAAGAGCTTTGAAATGGGCAATAAGTCGAATACAGAAAAGGAATACGATAGGCGCACGATCCTCGCCACCTACCTGTATGATGTGTCGAAACTGCTGATAAGTGGGGTCGGAGTAGGAGGTTTGTCACCAATTATAACGGGTGATGAGCTGTGTGCGGAAAACTATTTGTGTCTAGGATTAGGTTCTATAGCTGCATTTGGTTTCGCTTATGCCGCAAATTCTTTGTTGAAAATTCAAACAAAAAAATAAACTATTATGGAATTATTGACTTTTGTTTTTGCAATCTTTGCTATTGTAGGATGGGGCCTGGCGATTTTCCTTCATACGGAACGAGGGAAAAAATGGGCTAGTGAACTTTAGTTTTTAATCTTAGTTATAAATTGAATATAGAAAAATTATAATCCAATGAATATATTAGTTACTGGCGCTAATGGTCAGCTTGGCCATGAGATGCAGATTTGCGCCAAAAATAGCAATCACAAGTTTGTCTTCACCGATGTGGCTGAAGGCTATGAGAAATTGGACATCACTAATCTGGACGCCATCCGCGAAATGGTGAAGGATAATGATGTCCAGGTTATCGTTAACTGCGCTGCCTATACCAACGTGGACAAGGCAGAGAGTGACTTTGACCTCGCCAACCTGCTCAACAATACGGCGGCAGGCAACCTGGCGCAGGCGATGAAGGAAGTGGATGGAACCCTCATCCATGTGAGCACAGACTATGTGTTCCAGGGCGACAAGAACATTCCTTGCAAGGAAGACTGGGAAACCAATCCGCTCGGCGTATACGGAAAGACCAAACTCGCAGGAGAACAGAGCATCGAGGCTACCGGATGCAACCACATCATCATCCGCACAGCATGGCTCTACTCGCAGTGGGGTAAGAACTTCGTAAAGACCATGCAGAGCCTCACGGCTAGTCATGACACCCTGAAGGTGGTATTCGACCAGGTGGGTACGCCTACTTATGCAGGCGACCTGGCTGCTGTCATCTCTCACATCATTGAGACCAACCAGCTCGACAAGACCGGTATCTACCACTTCTCTAACGAGGGTGTTTGCTCTTGGTTCGACTTTGCCAAGATTATCTGCGAACTCAGCGGCAACACCTGCGATATCCAGCCTTGCTACAGCGAGGAGTTCCCAAGCCCAGTGAAGCGTCCTCACTTCTCTGTGCTCGACAAGAGCAAGCTGAAGCAGACCTTCGGTTTCAAGGTGCCATACTGGACAGACAGTTTGAAGAAGTGCATCGCCGAATTGGCAGAAGCAAAATAATAATAATATAAAAAAGAATTGAAATGAAGAATATCATTATCACGGGCGGTGCTGGTTTCATCGGCTCACACGTAGTAAGACTTTTCGTGAACAAATATCCTGAGTATCACATCATCAACCTCGACAAGTTGACATACGCAGGTAACCTGGCTAACCTCAAGGACATCGAGGACAAGCCAAACTATACCTTCGTAAAGGGCGATATCTGCGATTTCGACCTGATGCTGAAGCTGATGCAGGACTACAAGGTAGATGGCATCATCCACCTCGCAGCCGAAAGTCATGTAGATAGAAGTATCAAGGATCCATTCACTTTCGCTCAGACCAATGTGATGGGTACCCTGTCTCTGCTCCAGGCGGCAAAGATCTACTGGGAGAGTCTTCCTGAGGGATACGAGGGCAAGCGTTTCTACCACATCTCTACCGATGAGGTGTATGGTGCATTGCAGATGACTCACCCTGAGGGCGTTCCTGCTCCTTTCACAACCAAGGCTTCCAGCGGAAAGAACCACGAGGCTTACGGCGAGGAGTTCTTCGTGGAGACTACCAAGTATAATCCTCACTCTCCATACTCTGCATCTAAGGCAAGCTCAGACCACTTCGTTCGTGCTTTCCACGATACATACGGTATGCCTACCATCGTGACCAACTGCTCTAACAACTATGGTCCATACCAGTTCCCAGAGAAGTTGATTCCGCTGTTTATCAACAACATCCGTCATCGCAAGCCATTG
>URYG01000285.1 GCA_900551985.1 uncultured Prevotella sp. | reverse complement strand
AACAGTATAGCCAATGGATGTACACCTATGAAGGAACGGGAATTCTCAGAACCATGGTAGTCGCTACTCTCCATCAGAGCCGACTGGGGGTAAATATCTCTCAATCGCATATAAACTCCCACAGGCGTATAGAGGTCGGCGAGAATCGTGCGAGTTACTGTCGTATAATTAAACTTAGCCATTTTTTCTTCAATACTGCGTTAAATTAATATTTAATCGTCTGTAAATCAATAACTTATATTAAGAAATGCTTATAAAAACTTAACTATAAAAAGTTGGTCAAGTCGCTGATTTTCAGTAACTTTGCAAATCACGACAAACGCAAAATTATATGAATACAGGACTTGACCAATATATGGATATCTTTAAAGATGCAGTTGAAGATTCGGCTGCAAAGTTAACAAAAAGTTTCGAGAAAATACTCATCGAGGTGATAATTTTGTTCATGGTAATACCAAGAAAGATAAATTTCACCCAAATGGGAAGGTATGGCTCGCATGTTGAGCAAACCTATCGCAACGCATTCGGCTTGAAAAAGTCGAAGTGCATTGACTGGCTCAAACTTAATGTCTCACTTGCCAAACGCTTCTTCGATAAACAGGGAAAATGGGCTATTGCCATTGATCCCAGCTACATCAGCAAAGCTGGCAAGAAGACTCCACATATCGGTCGTTTTTGGTCAGGATGTGCACAGTCTGTTAAACATGGTCTCGAAATCATGGGTATTGGTCTCGTAGATATTGATGCCAAAGACTGCATGATGTTAAGAGCCCACCAGTCGCTAAGTAATAAAGAACTAAGTCTCAGAAATAAGACTATGGTAGATTTCTATATCAGCGTCATTAAGCGTTATCGCAAGGAACTTCTCAAACTCTCAACCCTCATAGTTGCAGATGCTTACTTCTCTACAAGTACATTTGTTAATGGGATAAAGAAAGAAGGGTTCTCTTTGATAAGCCGCTTTCGTGACAATGCTTGTCTCTTTTATGTCTATGCAGGTCCACGTACAGGAAAACGTGGTCGCCCCAAGACAAAGGATGGCAAGATTGATATGAAGAATCTTGACCTCACTCGAATGGAGAAGATGGAGATGAAAGATATAGAAGGAACAGCTTATACTTTGATTGCCTATTCCAAGACACTCAAGTGTAAAGTTAGACTTGTCATCTGGCAGATACCGAATGGCAAGAAGAAACTATTCTTCTCTACAAACACCTCACTTTCGGGTGAAGAGGTACTTCTTTATTATAGAACTAGGTTCCAGATCGAATTTTGCTTTCGTGATGCCAAAGGCTATACTGGTCTTATGGACTGCCAGGCTCGCGATAAGTGGAAACTCGATTTTGCTTTCAATGCTTCGTTCACATCACTAAATGTTGCCAAGGTAACTATGAAGGAGATGGGAATGGAATATTCTATGTCTTCATTTAAGTCACTGATGACCAACATTTATTTGGTGAAACGAATTTTTAAAGCAAGTGGGTACACCCCGAACCGAACTTTAATTAGTAAGATTTTCAAAGATCTCTCGTGCTTACAGCGTATAGCTGCTTAGCACATTATTGAATTATTAACGAACTATTGTTTCTTATTGATTGAACTTTAACTAATTACACCCACACGCCCTGAAAGGGCAGAAGCTCCTAGCCCAGGGTAACACCCTGGGTAGTAATGAGTGTAAGTCTGTCGCCCTGAAAGGGCAAAAGCTTTAAAATACTTTAGAAATTTCCATATTCTCCAGCCATTTCCTTATGGCTCAAATAGGTTTCTACATCCTTGTCACCACGGCCAGAAACGGTCAAAACAACCACGTCGTCCTTCTTGAACTTCATTTTCTTCAAGGCAGCCACAGCATGAGCACTTTCAATGGCAGGTATGATACCCTCCATACGAGTCAGTTCGTAACCGGCATAGATAGCCTCATCATCCTTGATGGCAAGTACATGACTTCTGCCCCTTGTAGCCAAGTCTGCATGCATAGGTCCAATACCCGGATAATCCAAACCGGCACTGATGGTGAAGGCTTCCTCAATCTGTCCATCCTCTGTCTGCATCACAAGCGTGCGGGCACCATGAATGATTCCCTCTGTACCGCAATGCATAGTTGCAGCCGTGTAATTGGTATCAATACCATGACCGGCAGCCTCAGCCAGATAGATCTGAACTCGCTCATCATCGATATAATGATAGATGGTACCTGCAGCATTGCTTCCACCACCTACACAAGCGATGAGGTAATCAGGATAATCGCGACCAATCTTCTCTTCCAACTGCCATTTCAGCTCCTCACTGATCACACTCTGCATCTTTGCCACGATATCAGGATAAGGATGAGGTCCCATCGTGGAACCAACGATATAGAATGTATCCTGTGGATGACAGCACCAGTCGCGGATAGCCTCTGAGCATGCATCACTCAAAGTCATATTACCTGTACGGACAGGATTCACCTTGGCGCCCAGCATCTTCATACGCTCCACATTGGTATGCTGGCGCTCCACATCGGTAGCACCCATAAAGATTTCACACTTCATATCCATCAAGGCACAGACGGTAGCTGTTGCTACACCATGCTGTCCGGCTCCGGTCTCGGCGATGATACGGGTTTTACCCATCTTCTTTGCCATCAGAATCTGACCGATGGTATTGTTAATCTTGTGCGCACCGGTATGATTCAGATCCTCACGCTTCAGATAGAGTTGGCATCCATACTTTTCACTCATTCTCTTCGCATAGTAAAGAGGTGAAGGGCGGCCAACATAATCCTTCAAGAGCGCATAATACTCTTTCTTGAACTCCTCGCTCTCTATGATAGGCTTATAAGCCTCCTGAAGTTCAGTTACACACTTATATAAAATCTCAGGAACATAAGCTCCTCCGAATTTTCCAAAAAATCCTTTATCGTCAACTTGATACATATTACTTTGAACTTTGAATTTTGAACTTTGTGATTACTCCCTTACTTTGAACTTTGAATTTTGAACTTTGAACTATATGATTACTAAGACAACATATCATAAAGTTCAAAGTTCCAAGCTCAATGTTCAATGTTAATGTTTGAGTGCTTCGAAAAGCAGGTCGAGTGCCTGGTCTGGATTGCCAACTTCATTAAGTAATGTCACAAACTTACTACCGATGATGGCACCAGCTGCGTTATCCTGCGCACTCGTAAGAGTCTGCTTGTTGCTGATTCCGAAACCAATCATACGAGGATTACGAAGATTCATACCATTGATATGATTGAAATAAGCCAACTTTGCATCACCGAAGCTACTCTGGGCACCCGTGATGCTGGCAGAACTGACCATATAGATAAAGCCATCAGTATGCTCATCGATGAATCGGATACGCTCCTCACTTGTCTCTGGAGTAATCATCATGATAACGCGGATATCATATCTGTCAGCAATAGGCTTTACCACTTTCAGATAATCATCAAATGGAAGGTCAGGAATGATAGTTCCACTCACACCACTTTCTACACAACTCTTGAAGAAATCTTCTATTCCGTAGTGCATGATAGGATTCAGATAGCCCATCAGCACAAGCGGCAGCTTCACATCATCCTTGATAGCTTTCAACTGAGCGAAGAGCTTCTTTACAGTCATTCCATTCTTCAAAGCCTTAGTACCAGCACTCTGAATGACAGGTCCATCAGCCAGAGGGTCACTGAATGGGATTCCTACCTCTATCATATCTATTCCCTTGCGCTCCATTGCCTTAATCACATCACCCGTTCCTTCGAGGGTTGGGCAACCAGCACAGAAATACAAGCTCAAAAGCTTGCGGT
>URYG01000284.1 GCA_900551985.1 uncultured Prevotella sp. | reverse complement strand
CCAACTCAGCGAACTCCCCCACGTGCAGCTCTACAACATCAGAGACGTGGAGAAAAAGGTGCGTGAGAACATCGAAGTGAGAGGAGCTGAAGTAGAAAAAGCCGAAACCATCATCGAAGAAGAGATTCAGGAGATGAAGGAAGCTTTGGAAAGGAGAAAGAAATATATATCACAAATAATTTAGTTATTCATTGATTATTTAACCGACATTTTTAAAGATGAATAAAAAGATTAGAGTCATTGCAAGAGGCAGTCGTCTCTCCCGACTGCAGGTAGAGGAGGTTTTCAAGAACTTCCCGGAACTCGCCTACGAGATTAAATACCTGGAATCTTACGGCGACAAGAACCAGCAGATTTCACTCCTGAACGGTGAAGCACCTGCTGACATCTTTACGAGAGAACTCGACGATGCCATCCGTCAGGGAGATGCCGACATCGCCATCCATTCAGCGAAAGACCTGCCCTATCCTCTGCCTGAGGACATCGAGGTCATCGCCCTCTTCCCTGCTTTCGACACCACCGATTCGCTCGTAAGCAGAGACCACAAGAAACTGGCAGAACTCCCTGCCGGCAGTATCATCGGAACCAGCAGTCCGCTTCGCAAGAAAGGTTTAAACGAATTACGTCCCGACCTGACTATCAAAGGCATCCGCGGCTGCATTGAAGAAAGAGTTCAGCAGGTAAAAGATGGCAAATACGATGCAGCCATCGTTGCCACCTGTGCCCTGAAACGACTCGGCATGGAGGATGAAATCGCCGAAGTGCTCCCTTTCCCAACCCATCCTCTTCAAGGCTTCCTTGCCATCACCGCAAAGAAAGGAAGCGACTTGAAGCAGGCATTCGCTTCTAAGAGCATCCTCGACAAGCAAGGCTCCGTATCCCTCGTAGGCTTCGGTCCCGGCGACCCGGATCTCCTTACCATCAAGGCAGCAAAAGCCATCGATGCCGCCGACATCATCCTCTACGACGACCTCATCGACGAATCCTATCTGGCAGATAAGAAAGCCGAGAAGATCTACGTAGGCAAGCGTGCTGGCTATCACCACAAGGAGCAGGCAGAAATCAATCGTCTCCTCCTCGAAGCAGCACGAGAGGGCAAGAATGTGGTTCGCCTGAAAGGTGGCGACCCGATGATCTTCGCCCACGGCAGCGAGGAAATCGAGTACCTGGAGAGTAATCTCATCCAAGTGAATGTCATCCCTGGTATCACCACCGCTTCAGCCCTCGCCGCATCCCAGAAAATCAGTCTCACCCATCGTGACTTCTCATCAAGCGTAGCTTTGGTCAGCGGTCATACTCCGCAGCCCGTAACTTCTGATGCAGAAACCCTGGTATATTATATGGGCGCCAAACAGCTGCAGACCATCGCAACCCAACTCATCGACAAGGAAGGCTGGGCATTCAATACCCCTGTGCTCCTCACCTACAATGTGAGCCGCCCCGATGAGCAGACCTTCGAGACTACCCTCTGGAATCTGAGAAACGGCGAGATGCAGAATCTCCCAACCCCATTGATTGCCCTCATCGGCTACGTGGCAGGACTGAAGCATCATCAGGCATCTGATATCAAGCCAACGCTCTATACAGGTACACTGCCTGCCATAGAAAAGCGCAAGGCTGATTACACCTATACGCCACTGATAGAGATCAACTACGACAATACCTACTTTTCTTCTAAATACGACGATAATGGTTGTTATAGATTTTACAAAGGAAAAGGGGCTATTTTGAGATCAGAATATGAAGGAGATGAAGAAGCAGAATACTTTCTCTTTACAAGCCAATATAGCGTTGACCCGACACTTGACTACTATCCTGATCTACTCGAAGTACAAGAAGACCATGTGTTTATCGCCATTGGTAACACCACAGCAGAGGCTTTGCACCGAGCAGGCATCAAAAATGTGATAAAGGTAGAGAAAGACAATCGCTACGGAGTGATAGAATGGTTCAAAAAAGAAAAAGAGAAAATTGATAAAGCTAAGCCACGGTACGAATTGATTGAAAAGCTGTTTAAAGAACTGCCATGTGAAAAAAGCAATGCCCTTTTTGACAAGGAAGCTGATTTCCTAACATGGTATGAAAACAATTACATCTTCTATCCACACTCATCCTTGTCTTCAGAGACCATTACTTTGGCCTTGCAGGAATTGGGGTTCAACGTAACGAGCGTCATCGCCTATAACAATGAACTCCCGAACCATCCGCGCCGTGTGAATCCCAACCATTTCAAGCGCATCGTCTTCACATCGCCTTCTACCATCGACAACTTCATCAAGCTGTATGGCAAGTTGCCTGAGAACACCGAGTTCATCACCCGTGGTCCTATCACGCAGGAGCATCTGGAAGAAGTATTAAATAAATAATATAAAACCGACATAGATATGAAAAGATTTAGAGAATTACGTAAAGACCAGGCTACTCGCGACAAGTATGCCGATGTATCACTGAGTGCCGCAGACTTTATCTACCCTTACTTCGTAGTAGAGGGCGAGAACCAGAAGGAGGAGATTTCCACCATGCCAGGCATCTATCGCTTCAGCATCGATACCCTCCTGAAAGACATCGAAGAAATCAAGAACCTCGGCATCAACAAGGTGCTCCTCTTCGGAGTGATTCCCGATGAGCAGAAGGATGAGCGAGGCAGCGCTGCCTATGCCGACGATGCCCTCATCGCCCGTGCCGTAAAAGCCATCAAGGCTGAGTTTGGCAAGGATATTATTGTCTTCACCGACGTCTGCCTCTGCGAATACACCAGTCATGGTCATTGCGGACTCCTGCATCATCACGATGTAGATAACGACTCCACCCTTCCATTGCTCGCTGAGGAAGCCTACGTTCATGCCAAGGCTGGCGCCGACTTCGTAGCGCCATCAGCCATGATGGATGGACAGGTGGAAGCCATCAAGAACCGTCTTCGCGAAGGTGGTCTCGACAAGCAGTGCAAGGTATTGGCATATTCAGCAAAATACGCCTCAGCCTTCTATGGTCCATTCAGAGATGCAGCCGATTCTGCCCCAAGTTTTGGCGATAGAAAGAGCTACCAGATGGACTTCCGCACCCACGACCAGGGTCTCGATGAGATTGCAGCCGATATAGAAGAAGGAGCCGACTGGACGATGGTGAAGCCAGCCATGCCATATCTCGACATGATAGCCCGCGGCGTAGAGAAGTTCCCAAATATTCCGATGGTAGCCTATCAGGTAAGCGGCGAGTATTCGATGCTGAAGGCAGCCGCCAAGCTCGGCTATCTCGATGAGAGCCGTGTAGCATTCGAGAGCCTCATCGCCATCAAGCGTGCCGGCGCCCAGTACATCATCACCTATTATGCCAAGGAGCTCATCGAAAAAGCAGAAGATTGGAATATTAAGATAGGATAATATGAAAGAAAGAAAAAACTCAGCCGCCGCTTTCGAGCAGGCAAAACAGATAATACCTGGCGGAGTAAACTCCCCAGTAAGAGCCCTGAAGAGCGTAGGAACCACCCCGCTCTTCGTGCGCGACGCCAAGGGTCCATACATCTACGATATCGATGACAACAAGTTTATCGATTTCTGCATGTCATGGGGCGTTTTTATTTTAGGTCATAACAACGACAAGGTGAGCAAGGCAGCATCCGATGCCATCTTCCACGGAAGCAGCTTCGGCATCCCTACCCTTGCCGAAACCACCCTTGCCGAGAAGGTAAGAGAATCCTTCCCATCCATGGAGCGCCTGCGCTTCGTCAACAGCGGAACCGAGGCTACCATGTCAGCCATCCGTGTGGCTCGAAGGCGGAAACCGGTGATGACTTCATCGAA